>JAAXGN010000141.1 GCA_012267415.1 Candidatus Poribacteria bacterium | reverse complement strand
CGGAATTAGTAGTTTTGGGCTTGGAAATTGGTGTTATGTTGCTCGAATAATGTTTCGGTCTTTCAATTTTTGTACAGAATAAGTAGTTAGGGAATTTGAAGGACTTGTTAGGCTTACGCCTGACAAGTCTTTATCGTTGAGATAACTTGCTAATGAGATATTCTTGCCCTCGATTTCCTTTGATGCGGTTACAATTGCCACAGAGTAGTTGCAGATTATCAATATGGTCAGTGCCTCCGACCGATTTGGCAATCAGGTGATCAACTTCCAGATTATAGATGTTAAAATGTTCTCCACAGCCTTTACAATTACCTGCCTGCACCCCGTATAATTGTTGCTTATTTTCTGCTACATTGTATCTTGGTATATCTCCCATGTCTGTGCGCTTGGGAATATCCGTCCGATGCGTTATATCCTCAAATAAGCCTTGATCCGCTTTAATCCGCTCGACTACCAATTCCGCTGCCTTTGGGGATATATCAATACCTATCCAGTCATGTCCAAGTCTGTCCGCTGCAACCAGTGTAGTTGCACAACCACAGAATGGATCTAACACAATTCCATCTTTGGGAGTGCTTGCTTTGATTATTCTATCAAGAAGGGTAAGCGGTTTTTGCGTTGGATAGCCTGTCCGTTCTTTGGCAGTTGATCCTAAATATGGAATCTGCCACACATCGTTTACTTTCACTCCCCTATTTTCATCTTTAAGATATACTTTTTGTCTTTCTCCTTTGATAGTATGCCATCGCCACCTTTTACCGTCAGCATCTTTGTGTGTATAATCTTTTTTTATCCAATCACCATAAGGTTCGTATTGCATATAAAAAATGAAATCATCAGTCTTGGTGAAACGTAAAACTGTATCGTGCATCCGTTGAAAATTCTTGTTTCCTGCTGTCCACCGCCTATAATGCCACACGATTTCATTTCTGAATTGTTTTCTGCCAAATATTGCGTCGAGTAGCAATTTTAGATAGTGGCTCATAGTCGGATCGCAATGCAGATATATGCTTCCTGTTTGCTTTAATAACCTGTGTATCTGAATCAACCTGACCGCCATGTAAATGAGATACGATTTATCGGAATCCGTCATTGCCGCTTGTATAACCCGGTTGACGGCGGGGTGGTCAATCTCAATAAGGTCAAGCCATGCGACATCAATATCATCAAGCGTCCAAGTATCCTTGAATTCAGCACCGGCGGCTTCACTACCAATGGGTGCTGCATAGTTTGCTTTGCTATTGAAAGGTGGGTCAAGGTAAATCAAGTCAATAGATTCAGAGTTCATACCTCGTAAAATGGGCAAGTTATCACCAGTGAAAATAGTCTTAGATTTGACATTGAGTTGGCTTGCATTATGCAATAATCATGCTCTGATTGACGAACTTATCAAACACCTTCTTATTCTTTCGATTGTTATACTTGTAACACGCCTCCGCGACATAGAGGGGTGTGTATTCAACCTTGTAGTGATGGTGTGAATCATACCACGCCCTTTTGATTAACGCCCAGAAACCTTCGATTGTGTTGGTGTGAGTTTCACCATCGACAAACTGCTCGGAGTGATTGACGACGTGGTGTTTCATCTGTCTGCCTATCTCACGATAGGCGTGAAACTCGTCGGTCATCAGTTCGGATTCTTTGACATTGACATGTCGTTGAATGAAGTTGTAGATAGCCCGTCCCGTTAATTCGGTTGCTACTTCTGCGACAACCTGACCGCCTCTTGCCACTGCACCGAGTATTGGTGTCTTATTCGTGCCTTTACCGCGCTTAGATGGTTCTCTATCGTCTTGTTTGTTACGCTTACGGGGTTTGCCCCCTATGTAGGTTTCGTCCGCCTCTATGATGCCCTGTAAGAGTGTCGCACTGGTCTCTTTAGTCATCTCTGCCCTTATGCACGTTTCGATTCGCCATGCTGTCTTCTGATTCAATTCCAAATCCCTTGAAAGTTGGCAACTTGACAACGATTTCTTTGCGTTCAATATCAATGAGATAGCCAGAAACCATTTCTGCAATGGGATTTTTGTGCCGTGAAACAACGTCCCACAAGTTACTTTGAATGATGCATGACAATCATGACAGTTGTAACGCCCTGTGCGTCCAACTTTACCATCCGCTTGACTCTCATTCTTACTCGCTATCTTGACACTACCACAATGCGGGCAATACGGATTACCGCGCCAGCGAATACCCTCCAGATGCTCGATACACGATTCCTGTGTAGGAAAACGCTCTATCACTTCTATTAGATTCACAAAAAAACTCCCTTGAAAAAGACTTCTATCATTCAACGTCTGTTAGCGGTACGCTAACAGACGTTGAATGATAAAAAGTCCGCAAAGGAGTTGCTTTTTGCTGATATACTATGTATAATGTTTGGAAGTGATTCGCAGAAAAAGCAACTCCACTTGTTTTTTCTGTAATAAATAGGGAGGTTGCAGCCTCCCTATTTTCCTTCCTTATATTATACCATTTTTACACAACTAAAATCAACCACAAACCCAGTCATAGTCAGGGTTTGTGGCGTTTTTTACGCTCGAATTTTAACCCGTTTTTTTAATGAGAATCCAAGCCCGAAACTACTAATTCCG
>JAAXGN010000112.1:597-2153 GCA_012267415.1 Candidatus Poribacteria bacterium | reverse complement strand
GCCCTCTAGATTGCTCTTACTAGGTGAACAAAATGTCCAGGAGGGTTCTGACATATGCCTTAATGTCCTTTTCCGGAAGTTTCAGCAAGTGGTGGCCGTTAAACTGCAAGGGTAGTTTAAGCCAAATCATTTCCTTTACATAACACATACATGTACCATACACATGTACTCACAGTAGGCGTATCGTCACTGATGTCCTCCTCCTATCAACCAAGAGTTGTTGTAAGTATATATGTACATTGAAAACACATGCACTTACTGGTATACATGTACATGATCCATTTTCCGAGTTCTTCATTAGTCTATACATTTTATAAATCTTTCGTCCACTTCATGGAGGATTAATTTCATTTCCGATATCTGTATCATAAATACATGTAGTATTACTGTTACACTGGAAGAGTACTGTTTATCACACCTTACCTCCCTCCATACCTCCATACTGTGGTAGTGTTAACGCAATCATTTCCAATGAAGCTATCCTGTGAAATGAAGCACTCACATAACAAAACATTATATCTTTTTTTTTTGAGAACATAACACATCGATGTTCTTTGTCATGTAATTTTAGCTAAAACATTACGGATACATGCATGCATTGCTTGTACATAGCTTACTTTGTTAAGGTTAGCGCTTGCAATATTGTCAGAATAGCTTGAACAGAGATGGAAGCACCTCGGGAAGGTGAGCTAGAGGTATCAACAAAGTACTGTTACTCACTAGTTCATTGTTTACATATAGATTTGTCTCACTCTCCATTAGCCCACCATCAGCAATGACAACTTTCTACGGTGTTTACTGACTTGAGAACCCTGAACAAGATAGAGGAGAACAGGATTGAACATTTTGCTCGCCTGGGTTGCAACTGTGTGTTAGCACCTGGAAATGGCCCTTCCTGTACTGTAGGCTGTTCACCAAGCAGCACTATGATTGGTTAGTACACAGGACAGTACACCACTGGCCACAACGTACAATTGGTGTGGATACTATCCACCACATTTTAGGAGGGTTCCTGGCATAAAAGTTACCACCATTTCGCTTTTGACTTCAGCAACCAAGGCATACTGATTGCAAAGAAGTTTGCTGACAGTGGTGGCAACAGTTTTAAGCTGATGAAGAATAATTGGTCACCCAGAGCAGACCAACTTCCCCCCTTGTTGTTCCTATCACCTGACCGACAGAGGTACCTGTTCGATCACGTAAGGGAATACTGCTCACCTTCGACAACAGATGCGGTGGGCGCTCTCCCATCAACCCCGAGAAAGGACGTCTCTACGCGAGGGAACGAGGTTTCCGTTGAAGATGCACCATCATCGATTCCAATGTTGCCACCTTCGAAGACGAAAAGACTGTGTAGCATCCGTAAACAACTCGGGCACAAGGCTAGGAGACACGAAATAGACCGATAACTTTTCTCTTCGTTCATGTTTCAATTACGATTGTACTTGCGTATAATCAAAAAGTGGCACGACCAAAGCACAAGCGTTTTCAGCTTACCTTACAATGCCTTTGTAGTCTTTAATGGCGATGAAAGCAGCATAAATAACACCGTCATG
>JAAXGN010000112.1:0-584 GCA_012267415.1 Candidatus Poribacteria bacterium | reverse complement strand
TAATTGATTATAAAGTGTACGGAAATTGCCAACGTTTAGCGATTGAATGTTTAATCGCGTTTTGGGGAAATTAATATTTCCTGAGTGTTCATTCTTTGCGGGGGCATAACTCCTCAATGGTAAGGTCGATTGCAACGACATGAGTATCATTGAAATCAACGAAAATGACTCATTGAAGCATTTATCTTAACCCACTTTTTGCTTCATTCCAGCCATAAGGTCCCTTTTCTAAAGTTAGGTCACATGTATGCAAGCTGTGATGGTATGAAAATGATGCTTACTTCAAGCACTGCTAATAAAGGGCATCTAATCTTGTTCACACACCAAGAGAACGACAGAAACATACACTATTAATGAAAAATCAATGTTCCACCAGATTTAAGTTCCTTGTAACAGTGCCACGTCACCAAATAGTTATACTAATTGGTCTTGACAGAATAGCATACATACATACCATGTACCTGTCTAGGCATATACCATGTACCTGTCTAGGCAATATCATGCTTTTCATCATCTCAAGAACTCTTGTCAAATCTTGTAAGATCTTACAAGATCTCACAAGATCTTACTTACATAGCTTACAC
>JAAXGN010000124.1 GCA_012267415.1 Candidatus Poribacteria bacterium | reverse complement strand
GTCCGAAACTACTAATTGCGTTTTTCTATAAGGGACGTTTATCCATTTTAATGAAAAAAAACTAAAGAATTTAAATCTCACGCGATATATATATTAGGGAACATTGAAAATAATTGCGGATATATTGAAACCATCAACCAAACCACCCTATTCGTCAGAAGCGGCGAAGTAAAGGGATAACCTTCTTAATTGTTAAGGAGTAAAATCTCATGAGAAAGAAAATCTACTGGGGACTCGTTGTCCTCATTGTCTTGTTGATAGGTGCTTTTGTGCTTGTGATGGTCAACGAACATGCAGAAGACCGTCAGTTTGAATCCGAAATGAAGGAAGCACAAAAACTGGCAGACCAGATCAAAGCACAACAGCATTTGAAGGAAGAATCACCAAACTCTATTTCTGATACACCTATAGACGCATCCGCAAGGAAAACATCAATTGAACACGCCAGTGGGCTTGATGCTGAGAGAACGAATAGTTCATCAGAAAAAAATGAATTTTCTGAAGCAGAAATTGATGCATGGGCTAAAGCTAATCGTGAAAAATACCTTGCAGAGTATATTGCAAAATGGGGAGAACCTCCTTCACCAGATAGGTCTTATCAACATTTCTTCGATAATCATGGGACTGTCTTACGACATTATCGAGGAACAAGTGTGGTATCGCATTATAGAATCACGGTAGGGTTTGCACCAACGATTTCAGAATTTGAAAGGTATAAACAATTAAAGACTGAATGGAAAAAAGCTGCAAAAGACCAAGACTTTGAGGAGTCAAACCGTATTCATGAGAAGATACAAACACTTGTTCAGTCTGCCCAACGTGAATATCCAGAGCCTTTCGGGTTTGGGTACTATGGTAATCCAATCACTGAAGGAGAACGGATGAGACTTAATGATGAGGCAGAAAAATTGTTTTATGAACGGATGGGGGTACCCCATCTATATGAACTATACACGAAAGGTCTTTATTAATAAAGGAGAAGATTATGAATAAAGTAAAATTCCGACTTTTTATTCCAGTCATTGTGCTTTTTGTTGCTGTAGTTTTACCGCTAAGCCTAGAAGCTGTTATGATTCTTTATTTGCCTAAAGAATTCCTTGATAGGGAATGGAATGAAGTGAGATCTGATTATGAATCAACTGGGTTGCATACTACTAAACCGACAATTCGGTCAACTCCGGCTAATGGTCTGAAGATGGTGGGAGAAAGAATTGTAGATAGTGCTGGTAATATAGTTACGGAAGAATGGACACCCTATAAACCAGAAGACTATCACTATATAACGATCGGGCTAATTGCAACAGGATATGGTGAAGTGTCTTTTGTACTTAAGGGTCAAACAAGGGATCATGTCATTGGTAACTGGCAATCAGAACCAATAGAAAAAGCAGAAAGAGAGGTCTATGATTTCCAAATAAAAGAACTAAATAATGTGATTAATAAGAGCATTCCAGAGAATCGTGTAGGTCACATTCGAGATATAGACAAAGTAGATGTTTCTGCTACAGCACAAGTTTTTGTACGTTCACGACGAGTTACCACATATGGAAGTAGACAAGAGGCGAAGACCGCACAAGCATCTTTGCCAGCAGGAGTAAGTGCTGGTGTTGTGAATTGATATTAATGATTCGGTAATTGATGTAACTTTAAACAGGACAACTCTTACCAGGTATTATAATAAGCTTAAAGTTACGGTGACAAATTCGGAGCTCTATCATGTCAACATGGCTATAAAGGATGAGAATAATAATATTGAGAATATCGGCAAGTATGCATCTGGCAATACTTCCTTGACGTTACAAAAATCATTTAGTTCGGGTGATGCTGGATATTATGAGCTCGTGATTACCGTAAGCTACGGTCCGGGAGGTGATCACACTGCCACATTTACGAAGTATATCCTTGTTACGGATGGTTGACAATACCGGGCGTGTCATCTGAACATCTTGATAGTCTTAATGGACAATCGCAGGCAGGTATCCATTTTGGGTATCTGCCTTTTTTGTTATCCTACCTATCTATTTTCTTTTAGATTTTCTCTTATTCCTTTTTTGACGCATTTCAGAATCACAATTGGTAAAATTGGTAATTTTTCAGATAGACGAATCCAGTCACAGCCTATAAAGAGCAATTTGAAAAATTACCAATTCGGAATCTTGGGACACAGCAATGATGATTAAAAAGTGAAATCCACCTCAACCGTTGACACAGAAACGGAACTATTGATTGCAGATTTCTTTATATGTAAAAGCGACCATGAAATTTCCAAAACTCCCTTCCGCGTCCTCCGTGCCCTCCGCGTAATCCGCGATTCAGACAAATAGAGTGACAAAATACGGACACACCCTAAATGACTAAATGACAAATTTGACAAAAAATATAATTCTGTGCTACAATATGCTTAAATACGGTTGATTTATAGAATTATTGCACAATTCAGCAAAACAAACAGAAAGAAGAAACCCCTATGGCGCAATCGGAACTAACATTAACTGAACACAAACCTTTTCACACCCAACGTAAAGATGTCTGGTGGGTTCAACCTTTAGTCGTATTTCTTGGGTTAGGAACGTTTATATTATATGCAACCTTTCGTGTATTTGAAGGTGCACATTTTCTGCCTGATCATGCCCCTTATCTGACACCCTTCTATTCACCGCTTCTGTTCGGTATTGATGAACATACTATAGCACACAGTTGGTTTGGTGCCATGCCTGACTGGATGCCATCCCTGATCACACCGGCAGTTCTCATCCTTTGGGCACCACTCGGTTTTCGTTTTACCTGTTATTATTATCGGGGAGCATATTACAAAGCGTTCTGGGTTGATCCGCCATCATGCACTGTATCGGAACCGCGTAAAGGGTATCGCGGAGAACAATCTTTTCCTTTAATTATTCAAAATATACATCGCTATTTTCTCTATGTAGCGATAGTGATAGTCGGTGTCCTCGCTTATGATGTTTGGGAAGCTTTGTGGTTTAGCGATGGTAATGGTGGCAAAACCTTCGGAATCGGAATCGGCACAATTGTTTTAGCAATTAATGTGGTTTTATTGGGTGGATATACTTTCGGGTGTCATTCATTGCGACATTTAGTTGGCGGTATAGTTGATTTACTATCAAAAGCACCGATTAGAAGAAATATGTACAACTGTATCAGTTGCCTTAATCGTCGGCACATGTTGTGGGCATGGATGAGTTTGTGTTGGGTTGGATTCTCCGATCTTTATGTTCGCATAATTGCAACAACGGGTTGGAAGGATTATATTACATTCTAAGTTACACCATTTCTAATTTATAGTGTCTGTTTTCTAATGTAGAATACCAAACGCGTATTCTGCCACAAACTTTTAGTTTGTGTCATACTACACAACATCTCACAAAATCCAGTCATGAAATAAAAACGAATAGAAATGGTATAATCTTGATAGAGAGGAATTTTAACTTGGCATCTTACGAAACTTTTGATTATGATGTATTAATAGTTGGAGCCGGAGGAGCTGGATTACGCGCTGCAATTGAAGCATCTACAAGTGATTTGAGGGTTGGCTTGGTATGCAAGTCCTTACTCGGTAAAGCGCATACTGTCATGGCGGAAGGTGGAGTCGCTGCAGCATTGGCAAATGTAGACGAGAGAGATAGCTGGCGAGTGCATTTTGCAGATACGATGAAGGGCGGTCAGTATCTATCAGATTCGCGTATGGCAGAACTGCATGCGAAAGAATCACCGGAACGTGTGCGTGAACTTGAGAAATGGGGAGCACTCTTTGATCGCACAGAAGATGGGAGTATCCTTCAGCGTAATTTCGGTGGACATCAGTATCCAAGACTCGCTCACGTCGGTGACCGTACCGGCTTAGAGATGATTCGAGCGTTACAGGACCACGGAATTCACCAAGGGATTGATGTCTATATGGAGAATACCATCATATCCCTCCTTAAGACAGGTGATAGAGTTTCAGGAGCTTTCGGATATGAACGAGAAAAAGGGAGATTCAAGGTCTTTACTGCAAAAGCAGTTGTCTTAGCCACAGGGGGTGTTGGAAAAGCATATCAGGTCACGAGTAACAGTTGGGAATATACAGGCGACGGTCATTCGCTTGCATACCACGCAGGTGCTGAACTGATTGATATGGAGTTCGTCCAATTTCATCCCACAGGAATGGTTTGGCCCCCCAGTGTTAAAGGTATTTTAGTTACTGAAGGTGTTAGAGGCGAAGGGGGTATCCTGACGAATAGTGAAGGACATCGGTTTATGTTTGACGATATACCGGAACTCTATGCTAATCAGACGGCTGATAGTCCTGAGGAAGGGTGGTTATACACGCAAGGAGACCGAGAGGCACGTAGACCGCCAGAACTGTTGACGCGTGACCATATTGCTCGCTGTATTGTACGGGAGGTGCAGGAAGGGAGAGGTAGTCCGCACGGTGGTGTATTCTTGGATATCGCTTGGATTAAAGAAAAACTACCGAATGCTGAAGAACATATCCGTAGAAAACTACCCAGTATGTACCACCAATTCAAAGAACTGGCAGACATTGACATTACACAAGAGCCGATGGAGGTAGGTCCAACAACACATTATATTATGGGTGGTATTCGGGTTGATGCAGATTCTCAGATGACATGTGTCCCCGGCCTATTCGCAGCTGGTGAATGTGCAGCAGGATTACACGGCGCAAATAGACTCGGTGGGAATTCACTCTCTGATCTGCTTGTGTTCGGTAAACGTGCCGGAGAGTATGCTGCACAATTTGCAATGGAAAACGATGCTGTCCCAATTGAGGAAAGTCATATTGAAGAGATTGCACAACACGTTCTGAAACCTTTTGATAATCCTGCAGAAGGTGATAATCCTTATGAAATCCAATCACAACTACAGGAAAAAATGCAGCAATTAGTAGGCATAGCACGTAGTCAAGAAAGTCTGAATCAAGCACTTGAAGAGATAGAGATGTTATGTGAAAAAGCTGAGAACACTCACGTAGTCGGCAATCGAGAATACAATGCCGGATGGCATACTGCACTTGATCTTGACTGTCTTCTCACTGTGTCAGAGGCAATTGCACTTGCTGCGCTCGAACGAAAAGCGAGCATCGGCGCACATTCACGCGATGACTTTCCTGAGAAAGAGGAACCAGGTGCTGGAAAATACAACACGATTATCCATAAAGCAGATGATGAATCAATGTCTATTCGGCGCGAACGTGTTCCTGAATTAACAGACGAACAACAACAAATTATTGAGGAAATGGGATAAATATAATGGATAAAGCAACATTTAGAATCTGGCGTGGCGATGCGGATGCAGCAGAATTTGTGGATTACGAAACAGAAGTCTCTGAAGGAATGGTGGTTTTAGACGCAATCCACAGAATCCAAGCAGAGCAAGCCAACGATCTTGCTGTCCGATGGAATTGTAAAGCAGGTAAATGCGGATCCTGTTCGGCAGAAGTCAACGGAAACCCTAAATTATTGTGTATGACACGTCTTAGCGACTTACCACTTGACGAACCTGTCACCGTTGAACCGATGCGAGCATTTCCTCTGATCAAAGACCTTGTTACGGATGTTTCGTGGAATTACAAAGTCAAAGAAAAGATGAAACCTTTCACACCACGACCCCCTGACGCAGAAGATGGAACATGGCGAATGGAACAGGTCGATATAGATCATATTCAAGAGTTTAAAAAATGTATTGAATGCTTTTTATGCCAAGATGTTTGCCATGTTCTACGGGAACATGATCTTCATGATGAATTTATCGGACCTCGCTACTTAGTCTATGCTGCCTCATTAGAAATGCACCCAATAGATACAGAAAACAGACTGGAAGAATTGAAAGACTCTGACGGTATCGGTTATTGCAATATTACGAAATGTTGCACGAAGGTCTGTCCAGAACATATTACGATTACTGACAATGCGATAATTCCACTTAAAGAGCGAGTCGTTGATGAATTCTACGATCCTCTTAGAAAACTATTCAAAGTATTTACAGGATAAAGAAAATTATAATTTCAAGGTGTTTCAAATTTTAAATTAATAATCAGATAATTCTGATTTCCCCAGGCCGGTAGGTGCGATTTCCTTATCGCACCGAAACTTACGCGAAGACCTTCCAACGCGCCGTATTGGGCAAATCCGGTGCGATAAGGATATCGCACCTACCGGCCTGGGGTATAATGAATTTCGTATTCTCCTTAAATTGACGATTATGGTGACAAAATATTTACACACCCCGAATCATGAAGTCGTTGACTTAGTTCAAAATATGTGATACACTACCTGTATACAAGTTCACAAATTGATTTTACAATATTCAAAACTTCTATTGACCTGTCTGGGAGATGCTAAAGAATGGCAAGCAAAAATGACATATTAAGAGTTGGTGTGATTGGACCAGGGGGTGCTGGTCGTGGCAACACAATGGGATTTGCAACGCGTCCGGATGCCGAAGTCGTCGCTGCTGCTGACGCGCATGAAGGTAGTTTAGACGCATTAGAAAATGCACTGCAACAACGCGTAGAAGATTACAAACCCAATAGCCTCAAACGTTACCTTGGTGAGCATGAATTTATTGAAATGCTCAATCACGAAGACTTAGATATTGTTGGAGTCTTCTCACCCCATTCATTACACGATATTCATGTAAAGTACGCCCTCCGTGCAGGATGTCATGTTATTGTTGAAAAACCGATGGCAAACATCGTCGGTGATGCAATCACAATAACGAAAATCGCAATCGGTAGCGACTTACACCTCGTCGGCGGATACCAACGTCATTACGATAATACATATATCACGGGAAGACAGGCTATCGCTGAAGGGAAGATCGGTAACCTTAAGAAGTTTGAAGTCTACATGGCACAACGTTGGGGTGCTGGTGGATGGCGTGGGGATCCCCGTTTCTCCGGCGGCGGACAACCAAACGACTCGGGTAGTCACTTGCAGGACATTTTCCTCTGGATGACAAATACATTACCTGCTGAAGTCTACGGCACAACAGATATGAAGTTTGAAGACGACGATGGAAACCTTGTACCGAAATTCGTTGAAATAAACTCCTATTCAGATGTTAAACTTGATAATGGTGCTGAAGGTACTATTACAATTATGGGGAATACACGTGTTGGATTTGAGGAGTGGGTAATACTTGAAGGGGACGAAGGAACTATTGAGATTAAAAAAGGGATAAACTTCATACCAAAAGATGGAGAACCAGAGCCTATTTCATATCCCCGTCCTGAAGGATATCCAAGAAGTAAAGTAGACCAGTTATGCGGACTTGTTAAGGGTGATTATGACACAAACTATACATCAGGTGTCAACGGTGTCCGCACCAGTTGGCTAACAAACTCTATACTGGCAGCCGGTAAAGGACCAGATGAGAAAAACAGAATAGACTGCAATGAACTGATTGAGAAGGAAGGTTACACATATCAAGACATTCTTGGGTTAGTAGATTTATGTTCATCCAGACAGATGTATTAAACGTATATAGTAAAGTTTAGAATTAAAAAGACATTTCAACGAACTCGCAAGTCCCGTAGGGGCGAGGTCTCCTCGCCCGCTGAGGAGTGTCTCATTAATTGTAAATTCCACTATAAATAAGGAGAAGGACCATGAAATATGTCAACTGCATGCTAATCGCAGCATTAGTTTTAGTATCATTGGGGCAAATGGGGTGTTTGTCCGGCAGTGCATTGAACAGTGCTGACCAAATGGTTGAAGCGAAAGATTATCGTGGAGCCTTAGAGGCATACCAGAGCATTGTTGATACCAATCCCGGTACAGAAGATGCACGAAAAGCACAACTTGCTATTGGGAAACTAAATATCGAACGCATGAATCAACCAGCGAAGGGTGTTCAATCTTATGAAGCAATTATCGCAGCTGCCCCAGAAAGTGATGAAGCTGCAGAAGCACACTATCGCCTCGGGATGCACAATTTTAGAGAAGAAAAATACGATGAAGCAGCAACACATTTTGACACGATCGTTAACCAGTATCCTCATCTTGAAACAAGTCATGACGCCCAATTAATGTTAGCGAAAAGTTATGAAGAAGGACAGAAATTTGAACAAGCTGTAGAAGTATTTGACAATTTTGCAAATAGAAATCCACAAAGTAAACGTGCTGCACAGGCACTTGAGAATAAAGCACGCATACAAAGACAGCATCTACAGGATGAAACTGAAGCGAAGCGAACGCTTCAATTCATGGTAAAAAAATATGGTAGACTTGATGATGCACAGTCACAAATTGAAAAAGCGAAAGCGGAACTTACCGAACTCAATGCTGAAATTCCCAAACCAGAAAACCCTGAAGATACACAGATCGGACGGGCAATGATAAGACAACAAGAAAGAAGAGAAAGAGACCGTCCGCGGAACGTTGAAAGAAGTCCAGCAGTGAAAAGCAGAGCTGTTATGGCAGATTCGGGATTCGGTGTATCTGCCGAAGAAGTAATGCGTAGTTTCGGTGGTGACACTACTATCGCAACAGACGACCAAGGCACATATTACGATGCTGAACTCATGATCGCAAAATTCTTCTACGATGATGAGAATTACCGTGATGCCGGGGCACTCTATTTTGATGCAATTGCCAGAGCTGAAGCCGAGAAAGCAAAACTAAATCCTCATGCATATCTACGACTCTCAATCTGCTACAGAAAACTCGGTATGCATCAGAAAGCAGCTGCCGTTCTTAAGAAAGCATCCAGCAAGGATAGTAAGGTTATTGACGCAGTCATCAGTACAGGAGAGAATCAATATACAAATGAAGAATACGAGAAAGCGTTGGAGACTTTTAACTCAGTTGTCGGTCTAAATCGGAACAAAGATGCAGAAGTATATTGGTATATTGGTAAAACATATCAGATGCTCGGTGAACCCGAGAAAGAGCGAGATGCATTCGAACGCTCAGTCGCTATGAACCCGGAAGACACTGACGCATTGCAAAGTCTGGCTGAAGTATTGCATTATCGTCTACACGATAGAAAAGCAGCTATAATTTTTCAAGACCTTGTAGAACAGAAAAGAGACTCATTCATAACAATGAAAACGCTTGGGGATATCTGTTACAAGTATGATCAGTTCAATAAAGCACAGATTAAATATAAAGCAGCTGCGAGAATAGCAGAGCGACTTCTCAATAGTGCTGACAGTGCCGCAGAAAAGCAGACGTTGACACACCAATACGGTTTAGGAACTATACTTGCTGTTGTCTCATTACATAAGTACGGAAAAGAAGAGGACGCACAAACTCTATTGGAAGTCTTATCAACCAAATATCCAGATCACACGTTGCTTCCCTATGCGAAAGGTGAAATCGCACTACTCAAAGGTGAAGAAGACGCTGCTGTGGCAGCATTTAAAGAAGCGATAGAGATGAATCCAAAATCAAATGTACCTGTATTGGCACTCGGTGATTACTATGTTTCAAAAGGCTACAACGATGAAGCAGTATCACTCTGGGAAAAATTCTTAGAACATAATAGTAATAATGCAGAAGTCCTCCGTCGTCTCCGGTCAATTAAAGAAAGCACTGCGGAGTAATTTTTGATTTGCTATTTGCGCTTATCCAAGTTTTTTCCAATTGAAGTAAAAAAAGACTTGACGTTTATTCTAAATTCATGTATAATATAATGTGATATGATTCAAATATCGGAGTAAATTCTCTGTCATAACACACACAAAGGATGTTAAATCCCTGCCAACACTTTCACTCGGACCCCAGAATATACACAATACCGCTTTTTTCAGACAGATGCCATCCAAGAAATATCAAAAGTGAATACTGTCTGTTGGTTGCCCGTCGGGCACAATGCGTATAAGCGTTAGAATGTGTATAACGATCCAAAAAAGCATCATAATCTTTCTCGACCGGTCTCATCGCCCGGTAAATTTATCGTTATAATATAAAAACAGGTCGCATAATTCTGTGCTTCTGTTCTATTCAAGATAATTGACCTGCTTCTGTTTAAATGAGTTTCAATAAAATCGCTCCTTATAATAGAGTGCTTATAGAAAATAAATGAAAATGGATACAGGTAATACTTAGGAGTTATATTACTATGGAGAGCTTGGACATAGGCAAGCTCCAGGAAATGGAGATTTCTGGATTAAATACTATCGCACAATCCCATGGTATCGATGATACTAACGGGTTACGCAAGGATGAACTCATTACGCGAATACTTCAAAAGGCATCGGAGAAAGGCATACCCCTATATGGTAAGGGCGTGCTACAGATATTAGACGAAAAGGACCAGAACTACGGTTTTCTCCGATCACCTCGCTCAAATTATCTGCCAAGTGATGAAGATATATACGTCTCATCATCACAGATCCGTTTATTCGGTTTACAGACAGGACATGTTGTAGAAGGTGTAATTCGTCCTCCAAAAAAATCGGAGAACAAAACTGAACGTTATTTTGCCCTATTGCAGATAGAAAAGGTAAACGGACAACCCCCCGAAACTGTAAAGATGAGAACGCCGTTTGATACCCCCAGACCGGTATTTCCGTATGAGAAATTCACACTGGAACACACACCTTCAGAATATGGAACACGAATTATTGACCTCATAGCACCTATCGGCAAAGGACAACGAGGATTAATCGTCGCACCGCCATTTAGTGGAAAGACAACACTTCTGAAAAACATCGCTTGTGGCATTGAGGCTAATCATCCAGAAGTATCACTCATATTTCTACTGATAGATGAACGACCAGAAGAGGTCACCGATGTCATCAGAACTGTAAATGGAGAAGTAATAAGTTCTACTTTTGATGAACAACCTGAACGTCACATCCAAGTTTCAGAAATGGCAATTGAAAAAGCAAAACGGATGGTGGAGTGTGGAGAGGATGTGGTGATCCTACTTGACAGCATGACACGACTAGCAAGAGCCTACAATATGACAGCTCCACATAGTGGGAGAACACTATCAGGTGGATTAGATGCAATGGCAATTGTAGAACCACGTAAATTCTGTGGTGCCGCACGAAAATTTGAGGAGGGAGGCAGTCTAACAATCATCGCTTCTGTACTCGTTGATACAGAGAGCCGTTCTGATACATACATATATGAAGAATTCAAGGGAACTGCTAACATGGAAATTCACATGGATCGGACACTCTTAGAACTCAGGATTTTTCCCGCTATCAACATCGAAAGATCAAAAACACGTCGTGAAGAACTGTTGTTAGAACCTGATGTACTCAACAAAGTATGGGTACTGCGAAAATTAACAAGTCAAATGAGTATGGCTGAATCTATGGAATTGCTTATACAACAGTTAGAAAAAACAAAGACTAACGAGGAATTCCTTGACAATATGCTTGAAGGTACAGGACGACCCGGCAAGAAGCGAATACAAACCGTTAGAAACAGTAAGTAGGAATTACACTTCATTCTATCTTATACCATTTCTGATATATGATGTATTTTTTGTAGCACAAACTTTCCAGTTTGTGACTCAAAGAACGACAACAATAAAAAAATAGGAGATAAACAATGAAACCCGAAATTCATCCCGAGACAACTGAATGCACTATTACTTGCGTCTGTGGCGCAACTTATAAAACCTTCTCGACCCAATCAGAGATGCGCGTAGATGTCTGTGCAAAATGCCATCCATTTTATACAGGACAGCAGACACGTTTTATTGACACAGCAGGTCGTGTAGAAAGTTTCCGCCGTCGCTACGGACTCACTGATCAATCAGAAAAATAACACAATTGAGACTATGCAATGTGTTCATCAGGAAAACATGAATAGATCGTAAGAGATTAAAAGCGAACAACTGATATGTTTGATAAACTAAAAGACATCCAGAATAAATTCATAGATGTCGAAAAATCATTAAGCGATCCAGCACAAATTTCAAATCCACAACGTCTGCAGGAACTGTCAAAGACACACGCTGAACTTTCCCCAATTGTAACAGCATACAAGGACTACCAGCAATTGGAAACAGCAATTGAAGAGACAGAATCTCTATTAACGGAAGAAAATGATCCTGAAATGGTTGAACTTGCACAAGAAGAACTGGTAGACCTTGAACAGCAGATTGATGCACTAACAGAATCCATTAAGTTGCTTCTTATTCCAAAGGACCCAAATGATGAGAAAAACGTCATCATAGAAATTCGTGCTGGCACGGGTGGCGAAGAAGCAAGTCTATTTGCCGCAGAAGTTTTTCGAATGTATACACGTTATGCCGAGAGAAAAGGGTGGAAAGTAGACATGCTCAGTGCCAATGCTACCGGACTCAAAGGTTTCAAGGAGGTAGTCTTTTCAGTCGAAGGGAAATCCGCATATAGGTTGCTAAAGTATGAGGGAGGTATACATCGTGTGCAACGAATCCCTACAACAGAGACCAGTGGACGTATTCATACATCTGCAGTTACTGTCGCAGTTCTCCCCGAAGCAGAAGAGGTAGACATACAGATTGACGAGGCAACAGAATTACGCATAGATACATATCGATCTTCTGGACCAGGTGGACAAAGTGTAAATACAACAGATTCTGCTATTCGTATAACACACATTCCTACAGGGCTTGTCGTAACGCAGCAAGATGAGAAATCACAACACAAAAACAGATCAAAGGCAATGAAAATCTTGCGTGCTCGACTTCAAGAAAGAAAGCAAGCTGAATTGGACAGTGAACGTGCTGAAACCCGTAGGTCAATGGTAGGCAGTGGCGATAGGAGTGAAAAAATCCGTACCTATAATTTCCCACAATCTCGAGTAACTGATCACCGTATCCAGTTTAGCAGCTATCAGTTAGATGGCACTTTAGATGGAGAATTAGACCCTTTCATTGAACGATTGACAACTGCCGACCAAGTTGAAATGTTAAAAAACGTGGAAAGTTAAACCTATTGATTTAAATATCTTCAGTGATTTACCTTTCATTATAGTAAAGTTAATAATTTATGAGACATTTCACTCCATACACCGATGACGAAGAACACCCAGCGTAGGGGCGAGGTGACCTCGCCCGTTGTGGCGTGTTTCATTAATTCTAAAGTTCACTATAATACTGAGAGAGACTTTACCTACCCACTTTTTCCACCTTAACTTTCACAACGGAGTTCCGCAAAAGCAGATAAGAACTTATGGCTTCCAAAATCTGGCACGTGCTTGAGCTCCTTGAGTGGACTACAAGTTATTTTCAAAAACATAATATACCAAACCCTCGTTTAGATGCAGAGGTGTTACTCGGACACCTACTTAAAAAAAGTAGACTGCAACTCTACCTACATTTTGACATGCCTGTTTTTCAAGAAAACTTAACAATACTGCGAGAATTAATAAAGAAACGCATTACACGAACACCTATAAGTTATCTAACCAATCATAAAGAATTCATGTCTCTCAATTTCTACGTTGACGAAAACGTGTTGATACCCCGTCCTGAAACAGAATTCATCGTAGAAACAGTATTGAAATCCAATGGTAGTAAGCCAGAAAATATATTAGAAATAGGAACAGGGAGTGGCGCAATTGCAATTTCACTCGCAGTTAATATGCCAGAATGTGGTATTATTGCCACTGACATCTGCAAGAAAGCATTGACTGTTGCAGAAAAAAACAGAGATTTACATGAATGTGCAGATCGTATAGAACTTATTCAAGGAGACCTATTTGAACCAATAAAGCAAGTGAAACCTAAGAAATTCAACTGGATCGTCTCCAATCCACCCTACATATCAATTGATGAGAGCAAGGAATTAAGCAAAGATATATACGATCATGAACCCCATATTGCATTAATAGCCGGAGATGATGGACTGTCTGTTATTCGGAGACTTATCTTAGAAGCACCTAATTTCCTACTGCCTAAAGGTAAATTGATATTTGAAATCGGGGCAAAGCAAGCAGAATCTGTTAAAGCAATTCTTGATGAACAACCGATATACACGCACTCTGAATTTATAAATGATTATGCAGGAATTGAACGGGTCGTTGTAGCAAGTGTGGATTAACGATTTTAGTTGCAAAAGCCACAGAAAACATGGTATATTTTAAAACAAGATATACCAAAACAGGAAAATAATACCAAAGGCACAAGTGGAATTTACATTAGTCAATCCTTACTTGACGCATCAGCAAATACCACCACCACACAGTTACCGCTATCGGCAGTGGGTTGCAAGGGGATTTCAACCTAATCTGAACCCCATTTCACCCGATACTGAATTAGGTACCTGTATCGGACAAATGGGATGGGTTGGCACGCATGCACACGCTCATGATTACCTCTGGGCATCCGCAGGAAATATGGGGGTGATACTATCAGAACCAGTAGATATGAAGTGTCTCATCAACTATGACGATTCACCACGATACGCGCTACCTAAAGCAATTGTTGTAAAAGGATTAGCAGGTAGACATGTGCTTCTGACAAAATCAGGCTCTCGGTTGGACATGATAGCAATTGAGCATCCGGCACTTAATGTGACCGTGATCGAGGTAGAACCAGATGGCACACACTATCGTATGCGCTTTGGCACACAAACACAACACCAACAAGACAACGCTTCACAACCGTGTGTGCCGACAAGTGAGATGTTCCACTATCTACTCATTTTTGAACAACTCGAAAAAAATGGATTCAAAGCATTAGTCCATTTACAGCCAAAGTTTCTGAACTTAATATCGCGAACAGAACACGGACAGCCAGACCGTTTCTATCAATTTCTTAAAGGGTATGAACCGGAAACACCCATCATATATGATGCTTCTGGTGGAATCGGATTCGTTCAGGAAAGAGTACCAGGAATTCCTGAGTTATCTTATGAAAGTTTACGACTTTTTGAAAACGGAACTGAACCCATGCGTCATATCCTTTATTGGATCGGACACGGTACATTTTCAAGAGGCAGTGACCTATTAGAGGCATATAAACACGCAGAATACTTTGAAGCGGTCGCAAGAATGGCGTGGGAAGCAAATCAGAGACAGGTTTCAGCTGAAGCATACAGCGAAGACATCGTAAACTGCATCCTACAAGAATTCAACGCAAATCGTACACAGACGGACGATAAAGCCGAACAGGAAGATAAACTTTCAATACAATTAGACGTTGAAAGGGAAGAGCAGAAACCGGATAATTTATATAATTATCCATAAACTTTCACCACTTAAGATTGGATGATTATTCCTACGGGCTAACCTATGCATTGGAGATAATTGATGAAAGAAACACAGCATCCGCCTCTGATTGAAGATACACAAGAAACACAACAAACAGGGCCCCAAAACTTAGAATCCTATCTCAGAGACGCTATATTTGGAGCAGACTTTCGTAAATACAACGATCAACTTGAGAACTTGACAATAGAACTTGGAAATGTGCAACACAACGTCGCCGAAGTTGAAGCAAGATTACTAAAAGAAATATCGGATATCAAAGCACAATACGGAAATATACCGGACAACATAATGCTTCATGTAGATAACCGTATTGACGAACATATTAGTCGTACTGAAAATGACCTTGAAAAACTATCCATGCTTATCAATGAGTTTGCAACTGACTTCCAAGCACAAATTGATGGTCTTCAGACAGAGACACAAAAACTACAAGACTCCGGTCAATCTGAAATACATACCTTTGCAGATGCGCTGATAGCAATCGGCAATCAATTAAAAAAAGAAAAATGAAAAGTGTAATAATTATAATCTTATGTATCGTACCGATTTTGCACAGTGGTATTGTACCACACGCCTCGGAAATAGAGGCTGATGAAATCACCGTCCTTGCTGTCGGAGATATCACAATCGGCAGTAGTCTAACACCGATAATAGAACGTCAAGGAGCAGGTGTGTTTTTTGAAGGTACAGCATCCATCATTCAATCAGCAGATGTGGCGACTGTGTCGCTAAACGCTAGTATCTCTGACAGAGGAGAACCAAGCATAATACAACAACATCATTTTCGAGCAGCACCGGGACTGGCACGCGCTATTGCTAACGCAGGTTTTGACGCAGTTTCTTTAGCATCTCCAAATATTTTGGACTTTGGAACCGTCGCCCTTGAAGATACAGTAACCAATTTAGCGTGGTATAACGTCAAATCAATGGGAGCAGGTGTTTCACCTGCAGCGGCAAATTTACCCGCATGGCTCAATGTCAAAGGTCATAAGGTAGCACTTTTCGCATATCTACGAGGGAATGAATTCAATATGGCTTCTCTGAATGTAGTCGCTTCTGCAGCATATAGTCAGATGATGCACGCAGTTAAACAGGTAAAAAATGAAGCAGAACTTATCATCGTTTGGCTGCATTGGGGAAAAAGAGAAGCAAAAAAAGAAGCACGACAAGCAAGTATCGGCAGACAACGCCTCTTCGCTAATGCACTTATTGATGCTGGAGCAGATATGGTGCTGTGCCAGCAACTCCATACATTAGGAGGTATTGAAATATACAAAGGAAAACCTATAATATACAGTTTAGCTGACTTCATATACGACACTTATGAACTACAGCACGCCAGAACAATTATACCCAAAACAACCTTTAAAAAAGGCGTGCTCAAGTCTATTGAAATTATACCTATTTTAACTGATAAAAAAGGTGTATCAATACCGCAACCAAGTCTTCTCAAAACCAATGACACTCATGCATCAAGTACCCATGATGTCCTGGAACAAACTGCTGTTGAAACACTGCAGAAATACAAAAAACTATGTGCTGCACTTGATACAAAAGTGATTATTGAAGGTGAACGCGGATGGATCCACAACGTTAATAATGACAACACAATTGTTGTAAATGAAAATTAACACCTGATGCACCTGAAATAGATGGAAGGAGAAATAGCAGTGAAAAAAAACACGGAGCAAGAGAATATAAAAGAAAATAAAGATATTGAAGAACAGATAGAGACTGTAGAATTACCGATTCTACCCGTAGATGATCTCGTGATTTTTCCATATATGCCACCAGTTCCACCATTCCACCCGCATCACGTCGCGTTGTCAGGAAAGGTAGCCATGGATGCCGTTGACGATGCAATGTTGAACGGTGATAGAGAACTCTGCATCTTCCAAACAACTTCAGGACGAAGCTTAGACACAGACCCGCGCGCCGTAAAGGACATGACAATAGATGAATTAAGTCCAATCGGAAGCCTAATTCACATCATACGAACAAAAAAAGACGATGAAGATGTAATATTCCTTGCAAACGGACGCTCCCGTGTGGAAGTCCAGGAAATCCTCTATACTGAACCCTTCATGAAGGCACGCGTCAGACTCATAGAAGATGATGAGAAAACTGAAGATGACGAAGAAAATATGGAAATAGAAGCTCTCGTCCGAAGTACCGACGAAATGTTACAACGCATAGTCCATCTCTCCTCACGATATCAAGAGGAACATGGACTCATGGCAAAAAATATTGAAGAACCTGGACGTTTAGCTGACTATATCGCTACAGTCTTAGACCTGAAACCGCAAGAAAAACAGCAAATTCTTGAAGCCGTTCCTATACCGGAAAGACTCAACAAACTCGCAGTTATACTCGCAAAAGAAGTTGACCTATATGAATTGGAAAGTAAAATTCAATCTAATGCACAAGCTGTTATCAATAAAGGACAACGTGACTACTTTCTACGAGAACAACTCAGAGCAATTCAAACGGAACTCGGAGAAGCAGACGATTTAGCTTCTGATGTAGAAGAAATGCGTGAACAATTAAAAGAAGCAAATCTACCAGAAAGAGCACATAAAGCAGCTTTAAAAGAGCTAAATAGACTTACAAAAATGCAGTCCTTCTCTCCAGAATCTACTGTTTCAAGAAACTATCTGGATTGGCTTCTAAATCTACCTTGGTCAGTCAACACGGATGACGCAATTGACCTAAAAAAAGCATTAGAAATACTCGACGAAGACCACTACAATCTACAAAAAGTCAAAGAACGGATCGTAGATTATCTCGCTGTCCGACTCCTCAAAGACGATATGAAGGGACCCATCTTCTGTTTCGTCGGACCACCAGGCGTTGGCAAAACATCACTCGGTAGATCTATAGCACGTGCAACCGGGAGAAAATTTGTCCGAATCTCTTTAGGGGGCATGCACGACGAAGCTGAAATCCGAGGACATAGACGCACCTACATAGGATCAATGCCAGGACGAATCGTTAAAGGACTAAGACAAGCCGAATCTAATAACCCCGTCTTCATGCTTGACGAAATTGATAAACTCGGTTCAGATTTTAGAGGTGATCCCGCAGCCGCACTGCTCGAAGTTCTTGACCCTGAACAGAACCACGCATTTACAGATAACTACTTAGATGTGCCATTTGACCTATCAAACATCATGTTTATTACAACTGCAAACCAAATTCACACCATTCCACCACCACTACGAGATAGAATGGAAACAATTGACTTACCAGGATATACCTCAAATGAGAAAAAGCAAATCGCAAAACAATACCTTATTCCCAGACAATTAACCGCAAACGGAATTACGGAGCAGCAATTGGATATTTTAGATGACGCTATCCATGAAGTAATTACAAGATACACCCGCGAGGCTGGTGTCCGAAACTTAGAACGGGAACTCGGAACGCTCTGTCGTAAATCCGCTCGTAGAGTCGCCGAAGGAGAAACCGACCCTACGACTATCGGAAATAAAGAAATACCAAATTACCTCGGACCACCGAAATTTGAATCTGAAATCGCAGGACGAACCGCTGATGTAGGAGTCGCCACCGGACTCTCAGTTACACCCGCAGGGGGGGAAATCCTTTTTGTTGAAGCAACCGCAATACAGAAACAGAATGGACAAGGCAACCTACGCATTACTGGACAAGTCGGAGATGTCATGCAAGAATCCGCACAAACTGCACTCACTTATGTTAAATCACAAACATCATCACTGAAAGGAGACGCTAACATATTACAGGACGATATCCATATACACGTCCCCGCAGGCGCAATTCCAAAGGACGGACCGTCCGCAGGTATTACTATGGCAACAGCAATCGCATCTATCGTTACAAATCGGGGCGTTAACCCGGAAGTTGCAATGACAGGTGAATTGACACTAAGAGGGAGAATTCTACCCATAGGTGGAATTAAAGAAAAAATACTTGCCGCAAAACAGGCTGGTATAAAGACAATCATTATTCCACAAGGAAATGAAAAAGATTTTGTCGAAATCCCAGAAGACATCCAAGATGGACTCGCATTCCTCTTCGTTGAAAATATGTCTGAAGTTTTTCAAAAAGTTTTTGTATAAATTGTAAAGAAAGCCTCAAACCCTAAATTGAAACATCATAATAGCAGTATCAAAGTCAAACGTTGAACGCGACATAAACTGTTGGTAAGACAATCACCAAGAATTCCTTAATTAGCAAGGAGAAATGAAATGAAGAACGGTAGATGGAACATTTCAGTTCCTATCCTGATAGTATGTGCTATTCTTGCATATACATGCACCCTTATTCCCTCAACGTGTTGGGGAAATATAGATAGTGAAACACAAACGGATAATAAAGCAGAAACTACCACACCTCTATTTCTAAAAGATATCGCACCAATTCTGGACAAGATGGGATGTTCCGCAGGACTTTGCCACGGCAAATTCGGTGGACAAGGAGGTTTAAATCTTTCCCTCCTCACACTCAATCCAGAAAGCGATTATGAACCCATCGTACACCACAACCGTGGAAGACGTATTAACTTGATTGAACCTGAACAGAGCCTGCTCTATCTAAAACCGACAGGACAGATACCACACGCTGGCGGCGTCCGATTCGAAGTCGGGTCTAATGAAGCAGAAACTATACTCCGATGGATTGAAGCAGGTGCTCATTTTTCACCGGACGAACCACGTCTGGAAAAACTTGAAATAGAACCCAAAGAAGTCGCTTTCAATACTGTTGGCGAAACCCAGCAGGTGAAAGTTCTCGCACATTTTACTGACGGATCCACCGAAGATGTAACACACCAAGCCGTATACGAATCTAAAGATGAACCGGTCGCAACTGTCACAGAAGATGGGTTAGTCACAAGCACACGTTGGGGCGGCACGGCTATCTTAGCAAGATTCTTGGGAGAAGTTACCTCTACTTTCATCACTGTACCGAGAGCAGCTGACGGGAAACCGTTCCCAGAAATTCACACAAACAATTTCATTGATGAATTCGTCGCTGCAAAACTCAAAAAACTAAATGTACGACCATCTGAACTCTCCTCAGATTCTGAATTCATGCGTAGGGTATATCTGGATACAGTCGGGAAATTACCTGCCTCAGACGAAGTAATAAAATTTCTCTCAGATAAAAACCCAGATAAACGGACTATCCTCATTGATAAACTTATGGGTACACCAGAATGGGTGAACCTACGCACATTAAAAATGGCGGATATGCTTCGCGTTCATCCACGAAGGTTAGGAAACGGCGAATTTGGAGAACGAGGCGCGACACTATTCCATCAGTTCATAAAGGATGCTATCGCCGATAACACCCCTTACGATGAATTCGTCCGAGATATTTTGCAATCCACAGGCAGTACATATCAAAGCGGGCCTACAAACTATTATCGGATTGAACGACAGCCTTCTGGTAGAGCTGAAACGACCGCACAAGTGTTTCTCGGTATACGCCTGAGTTGTGCCCGATGTCATAAGCATCCATTTGACGAATGGACGACAGATGATTATTGGAACTTCGCCGCATTTACCGGTAAAGTCAACACACGCGGTGGAGAACTCTATCAAGAATTGGTCGTCTACCACAACCCCGGCGGACGCGTAATTAATCAATCTGTTCAAGGAAATCGCGGACAGGTGGCACAACCGACATTCCTCGGCGGGGAAACACTCCCAGAAGCATACAGAGCGGAAGCCATAGACCATCTCGCAAATTGGATCACCGCTGATTCAAATCCATACTTCGCAAAAGCTACCGTAAACCGCTTGTGGAGCCACTACTTCGGAAGAGGAATCATTGACCCAGTTGATGATATGCGAGCAACTACACCGCCAAGCGTTGAAGGACTCTTAGAAGCATTAGCTGAGGAGTTGATACGAAGCGGATATGATACCAAACATATTATCAAACTCATTCTCAATTCACGCACCTATCAACTCTCTGCTAAACCGAATGAAACGAATGAATTAGACGATAGGTTCTTCTCTCGATTCATGCCGCGCCCCCTAATGGCACAAGTGTTGCTTGATGTTCTTAACGACGTTACAGGCGCATCAGAGAAATATGGTAGGTATCCACAAGGCATGCGTGCTGTTGAGATACCGTTACCGGTCAGCTCCCGTTTTCTCAGTCTTTTCGGACGTTCCAATAGAGAGTTCTTAGGGAACTTAGACCCATTACTTGAACCGACTCTCACCCAGGCACTTCACATCATCAACTCCCCCTATGTGAACGGGAAGCTAAAAAATCGCAACGGTACAATTACGCAGCTTCTCGAACCCAAAACAGGGGAAAAGATGCAACCCGAAGAATTGGCAACAGAGTTATACCTAATGACATTAAGCCGTTTACCAAGTAAAACGGAACTTGAAACCGCAAAGACACATCTTACTGATGAAACTACGAGACGGGAAGACACGGAAGACCTACTCTGGGCTCTTATATCGTCCCGATCATTCCTATTCAATCGGTAGATGCATGTAGAAACAAGATATTGGGCGGATCTGAATATCCGCCCAACCTACAAAACTCTTAATAGTAGTAGGCACTCTCCGAGTGCTGTCTCTACTGACAAATTATTTACGCATCCTGAAAAAATTAACTGATTGACTATTTTTGTCGTTCTTGTTATAATAGAATCTAAGGATTATTGACAAATTACAGTTTTACACCAAAAATCTTATGAATTTTTGGTATTGGAGGAAAATGAAAATGAAATTTAGAAATAACAGTGGTTACTTTGTTGCCTTGTTAAGTATCATCCTGTTTACTATCTCAATCACAGGCATTGTCCAGGCTGGTATTGTTGACGAGGAGGTTGTTGACGTACTTTATCTCTTTGACGAGGGAGAAGGGGACGTAGCAAAAGATTCCTCACCGAATGGACGGGATGGCACAATCATGGGCGCACAATACGCTGAAGGTGTCTTTGGAACAGCATTAATGTATGATGGCGTCGACGATAACCTACTTATCTCCGGTTATATGGGTGTCGGTGGAAAAGATCCCCGAACTACCGTTTTCTGGTTCAAAGCCAGTAGTACAAGAGATCATTCATGGGTCAAATGGGGACCAAACACCGGCGGAGCAAAATACTACATACGAGGACATGTGTCCGGTCAACAGTGCTTCCTCAGAATAGAGGTTAACGGTGGACAAAATTACGGACAAGCGGATGTATGTGATGGTGAGTGGCATCATTGTGCTGTCGTTTTTCCCGATGGTGCTGATTCCGTTCAAGACACCGACCTCTATGTAGATGGTGTTCTTCAAGAAAACACCGGCGGAGATAGAGAAATGAACACCGGTGTAAATGTTGAAGTAAATGCCGGCGCACGCCTGACAGGACATACGTTCATGCACGGACTATTAGACGAACTCGCTATCTTCAGTGCCGCATTGGATGCTGAACAAATCAATGATATTATGGATACCGGTTTATACGGTACCGTAAACGTTGACCCACAAGGAAAGTTAGCAACAAGTTGGGGAAGAATTAAGAGATACTAACAACTGTTTACTTATCAACATATCTCTTTACATTGGTAGGACGGGGCATTGTACCCGTCCTTTCCGTTACCAACAAGGAGAAAAAAATGAAAAATCCAAATATAATCATGCTATCTGTTTTGGGTGTTCTCTTTATTACAATGTCAATTACAAGCATCGGCAATTCCGCAATAATTGATCAGGAGACTATTGAGTTAGCCTATCTCTTTGACGAGGGAAGTGGAAACGTTGCTACAGATTCATCAGGGAATAATCGTGACGCAAACATTATTGGGGCAGAATACGTTAATGGACGTTTTGGTAAAGCGTTGCAATTTGATGGTAATAATAATCATTTAGTTGTTCCCGATTTTGCAGGCGTTGGCGCACTTGAGCCAAGAACAACAGTCTTTTGGTTCAAAGCCGATGGCACAAGAGACCACTCATGGGTAAAATGGGGTAGGAATGCTGGAGGCGAAAAATACTATATACGCGCACACGTTTCAGGCGCGCAATGCTTCTTAAGAATTGAAGTGAATGGGGGACAAAACTACGGAGGAGACGACGTATGCAACGGAGAATGGCGTCATTGTGCCGTCGTCTTTCCCGAAGGTGGAGAATCTGTCCAAGACCACGACCTATATGTTGATGGAAAACAGCAAACTAAAGCTGGTGGTGATAAAGACATGAACACAGATGGCACATCAGTTCCTGTCAACATCGGATCAAGATTGACCGGACATTCATTCCTGTTAGGGATGTTGGATGAAGTCGCCATCTTTAACGTTGATCTAACGGAAAGCCAAATCAATACTATCCGAAACAATGGACTAAAGGGCGCACTCAGTGTTGATCCAGATGGTAAGTTAGCAACAAGTTGGGCGAACATTAAAACCTATTAACCTTTCTATCACCTACTATTTTCTACCATAATCTTCCAAACAATCACCGTAAGGGCGGGGTCCCCCGCCCGCATATTAATTCCGCATATTTTTGTATTATATAAATGAGTACCTACACCACCCATTTACAATTAATCCCACAGATCAATTCCCAGCAGTTTTCTCCCTAAAGGTGTCAATTCTGGGGATCCATAGTTTTTCGCTTCCCATCCCCGTGGGTCCCCTGGATAAGGTCCTCTCCCCAGAGCTCTTCGCTCACGCCACAACGTAATCCGTTCTTGTCGACGTTCTTCATTCATCGGATTAGGCGCAACATAATAGTTCATATATTGTGCAAGTCTCGGTTTGTCAGATGTATTCTGTCCGTTACCGTGTGGAAGCGCAACATGCCAGATAAGCAAAGACCCCGCCTTCGCCGGCACTTGTATGAACTTCTCCCGATATACAGCTGGCGTCAGTTCCGGCACCCAAGGATTCTTCTCATCAATTAAGGATTTGTGTGCACCAGGCCAACAAACAAAAGAACCTTGATTATCAGCCGTATCTCTTAAAAACAGAACACCTTGCGTGCTGAATCTTACCGGCAGTTTCGTTGTATCTGCATCCCAATGATACATACCTTTATGATCCCAATCAGGATAGTCAAGATGTCGTGGAGGTTTCATATTCACTCTATCTTGGTGAACCCAAATCCTTTCAGTACCATACACTTCACTATAGATCTGATGAATCGGTGGATGTTGGTACACATTCCACATCGCTTGATGAAAATACATTTCCACCATACCAGCACCGGGCTTATGCGGCGCACGATACCAATCATTCGGGTCAGATGGATCCATCTCCAAAAAAGCGAAAATCGCATCAACCACCGCTTCACACAAATCCATCGGCACAGCATTTTCAATCACCATATAGCCGTTTTCATCAAAATGATCATGATGTGCTTGTGTTAATATTGCCATTTAATTACCTTTTTTATATGTGTGTTCTGATTTTGTTATAATGACCTAAGTTGCTACCTATGTAGCACAATCTGCCAGATTGTGCCATAATGGGCGCAAACTGGCAGTTTACGCTACAAATATTGGCTAAAACTTATAGGTAGCAACCCAGGTATAATAAAGTGAACAATCAATGAGACATTTCACCCCATACACCGATGACGAAGAACACCCTGTAGGGGCGAGGTCACCTCGCCCGTCGTGAAATGTTTCATTAATTCCAAAGTTCATTATAACGTATTAGAACCGGAATTCAGTCTGGAAAACCGCGTCCTGTACGATACAACAACTCGGTAGCCTCAATCTCATAAAGACGCACCGCTTCCGATTGATGCTGAAAACCGCTACAGATTTCGGGTAGGTCCAATTCCGGACAACCATCACAGGCGCGCAGCTTACGCATTTTACGTTGATGGAAGTAAATCCGCCAGAATATACCCATAACTAAGACACATATAATACCAGATATGAAGTTTCTGTGTATCAGAAGAAAAGGTATAATACCTAAAATGACTCCCATCACAAAACGCAAAATATCCTGACAGAATCTTGGTAGTTTCTTATAAAAACGCGGATAAGATGAAACGACCACTGGAACCAGAACGAATAGGATCCAAGTCAGCTTCAAATCAACTATATACGTTGGATAAACTAAAGCTGCAATGATACCAATCAGGATACCACTGTAAGCAAAAAGGCAACTACGACAGACATGTAGTTTGCCGATCCGTAATACACCAGACTTGAACCTTTCACACAACGGTTTGTGTGCCCAATTGAAGGTATGGGTGTGATGCAGCCACATCCACTTCAAGCGGATGTTGAAAATAAGATTAGAGAACAAGTTGTGCATTATCCGGTTTTTTCAAAGGTATCCTGCATATCTGCCAAGATATTTCCAACCGCACCAACAGGAACATAATTCACAATTGGCTTAATAACAACCGCTGTGCCATGCACAACCACCTGAGATGCCCCCTGAGATGCACCTGTCAGCTCAAAATCTATGTTGATAATTCCGTTTGCGTTCTGTCTTCCAGCCATCTGTAGCATTAAATCAATAGCCCGTTGGCGAGATTCATCTGCCAACGCCGTATAAGATTGCAACTCACCACCAGTGACACCTTTACATCCCATGGCACAATCTTGTCCCATATCTTTGGATCGGACAGAAATTCCCCATACCAGCCCCTTATAGTCCATGATTTCATAACCGTCAAAACCGTCGCTACCGGTCATAACAATCTGACCTTCAGTAATTTCAGGACGCGTTCCTGCTAATAGGTCTTCTCTCCTCATTGAGTCCCCTCCCGTTTCAAATGTGTACCACACATGCCACAGCGGCTTGTATCCATATATTCCACTCGAACTTTTTCACCACATTTCGGACATCTGTAGGATTTCCGTGATTGTGCAGCTGAAATATATAACAATATAACCGCTAAGACCATGATTGGAATTATTAGAAACAACCACATGAGTACACCTGAAATTATAATTTACAGGATCTATGAAAATCGTATCAATGACCAATGATAACACATCCCAGTAAAATATACAAGAAGAACTGTCAGGAGCATGAAAATGATCAACGCATCATCTATCTTCAGATTTGATATGTCCAAGATGAACGGTTGTCATACTGACAAAATTTAGGAAAAAGGAACCGACATCGTTTTTCGGTTCAATGCGGTTATCTTCTGTCCGAGCTGCCAATTGTGAGTCTATTAACGCCTTGACAGCTTCCTCTATCTCACCCTCTGAGACCCCGATCACCTCTGATAAGTCCGCTATAGATTTCTTTCCCTCAACCAACTGCCTTACAACAGCGACGACGTTTTTATTTGTAAAGATAGTCGCAAAATCTACGATGGCGGCATCCGGTGCTTTGGATAAGAAGCGATCATAATCGTCCTGCCAAAATGCAATGCGACTGTTAGTCCTACCGGGAGAGGTGCGATATGCTCCTACATATCCCCATGAGATGTGTTTTTTCTGATCATCTGGAAGCTCACACAATACTTCCAGCGCAGCATCCTTCTGTGAAACAAGCTCTTCGTCAGCTTCATGTCCCACAAGTGTGTTTGTTACAACGAAAATTAGACCAATAGTTAACGTGACTGCAAAAAACAGTGTTATATAACGAGCAAAATGCCCACGGATCAAGGTTTTTATTAACATTATATTTCTCCTTATACGAAATTAGGTAAGTGAATTCTATCAATAAATTGGTTATTTAACGTCATTTTGATTAATCACTTCGGATGCGTACACTCACGCCGTTTTCGTATCCGATAGGCGTGAATTGTAGCACAAACTTTCAGTTTGTGGCACACTAGGCGCAAACTGGAAAGTTTACGCTACATTTATCAAACTCATGTTTATTTAGTCTTAGGTTTGATATGTCCAAGATGTACAATTGTCATACTCACAAAGTTCAGAAAAAATGAAATCACATCGTTATTCGGTTTAATAAGGTTTTCGTCTGTACGAACCACTAAAGTTGCGTCCATTAACGTCTTCACACCCTTCTCTATATCACTTTCAGACATGCCAGACGCTTCCACTAAATCTGAAACAGACTTCTCGCCATTTACTAGCTCTCTTAAGATAGCGATAATGGCAGGATTTGTGAAGAGACTCGCAAAGTTTATGATGTCTGGATCAGGTGCTTTGTTTAGAAAGATATCAAGACTGTCCGACCAATAGGCAATGCGTGAGTTCCCTGAATTAGAAGCGTTTTGATACGCACCAACATAACCCCAGGCAACATGGTTTGTAGCATCTTCAGGTAACAACGTGCTTAATGTCTTAAGCGCATCACTCCGTTTACGTTGTGTGCGAGATGACGGTATACCAAATACCGAATGTGTGAGAGGAGGAGACGATATATCAAATGCCGTATGTAGTTCCTCAATTAGAGAACTGATATAATCACGAAGTTCACTCATCTCCATGCGTACATTATCAGCAATTCCTATTTGCATCTTAGTCAGATTCTCATTAATTTCTTCAAGATTCAACTCATCTTTATCTTCCCTTGCCATGATAGTATCTCCTTTCAAATTGTCTTGGGGAATATGCTCCCTTTCACTTGTAATATCTAACGATTCATGAATCATGAATTCATACTGTCTCAACCGTTGCCTTGCCCGACGAATTCGACTCTTAACCGTATTTTCCGATACACCTAAATACGTTCCGATCTCTGAAGATGTCATCTCTTCAAAATAGTGGAGTGTAATAACCTCTCGGTCACGCTCCTTCAACTTCCCGAGCAGTCTTTTCACAAGGTCACGTTGCGTTGCATTAACAGTTTCTGCGTATTCAGATGCTACATATTGGGAATACGCCTCAGTCTCTATATCTGAGACATCAAGTGCTTCCAGTAATTCGCTCTGCATCTTATTTTCTCGGAACCATGCGATACAGAGATGATTCACTATCGTGTAAAGCCACCTTGAGAACTGCGTCGGATCTTCAAGCGTTTCCAGTTTCTTATACACCTGCAGGAATGCATCTTGGGTAATATCTTCAGCAATATGATAATCACCCGTTTTCCGCCAAGCATGTGAGTGAACTTGCTCCTGATATTTACACACCAGTATTGCAAAAGCAGATTCATCACCAGCCAGAATACGTTTGACTAATTCAACATCATCGTTTTTCACCGAACATCTCCAAAAAGCAATTCTCTATCCATCTGCATATAATGACGCGAATGAATAAAAAAAAGGTGCATGTTTTTGAAGGAAGTGAATATTATACCATTTCTAATTGATTGATAATGGCTCTTTTTGTAGCATAAACTTTCAGTTTGTGCCATCAATAAGAATAGGCAAGAACATAACGTCCTTGCCTATTAAAACATCTAAATCCGTAAATACTATCGCTTCAGTTTTGCCCAAGTCGTCGCAATTTTGCCATTAGGAGAAACGTCAAACGCCTCATCCAAACCGACCTCCATAATATTCTGAATTTCCTCCTCACTCAGCACAACATCTAAAATTGCAACTTCATCAAGAATACCTCTGAATTTGCCAGCATAACCGTGACCAATATAAAGGTTGAGACTACTCGGCTTTGAATCTCCGCACGGGTGACCACCACATGCCGCCCATGAACCTTGTGCCACAACCTCCCCATTCTTATACATCCTATATTGCCGTTCGTCAACATCTCTGACTTCAGCGATGTGTATCCATTCACCGCTTACGATAGTTCCTGCAGGAGGTCTTTGTACCTCTACATAAGGTTCACAGTTGCCACCACAATCACCCCAATAAAAACTCATTACGCCATTGGTTTCCTGAGTCAAGCACCCTTCACCCCCGAATGCTTTACAGACAATGTACTGTCGCCCCGCGCTTACGTTTTCAGGTTTTGCCCAAAAAATAATCGTCACATTCCCATCAAACTGGAGTGATTCATCATTACCCATATCAATATAAGCGTTACCGTCAAACTCAAGTGCATCGTCAAATTTACCTTCAACCCACTTCGGACTACTCATGAGAGTCCCATCATTTCCGTTTTCTGACGTATCTTTTGCCGTATCCCCCGAACCTTCATCAAATTTCCACATACCGACGAAATTCTCAAGTTCAATAGCAGTAGAACTTGATGTTATGAAAAAACCTGTTAAAAAAAGAATAATGACACCTATGTGCAATAATCTGATTTTCATCGCAATACTCCTCCAAATAAAAATTAAAAATGATTTGAATTGAAATGTGTTGATCAAGAACAATAATGGGAAAGGAATTCCGAACCCACGAATTTATACACGTTGGCACAAATTCGTCCTCGGTTCTGATTCTCAACATAAGTATATCAAAAATGCATAAATTTGTAAACAAAAAAATTGTATGGGTGCGTAAATATTTTGCCACCTTTTTTATCAGAAGAGACGGCACTCGGATGAAGACTAAAATTCAAAATTGAATAATATTTCGACGGGCAATGAATTGCCCTACTATGAACACCTCCGTTTGTAGTAGGGCAATTCAGTGCCCGTCGATCCCCCAAAGGACTTTTTATCTTCAGGTATTAGAAAGGAAGAGGGACACCAACCCGTTCAGCAAGTGCTTTAAACTGTTCCTGGTGTGCTTCACCAATAGGGATACCAATTTCAGTCCATTCCTGCTCACGTTCCCACTCTAACCCACCGGGTAGATCGGAGCGATCATAACCTGGTGCAGGACGCATCTGTCGGGCATCGTGGATGTGTTGGTCAACTTCAGCTTTAAATTCGTCAATAGGACGGAACTTGGATATATCAAACGCTGCAATGAAAGCACCTTGATTCGCACCTTCCCATATCCTCGGCGGATCCGGTGGATGATCAAATAACCAGATACCTGCCATAAAACCACCAAGCGTATGACTCACATGACTCAAACCCAACATCTTGAAATAGGCAGCAGGACTCTGGGCAAAAGCCTGCTCCAATGGGAGTCTCGCATCAATACCGATCGCCATATCAACGACTATTGGGGGTTGGTTACCAGCAGGAATAGCAAAACTCATCGGTGAGGCACCCGTCGCGTTAACTATCATACCATCTGGACTATGACGAAAACGGTGACAAGAGACAGCAAACCCAATACAATCTTCTTCAATAGCAAGTCGGGAATACTTACCCGCACTTCCAAAATGGAAATGATTCCGACTGGTTGCAGCACCTAATCCCATCTCTTTTGCTTTCTTAACTGCTGCCTTCGCTGCATAATAGGAAGCAAAATGCCCCATTCCACCATCGCCATCATACACAGCGGTTGTAGGGGATTCATCAATGCAGTGAACATTCGGTTTCGGATTGACTTTACCATCAAGCATCATCCCTACATATCCAGGGGCCTGACGTGTACCATGACTAAAGACGCCACGTAGATCAGTCAGAACTAACAAATTAGCAATGTGCACTGCGTCCTCCTTAGATACACCTGCTTTCTGGAAAACTTCAGTGATAAAACTTCTAATCGCATCAGGCATGACGCGAATAAAATCTTTTGGTACTACATTCATATCTTGGTAATCCTTATGTTTGAAAGTAAATTATTTCATTAAAACTTCTTTTAATGGATTATACGCATTCTTTTAACTTGTAATTTCAAGTCTATTGTTGTAACATTAAAACATTATCACACGTATTCTGAAATGAGTCAACATACCGAAACAAACGGCCTCCGGAGATTTTGCTTTGAAAACAACGACAAGATGGAATCTGCTAATACTTATATCAGTATTAAGTTTTGTGTGCAATTTCACATCTATCTTATCTGCACAAGATTATTATCCAGCAAATGTTGGTAATGAGTGGATCTTAGAGAAAACTGATGGTGAGCACAGACGCATTTATACACTTGAAACGCCTAAAGATGCTGCTGATCAACACTTGATCCTATTGAAAATTGCGACTGAAGAAATTAGCACTGGTAAGGTTACTGGATCGGATGAGTACTTTGTAACGACAGATGCTGCAGGAATTAAAATACATAAAACCGCATTACAAACCACTATTAATAGAACAAAAGTTGATGTGTCGGCGACTTTTCCTACCCCTGTCATCTTTTTTCCCAAACAATTAGAAAGAGGAGATATATGGGAGACAGAAGGAGATACGGATATAGTTTTAGGGACTGCTAAAATCTCTGGAAAAAGCACGACTACTCTAAAGATAGTTGGCTTTGAAACTGTCCGCACCACAGTCGCAACCTTTGACGATTGTGCTAAAATAGAGTTCACAGCGGCATTTACAAGTCCTTTTTTGACCCTTGAACCAACAACATCTTATCAATGGTTAGCACCCAATATTGGTCCTGTCAAATATGAAACAGGTAGTGGGGATATCTTTGAGATAGTGAGTTTCAAAAGATCGCTTTATCCAACGGCACAGAATCTCCCAATGTGGCATTTGCCATCAAGTACATTTCAAGCCACCGGTTCGCGTCTCGGGGGAATACTAAATGCAAAGATACTGACCAATGTTGAAGATTATGTAACGGAAGTAGCAAACTTAGGAATTATTTCGGTGTCCGGCGAAATTCTACCATTAGGAGATGGAACAGGATTCGCAAAAAATGCACAAGGAAAACATGACCTTTGGGTTGCTGGAAGGTTTGGGAATGCACCTATCACCGGATCAATTATCTTATTTGCAGAAAACAGTAAGGGACGCATCAGTAGAATCATTACTGTAACCCTCAATATTAACTGACATCATTAGTATCTTTTCTAACAACTTGAGGAGTCTTATACCAGATTATAGTAAAGTTCATAATTAATGAGACATTTCACCCCATACACCGATGACGAAGAACACCCAGCGTAGGGGCGAGGTCACCTCGCCCGTTGTGGAGCCAGTCAATATTTTAACTGGCATTAATTCTATAGTTCACTATAACTCGACGTATCACGGTAGATGTGCCACTTTTCTTGTAATGTCTAATCGCACTTGTCTGCCATAATAAAGTATAAATGTTTGGACAAAATGTACACTTCCTCGAAGCTTCTGGGTATATAACATGCAATTTTGGAAACTGGTCCTAATCGTTATAGCAATCGGCATTTTCCTTATGGCACTCGGAGCTTGGTTCGGATATCGATATATTTCGGAACAGGATGAAATTCGACCAACCGTAGGTGTCGAATCTTCTAATACGGGATACGCATTAATAACTGTATTTGAAACAACCAGCATTACTGCTGAAGAATACAACTATGGTGATATTTGGTAATAATTTATACACTCACATCCCCGGTAGGTGCGATATCCTTATCAATGCAGAATCATGTAGAATCATGTAGAATGCCATGCGCGCATTCTACCACGCGCATTCTGCCGTTGTTGACTGTATATTAAATCCATATTCTACCATATCTCTAAACGCTAATAATCATGCTTTGGAAAGGAGAAATTCATTATGAAAATAACAAAACAAGCAACTTGGCTCAAACTTCTATTGGTATGTACTCTTGTGTGTAGTTTCGCTCTTACTGCTACCGCACAAGATTATTATCCAACAATAATCGGGAACACCTGGGTTATGCTGAGTACCGATGGAGCCGAAAGACGCACATATTCTATTGAAGAAGTTGAAGGGGAAGATCTGATCGGTCTCAGAATTTTTACAGAGACTCTCGGCACCGATGCTGTTGATAACGATATTTACTATATTTCTGATGATAATGGAGACCTATTACTTCACCGCACAAGGTTAGATGAAGGAACATTCGGTATCGCAGCTGCAACCCTTGATCCACCAGCACTTTTTTTTCCTGCAGACTTACCCCTTGGACAAACCTGGGAATTAGTCACAGTAGTTGATCTGGACTTAATCGGAACCGCAACAACAACAAGCACTATAACAGTTACTGCCGTGGAAACCGTTGAAACACCAGCTGGAACGTTTGAAAATTGTGTCAAACTTCAGATAAACCGAGAGTCAGCAACAGCACTCATAACAGTCGTTACTGATTCTTACCAATGGTTAGCACCAGACGTAGGACCTATCAAATTTGAAAATGACCAAGGTATCGTCTTTGAACTGCAAAGTTATAGTCTGAATGAAGAATCAGATGGAGAAACCACTGAAACACCAGAACAACCAACAGGGGAAACGCCTACTGATACTGAAACACCTGAACAACCAGCAGGGGAAACACCTGAAGAACCTGAAACACCCGAAGACCCCATCGTCCCGAGGCATTTCGATATTAAGCTCGAGTTCGGATTGAACCTTATTTCTGTTCCACTGATGCCAGCAGAACCTTACACGGCAAAATCTCTCACAGACTTTCTTGTTTCTACAATCGTTATCAAGTTAGATGCGGAAACACAAGAATTCGTAGGATATTCTGTCGTCCACGAAGGTGATGGGTTTGACATTGATGGGAGTAGCGGTTATATTGTCAATACGCCAGCAGGAGGTAATTTCACATTTACTGGAACAGCATGGCAGAACGAATCCGATGATGATGCAGCTGCTCCTAAAGTTTCTATGACGAAAAGCGCATGGGGATTCGTCATGACAAGCAAATTGCAGAATTTAGCAGACGGTACATCCTATACTTTGACTGCCAAAAACCTACGTACAGGTGCTGTTAAAACGAAAAAGGTTAACACCGATGATAAAACCGTTTCTATCGCTTGGGCAGACACAAGCCGAAAAAGTGTTGTCCAACTTGGTGATGACATTGAGATAGCTCTTCTTGATGAAAGTGGAAATGTAGTATCCGGCCCATTCCAACGCAAAGTAGCCTCTACAGATATTCACAATGCTTTTCTGAGTGTACAAATGCGGGTTGGCGATGTGCGTCCAAAGAAGACAATTCTTGCGCAGAACTTTCCAAACCCGTTCAACCCAGAAACCTGGATACCTTATCAACTAAGTCAAGATGCTAACGTCACAATTCAGATCTATAATATTTCCGGACATTCTGTTCGGACACTCAACTTAGGACATAAGTCTATCGGTTCATATATGACTGCATCAACTGCAGCGTATTGGGATGGCAAAAACAGCACAGGTGAAACTGTTTCAAGCGGTATATATTTCTATACCCTTAAAACTAAGGATTTCTCTGCTACGCGCCGAATGATCATCCTAAAGTAGACTTGTCTGAAATCTATTTCTGAAAAACGTCTTGATGCCTTAAGCAATCCCGCTACCTGATTGTCCTGCAATCCCTGAATCAAGACGTTTTCCTTTTGATTCAGCACACACCTAATCAAAGATTGCATAAGGAACAGAAAATGTTAAAGAACGTCACATTCACACTTCTTTTCGCTGTCATGCTTATCTTTAACCTCAACGGCACGACGATAGCACAAAACTATTTCCCAACAGAGATTGGCAACAGATGGGTACTGGACAGCCAAGACAAAGCTGAACGAATCACTTACACTATCGAAGCATCAGATGAAACCATAAACGATATTGAACTTCTGATAATAAAAACTGTGACAGAGACCTTGGGAACTGATGTAGCAATGGCACAAGAAATATTTGTGGATATCGACGAAGAAGGCATTAAGGTATATAAATATGTTGTGGAAGTAGATGATATCTTCGGTGTAGCAACCGCATTGCTGTATCCACCCCAACTGTTTTATCCAGCGTCAATAGCACTTGGAGACGAATGGCAAATTTCTGCTGAATCAGAACTCAACATTGTCGGTCCTTTCACGTTTATTAGCACTAATGAAGTTGTAGCAGTAGAAGATGTAGAGACACCAGCAGGTACATTTAAGAACTGTCTAAAAATTAGGCTGCGCACACTAAGTATCGCTGCTTTAGGCACAACCCCTGCTACTGCCTACCAATGGCTCGCACCGGATTTCGGACCTGTTAAATTTGAAAATAGCCAGGACATTGTTTTTGAATTGATAAGTTCCAACTTACTCTATGATGTTAATAGGGATGGTAATATCAACATCTTAGACCTTGTATTCGTCGGTACTCACTTCGGTGAAGAAGATACGCTTGCAGATGTCAACAGAGATGGAGAGGTAAATATACTGGATCTGGTTCTTGTCGCTCAGAACTTTGATGAATAATCAGTATCATCTTAACGATGCCTTACAGAATCTGCTTTCGGATTTCTTGCGGCGCAAGTGTTTCCTCATGCCATACCGTCTTTTCAGTCTTTTTCTCTAATACATCAACAGCACTACATAACCGCCAGGTAAATTCTATAGGTGAATCACCGCTATTATAGAAGGTCACCTCAGCGGTGACATCTGTGGCAATAAGCGGTCTCACCAAAGAGAGCAATGTAGCAGGTATTGAACCTTTCCCAAACTCTATAAGCGGAGCGACTTTACCCAAGATTTCACGAGTGCCAATAAGGAGTGGTCCGTAACAAGCAGTGACTGCACCTTGACCCCAATTCCGTCCGTGACCTGCAGCGACAGAACATACCGCCCCACCCATATCCGCGTGTTCCCTACCACCGCGTAATACACGTCTCGCCATGTTCAAGCGGATGCAGGCATTGCGTAATGCTCTGACCGCATAACTGATATCCCCTGTCACCTGATATGCCAAGGTTAATGTTGCCGTTGAAGGTTCTCGTATCGGCTTCACCGAACCGTCATCCGACCATTCACCCCAATATGCCATATCTGCCCTTTTCCCAACTCCAGGTTCCCTGCGGCGAGTTTCTTGAGGAAAAACAAGTGCCAACAAATCGGGTGAAGTAGATGGTAGTGCCTGCAAATTATCATTTATGGCATCGTCATAACCTGTATCGTTAAAAGTCCAACGATAATAACCGATTGCTGCCGCAGCAGGATCGTTATACGGATCGTCCAGCGATGCAATGAGAGGTTCAACGATACGTTTTGCAGCAGACTGATAGATTTCTTCTCCTGATAGATGATAGAGATCACCCAAGGCGTAGATAGCACCAGAAGCGAGTAGGTTCTCAATACCTGAGAGCGGATCACCTTTTATATGATGTGAACTTGCAACGAGATGATGGAGATTTTTGGCATCAACATCAGATTCACTAAGTCCGTTTCCGTTCAGATCCCACAGTAGCGGCATCGGTTCCGGTGCCGCAATGAGCCGTTCAGCACGTTTCTGCCCGTATCGTAATCCCCAATCAACGTATCTTTGTTCACCCGTAACCCGATATGCAGCAAGGGCAATATGAATAAACCGGAAATGCTCTGCAAGTTCAAAAGCACTGTTTTCATCGTTCTCAACATATTTCGTGCCTATATTATATCCAACAAAAGTATCTCGCGCGTAGTCATACCAAGCTGGAATGTCCTCTACCCAATTCCCAATATGTTCCGCGGCATCAGTTAGTAGAGAAATCGCTTCTGTATCATCAGGCATTAATCCGATATAACGTGGCAGGAAAAGTAGAAACGGTTCCGTCCCGTGGTGTGCTTCCGCTCTCGCTTCATAGCCATGCAGACAATCACGTTCCACCCAATCCATAAGTGCCGCTTTGAGCGCGTCAAAGTGTTTTATAACATTCGGATCACCTGTGATGAGATAGTGTGGAAACCAGGCAAGAGCATAGTTTGCCTCATCTTCGCCACCTCGGTTTGGTCCGGGTGGATCAAGCATCATACTCTGTTTGAGCCAACGTCCCATTTCTGATCTGAGTTTGTTATATGCGTTATAGCACGTTTGTAATTCAGACATCATAACAAGGAATTTAAAAAATCGATACTCTGTTTGGCAATAGTCTTTGGGTCAGGTTTGAAATCGAATACTTCCGTTGAGAGATAGCCTTGATAATCAATCTCTTGTAATGCTTCAATGATTGGCGGGTAATCAACGTTACCAGAACCGGGCAGGTAACCGTTATCGTCATTGGAATGGAAATGTGCAACGTGTTTAGCACAGTTGCGAATCTGAGTCGGCATGTCCAACCCTTCTTTTGCCGTACTACAGACATCCAATATCATTTGGAAGTTAGGATGGTTCACAGCATTCACCATTTCCACTGCATTATCTGGATGTGTAATGAAGTTCGTCTGATCGCTGGATAGCGGTTCCATACAAAGGGTTACACCTCTTTCACCGGCAAGTTCCGCACCCGCAGTGAAGGTCTCTTCTGCATAATTCCATGCTTCTTTAAAGGAGAGCGGGTCCATAACGTTGCGCTGCTGCGGGGAACCGAATACCAGTATTTTACCATCTAAGTCACCACAGAGATCAATTAATGCCAGCAAGTAGTCGCGTGTTTCATCACGGATTTCTGCATCTGGATGGTTAATATAGAGTCCCGGTGGTGAGACCAGTAGCCAGTGGAGTCCAGCGATTTCTATTTTTGCATCTGCAGCAGCATTTCGGATTCGTGTCCGTTCAGATTCGCTGATGTCTAAAACCGACTCTGCCAAAGTGAACGGCGCAATTTCAACCGCATCATATCCGAGTTCTCCAGCATAACTGAACACATCTTCTATCTTCCAATCTTCAAACATTTCATTACATATTGCAAGTTTCATTAATATCTCCATAACCATTTTTGATGATTCTAAGAAGTTTTAGCGTTGCAGAGAAGTTATCGCTTGATTGCAGCCCAAGTCAACGCAATTTTCCCAGAGGGTTCTACATCCAAAAACTCTTTGTCAAAAGTAAGGTCACCAAAAGCAAGCGGATCCCAAGCTTGTCCGGCTATCCACCCGATCTGGTGTTCGCGCCCACCGTTCTCACAATCATTCATGTGGAAACTGAACCCGACGGTTAACCCATCTTTTGCCCTAAAATTTCTTCCTTTATCAGCATTACCCGGATTTGGTCCACGCTGTTTTGTAGGGTCAAGTGCAACCTCGTAGATGTAATCGTTACCGTTTTTTACCACTATCCATTCTGTATTGCTTGAAGAACCTGCTGCAGAAAGGTCTTTTCCGTTAGCACCCAATGTCCATTGAACGAGAGCATCTCTTGTGACATTGTTGTCAAAATCAAACATAAACTCAACACTGTCATCAACCCACCACATACTGTTTGCAGGATGGATGTCTTGCAGTGTATCATCGGTAATTTCAACCAGAAAATAAATCCGGGTAGGGTCATTTGCGTTCCATGCCACACGACCACTGCCAGTAAAATCATCAGGATCAGGGATCTCATTTCCTGCATCCTTTAATTGATCAAAAGGAACAACTTCTGCGCGGTCCCACTCACGGATGTTCCCATCAACTTTGAAGTTCGTAATTTGTTTAGCAACATACTCCTTATCACGGTCTGCAGCAGAAGAAGTGTCCGTAATCCATGTTATCAGAATAAGAACGGATAAGATCGTAAATAAGACTGTAGTTTTTCTAAAATATTTGAAAAATTTGTTCATAGTAATTTCCTATTGCATTATCTGGATTGGTTTTATCGCAACGAACTTCTCCTATCCTCTAAGAATCTTTCTGAGGATGAGGAACGCACCACCAACGACAATAATGAAGAATGAAACGAAAAGCACTATTGAGATAAGTGCTTTCGCAAGCTCAACAATAAGTGCAATAGCAAATAGAACAACTATTGCACCAAATATTATGATTACTAATTTGCCCATAGTGTTTTGTCAAGTCCTACAGATGAGGATTGAATTAATAATAGCGTTATCCTAACTCTCTTTAGTCCTGTAGGGACGATATGTTTATAGAAAAACGCTATCCTAACTCTCTTTAGTCCTGTAGGGACGATATGTTTATAGAAAAACGCTATCCTAACTCTCTTTAGGCCCGTAGGGACGATATGTTTATGTTATTGTCTAATGTTACACATATCGTCCCTACGGGACTAAAGAACGGTGTTCAACCATGATCTATAAACATATCGTCCCTACGGGACTGAAGTCACTATTAAATTGGATTTATCTTCTAAAATTGGCACCTATGGAGCGATTCGGAAATCGCTCCTACAGAAAATACCGCAATTACTGCTATTTCTTGAGACTACCCCAAGTTACAGCTATCTTCTCTTTTGGATCAACAGCCAGAGATGTTGCATAACCATCGTTCATGAGAGATTTTATATCTCCCTCACTTGCCACGGTGTTCAGAATAATGAATTCGTCAATCATACCCTGCCACTGACGACTATTGTTCCAGTCACCAATTCTGCCCGGATCAAGGACACCGGGGTTTCCGCCCCAATCAAGTTCATTATCAAGTTCACCATTTATATAGAAACGCATCTTTTTCTCAGTCGCACTGTAAGCGGTTGCGATATGTATCCATTTGTTCAATTCGCCGCCTGTTACAGCAAAATTAGCGAATGTATCGTTACCGCCAGGGTTACTGTGAATAGAAAATTCAACCTTGTTGTTAGGGTGTAACTGATAGTGGATATCACCTGCTTTCCATCCATTGACGTTGAAGAAGACTCGCCAACCACCATCCCGTCCAGTGCATTTGACCCAGTGGGAGAATGTGATTTCCTCAAAGGAACCCATTCTTTCGGTAATGTCAATCCATTCGCTTGATCCATTCAACTCTATTGCTTGACCTATCTGGCCGTCAACATATTTTCCACCCTTTTGTACACCATCAAAACCGTTGCCGGTAACATCTTTAGCATCACCATCAAAAAGCCACGCTGCAACAATCATGTCTTCGGTGATTTCTGCCGAAACATGCATGTTGATTCCCAAGATGAGCATAATACTTGCGACAAATATAACAATTCTAAACATCATCAGCCTCCTATGTAAAGTTATGTAACCTTATTTTATCACGGTTCAGTTTTATGGGAATATTGAAAATAATTATACATTCTCATCCCCTGGTAGGTGCGATATCCTTATCGCACCGTTTTTGGCTGTATAGATAATTCCATATTCTACCATAAATGTAACAAAATTGTCTCAAGAAATGTGAGTCGGTATTTTAGCATTATATGGAGCGATGTCCAGCGAAACCACGTGGATTTTCAAATGCATCTACCCATAGATGACACCACTCCTCGTGGTCTGTTAGCACATCTTCAGGATTCTTACGGCTACGCACGATAAAATCTGGATGTGCAGTTCTACCTGTGTGATGTCCTGTCGTCTGGAAACGTAAGTCTAACGACCAACGGCACCTGTCTGATTTGTTCGGTTGTGAACGGTGGGGTGTAAAACGACTGAGTAAAATAATGTCTCCAAGATAGCATTCAAGCATCATCGGTTCAACGTCTGGCATTAGGTCAGGTACGATCATAGTACCACCTGCTTTCTGGTGTGTCAGGTAACCGATATCTTCCGTTATTCCCGGTAGTGCCTCAAGGCATCCCATTTCAATCGTGCTATCCCCCAACGGTAACCAACAGGTAACGATGTTTGATCCTTCAGCCTCCTCCATCATGACGCCTGCGTCTTGGTGCCACGGCACACCGCCTGCCCAACTCGCGTTACCATCAACGACGGGGGGTTTCGCACGCACATGCTGAATCGGATTGCAGGTTATTTCTGGACCGACAATCCCTTCAATCACATCAAGCAGGTTGTCGTTCCGCATGAAATCGAAGATGGCTTTGCCACGATAGTGCATGATGTCCATCCCACCGCTGATTTCACCTGACTGCGCAAGCAGTTTAGCGAAACGTTTGTCAAACGGTTCATCTTCATGGAGGTCCTCAATTTTTTCTTGCTGATGTAGCGAGATGGCTCGTTCAGATATCCAGTCTTCAATCTCATCAATAACCGGTTGAAGGTCTTCATCTGTCAAAGCGTTCTTGACAATCAGCATCCCTTTTTCTCTATAGATATCTTTCTGTTCTTGCGTTAATCTCATAAACAGTCTCCTAAAAAATCGTATTCGCGATTATAATAGCATTAACAAGATTGACATACAAGCAGAATTGGGAATTAGGAGTATTTAGTTTTAAGATTCTCCAGTTGGATCCTATTACCTATAGTTATATCGTAGGGGCGGGGTTTCCCCGCCCGTTAGACGATCTTACACTAAGTAGTGTCCTTTATCTTATGAACTACTGATGGTCAATCAATGTCTCCAATCGGGCGGGGAAACCCCGCCCCTACGATAACTATTGTGAAAAACTACTGCAGAAATATAGAAAACTAAATAACCCTGATTCGGAGTAAGCATGCCGTTTGTCGCGCCAGCAGCGGTAGCAACATATCACAAAATCCTTGCACTCTCACTATTCACGCAAATATTCTGCTTTTAGTGTCTGCACATAATTTTCAGTAATCTGACGTGAAGGGTGATCTGCTCTTTGATGTGGGTCAGGGAAATCTTTGAGTAACTTCTCGTACGCTTCTATAGCCTGCTCCATATCCCCCATTTCCTTGTATATCTCCGCCACTTCGTATTGTGCTGATAGCCGGTGATCGTATACATGCATAGGATCATCTGCGAACGTCTGAAATGCCGTAATTGCTCGGTCTGTATCCTGGTTAAGCTGATATATCTGCGCTAAATAGTACTTCGCAGCCACTATACTAACGTTATCTGGAAATTCCGCAATTGCATCCTCAAGATGTGTGATTGCTTCGTCATACCTCTCAAGTTTTTCAAAAGGACGTGCAATATAGAAGTGTGCATCCTCAGCATACTGTGTGTCTGGATAGAGCTCTATAACTTTTCGACATGCCTGAATAGCCTCATCATATTTTCTCTCAGCGAAATAAGTTTGCGCGATATAGTAGCTGGCAAATGGTGCATAGTTAGGATCCCCAAAGTCAACCACATTCGTGAATTCTATCCGTGCGTTCTCATAATCCTGTTTCTCATAATAGACTTCACCGGTAGCAAATATAATCCTGTTTAGTATCTGATTATCACGGTATTCTAAACGTATATTATCAAGTTGTCTTAAGGCTGCATCTAAATTTCCTTTGCCTTTATAGCACATCGCTATGTTATACTGTGCTTCAGCATCCAATACACTACCCGGATAGACCGTGATCAGTTCTGTAAAGAGAGAAATGGCGCGATCATAAAATGCATCCACAGATTCAAGCGTGCCTTTCTTTCGCATCTCTTCACCTATCTCATAAGATGCAAACGCAATGGCATACACTGAATCATCGGCAAATTCACTATCAGGATAGTCCCGGATCAATCTGCGATACAGCGTAAATGCTTCCTCATCTGAACGCGGTAGTAACGCAAGTTGATAAAGTGCGTCATCTGCCCAATGGGAGTCAGGATAATTGTCAAACACAGCACGATAGGCTGCCCGGACTTTGTTCAATCGTTTTTTGTCAGGATCATCTATTGTAACGGGAGGATTATTTATCTCTTGCACCTTAATCCAGGCATTATCCGCGTTCTTGTAGTAATGCGTATAGCCATTAAATGGACTTGTAAGACGTCCTATCCAGATACCGATAACGAGTGCTACTATAACACAGATTTCTATGATTATGAATTTTTTCACTCTATTTCTCCTTTTGGTCTACTATACAGAATATTCAATGCCGAATTCTAACAAAGATTTTAACGAAGAATTGAAAAGTTGTCAAGCAAGTTTGAAATGTATCATCTTCAATACACTTCATAAAAAAGAGCAATTAATATGCCAATTTAGAAAAGAGATATAGAGAGTATTCCAATTTTCATTTGCCTTAACTGCACAAAAAAGTGCAACGTCTGACTATAGTTGCACAATTCGGGGCATCATAAACTTTACAACTAAATCAGGTGTGTGCATAATAAATTCAATGTCATAATATGCTCTTAAAAGTAGTAGGCACACTCCGTGTGCCGTCAACAACAAATGAGCTGCGTTCCTTAGGTGATAAAAACTCTACACACCTCCGCAGTAAATATTTACGTGACATATTTGACGTTTCGTGTTATACTTTACTTACACGTCATTGAATTATCTGTCATATTATTTCAAAAACCGAGAGGATTGGAAACTTTACATGAGTCTATTATCAGTATTATTGTGTGTGAATACTATAACGTCTGCTTTTCCAACTGGTAATGATACGGTAGAAATGCCAACGAAACCACCACCCGCTATCAAAGAAAAATTTGAACTCCCTGATTTTTATCAACAGTGGATTGATGTAGAAGGATTCCCTGTCGTCGCATCGGATACTGTGAACCCGTATGCAATACGTGAAGCTGCATGGTTGATCAATAAAATGATCGGACACCGTCCAGACCTTCTACACGCATTGGCAGAGAATAAAGTCCGATTCTCAATCATGGCTTATAATGAAATGACGACTGCGATCCCCGAACATAGCGACTTAAAGCCCGATTTCTATTGGGACCGTCGCGCACGCGGCCTTGGAGCAACATCCCACCGTCCATCAGTCAGTTGCGGTGAAGAAAACCTGCTCAATTATCCAGGTGATCCTTACGGCACCGAAAACATCCTCGTGCACGAATTCGCTCATGCAATACACCAGATGGGGTTGAGTACCGTTGACCCAGATTTTGATAAACGGCTTAAAGCATTGTATGAAGAAGCGATGGATAAAGAGTTGTGGAAGAGCACTTACGCCTCTACAAACAAAGAAGAGTATTGGGCTGAAGGCACACAATCATGGTTCAACACTAACAGAGAAAACGACGCACAGCATAACCATGTCAGTAAACGCGGTATCTTGAAAGAGTATGATCCTGATTTGGCAGAACTGCTCACCGAAATTTATGAAGATGCTGACTGGCGATACACAAACGCTGTCAAACGACTCAATTTACCACATTTGGAAGGATATAATCCGGATAACGCACCAAAGTTTGCGTGGCCCCCTGAACTCGCTGCTTCTTATGATAAGCTATTCGACCCGAAGTGTGAAGGAGATGAAAAATGGGTAGACCTGAAGCGATACGAACCGAACCAACTCTCAACTTTAGAGTCTAACGACGGTGAACGCACGACAGTCCTTTTTGTGAACAAAATGGATACTGATATCACCTATTATTGGATAGATGCTGAAGGTCATGAGTCTTATCGTGGACGTGCCGCTGCGAATGCATTTAGCATTCATCATACACACGCTGGACATATCTGGCTTGTCAAAAATGCAGACGGAGACAACATCGTAGTCTTTCAAGGGGAAGAAAAAACTGGACGGGCATTAATTGTAGAGTAATCTACAATATAATCTCAGAGTCATTAGACTATTTCTAATCGATAATGTCTCTTTTTTGTAGCATAAACTTTTAGTTTGTGCCGAATTAGATTACATTTCACAAAAATTGTAATGCAACATCATTTCCTTAGAATGGCATTACAATTAACTAACCGTTTCTATAACTGTTTAATGAATTAACCTAATAAACGGATTCTTCTGAACCATCCACTCTTTAATATAATATGAAAGGAAAAGAAAAATGAAAAAATTTGGTTTTCGCTTTTTAATCTTAGCATTAGCATTCTTAATAGCTGCCCCACTGTTTGCCGATAATCACGAGAGTATCTTAGACAAAGTCATAAAACGCGATAAATTGGTCTGTGGTGTGCACGGTGGTTTACCCGGTTTTGGCTTCCTCGACGAAGATGGCAAATGGAGAGGTTTTGACGCGGACTTCGGTCGCGCAATCGCTGCTGCTGTCCTAGGTGACCCCGATAAAGTTGAATTTGTTCCCTTAGATGCTGCCGAACGGTTTACCGCACTTCAAACAGGTGAGATAGATGTCCTCATCAGAAACACGACCTGGACACTTACCCGTGATGCAGATTTAAAGACTGACTTTGCACCACCCACCTTCTATGATGGACAAGGATTTATGGTCCCTAAATCTCTTAATATCAAATCTATCAAAGACTTAGCAGGAGCAACCATCGGTGTCACGGGTGGCAGCACCACAGAATTAAACCTCGCTGATACCATGCGTTCCTTAGGCGTTGACTACAAACCGCTTACTTACGCAGATATTGATACCCTTTACAACAGTTATGATGTCGGACGAGTGGATGCCGTCACAAGCGACAAATCCCAACTTGTGGCACGTCGGAAAAATCTAAAAAATCCAGATGACCATGTTATTCTGGATGCAACTATCTCAAAAGAACCTTTGGGACCCCTCACTATTCACGGGGACAACAAATGGAATGATGCCGTCAGTTGGGTCGTTTACGCGACATTCTTTGCTGAAGAGCACCAGATTACGCAGAAAAATGTCCAGAACTTCAAAACCGATAATCCCGAAATCAATCGATTTTTAGGTGAATCAGGTGAAATGGGCAAAAAACTCGGCCTACCAAAAGATTGGGCAAAACAGGTTATTATGGCTGTCGGGAACTACGGTGAGATCTTTGAACGTAACCTCACCCCTATAGGGTTACCACGCGGGGTTAATAAACCGTGGACAGAAGGCGGTCTGCTCTATTCCATGCCGTTCCGTTAAGTTTTACGCATTTTACTTGTAGACGCGCATGCACAGCACGTCTACAAGTAAATGTCTATCTATAGCAAAACATAAGGTTAAAAATTCTTAATCTTGATCCAGTCTTTCCAGATGTAAACGGAGGAAATCATGGCGATAAGTGCTGTCCCAACATTCCTTAATCCAGAAGAATACATCTATGCGCGTGTCACATTTCCTGAAGCATCTGACAGAGAAGAGTGATAACCCCCTGAAGTACCAATTAGCATAAAATCTTGGCATATCTCAATAAAATTATAGATATAATACGAGAAAGTAGAGATACGAAAATAAATGCAACAAGATTCAACAAAAATCCCATTCTGGCGAGATATTCGGTTCCTGAGAGTATTCTTCCAAGTACTTTTCATTATCGGCATCATTCTGTTAGCACTGTTTTTCTATACGAATATGCTAAATGGACTTAAAAAACAGGATATAGAACTGAGTTGGGATTTCCTCATGGATGAAGCAGGATTTCCAATATCCGAGGGAATTGATTTTGATCCTTCAGATACAAATCTCAAAGCATTATGGGTGGGTGTCGTCAATACCTTAAGAGTAAGTATTGTCGGGATATTTTGTGCAACGATTGTCGGCTTTCTTTTTGGCATTGCACGCCTGTCCAGCAACTGGCTCATCAGCAAAATAGCAGCAGTCTATGTTGAAATCTTTCGTAACACCCCACTCGTACTACAGCTTCTGTTCTGGTATCCGCTAATTCTGGCACTCCCCAGAGTCGGAGAGAGTATTAACTTCTTTGACAGTATATTCATTAGTCATCGGGGTGTCTACCTTCCCTCAGTTGAACTTGCTGACGGATTTAATACGTGGTTGTGGTATCCTATTTCAGGTATCATCTTAGCATTTCTTCTCATTCTCGGTTTAGCAGCATTTCGCCATTTCTATCGGTCTCCCGAAATTCAACAAACAGACCGTCCATCCTTCGTTTCTCATTTAATCTTTAGCGCGAAGTGGACTGCTGCACCGATAATCCTAATAGTCCCTATTGCAGGATGGTTGCTAACACCAGAAACACCATTTGCCCTATCACGACCTGAATTACAAGGATTTAACTTCGTCGGTGGGACAAACCTTACACCCGAATTCACTGCACTACTAATCGGACTCACCGTCTATACAAGCGCATTTATTGCAGAAGTGGTCAGAGCCGGCATACAAGCAGTCGTAAAGGGACAACGGGAAGCTGCCAGATCGGTCGGTTTGAAAGAATCACAAGTCCTTCGTTTAGTTGTCATACCGCAAGCTATTCCGGTAATTGTCCCACCCCTCACCAGCCAATATCTGAACCTTGCCAAGAACTCAAGCCTTGGAATTTTCGTCGCCTTCACCGATCTGTTTCACATTGGAAAAATAATGCTAGTGCCTACAGGTCAATCTGTACCTATCTTTGCTATAATTATGATCTGCTATCTGATAATGAGTCTTACAACATCCGCTTTCATGAATTGGTATAACCGTAGAATAACCCGATTTGGTAGTGCAAGTTAGAACATGGAAAAGTTAAGAATTATGCATACATTTGTCCATAAGCAAATATCGGTTCGTAGTAGGGCAATTCATTGCCCGTCTTGCCAAGAATTGTCCTATGTTTCTTGGTTTTACTATAAAAAAGGATAAAACCGTGGAAGATAACACAAACACATTAACACAAGAAGTTAAACCACCAGATACTTCAAAAGGTCTAGTCGGATGGTTACGAGATAACCTCTTTAGTACCTGGTATAACACAATTTTAACCTGTTTAGGTCTTGTGTTCCTTTTCTTCTTTTTCAGGTTTTTCTTTACATGGGTATTTACACAAGCAAATTGGGCAGTTATCCCCGCAAACTTACAAATACACATGATCGGTTCTTATCCGATAGAACAGGTATGGCGGATAGGCATCGTCTTCTGTACTTTGCTCGCATTATTAGGATTCAGTGCGGGGATATGGAGAGGTATGGTCCTCAAAATTGCAATCGCAGTAGCAAGTGTTGGACTTCTTTTGCTCCTTATCCCTTTGGATGTTGTTAAAGCAGGAGAGGATACCTCGGCGACACTTGAATTTAATCTCAATATCTTCTATCTCGTTTTTGTCAAACGAATATGGTTATTAGGCGGATTAGTCCTACTTACTGCAAGTTTCTTACTCGGACGCGATCAGAATACATACAAACGATCGGTCATCATTGGATGGGCTCTCTCTTTTCCCTTGACAATGATAGTTCTACGCGGATCTGGTCAAAATGCTGACTTACAAATATTGATGCTCGATTCCTATCCGACTGAACAGATATGGCGGATAGGGATACTCCTTTGCACGCTGTCTGTACTATTAGGACTCAGTGCGGCAATATGGAGAGGTACAGTACTCAAAATCGCAATCGCAATCACAGCTGTTGGACTTCTACTTCTACTTATCCCTTTGGAAATTATTCAAGAAGTGGACAACGCCTCTACCACACTCAAATTTAACCCTAATATCTTCTATCTCATCTTTTTCAAGCGAATATGGTTATTAGGCGGATTAGTCCTATTGGTCGCAACCTATTTACTCGGACGCGATAAGAACACATACAAACGATCAGTTATCACCGGATGGATTCTCTCTTTCCCATTGGCAATGATAATACTGCACGGATTTGGTGATAATACCGACTTACAAATACTGATGCTCGAGTCCTATACGACAGAACAGGTATGGCGGATAGGGATACTCCTTTGCACGCTGTCTGTACTATTAGGACTCAGTGCGGCAATATGGAGAGGTATAGTACTCAAAATCGCAATCGCAATCGCGGCTGGTGGACTTCTTTTACTACTTTTGCCTTTGGATATTGTTACAGAGGGAGACAACGCCGCTAAGACACTCAAATTTAACTTTAATATCATCAATTTCATCAATCTCATTTTTCTCAAGCGAATATGGCTATTAGGCAGTTTAGTACTATTTGTGATCACCTTCCTACTTGGACGCGATAAGATCGCAGGCGAACGATGGGTCATCACTGGATGGGTTCTCTCCTTTCCATTGACCATGATAGTGCTACGCGAATTTGGTAAGACTCTTAGTATGACTACCATTTCCACAGCAGAATGGGGAGGACTGCTCATAACACTCATTCTGGCTGCTGTCGGAATCATCGCCTGCTTCCCAATAGGTGTGCTATTAGCACTTGGACGCAGAAGTCAACTACCAGCGATAAGATGGGTCTCCACCGTTTATATCGAAACAATTCGAGGTGTTCCGTTGATAACCATACTGTTTATGGTTGACGTACTATTACCAATTTTTATGTATGGTGATTTTCAACTTGATACAGTGATACGCGTGATGGTTGCCTTCACGCTCTTCTCCGCTGCCTATATGGCAGAGAACGTGCGGGGCGGACTACAAGCCATTCCGAGTGGACAAGTTGAGGCTGCACAAGCAGTCGGACTGACCTATTCCAAAACCATGATGTTCATCGTTTTACCACAGGCAATACGAGCAGTTATTCCCGCAATTGTCGGACAATCCATCGCACTGTTTAAGGATACTTCTCTGGTATTTATTGTTGGACTCACTGAACTCATGGGTATACGCCAACGCGTCCTCGCGAATCCAGACTGGGGAGGACTGCACGCTGAAGTATCAATCTTCGTCGCAATCATCTATTTCGTTTTTTCATATTCAATGTCCATAGTCAGTCAGAAAATTGAAGGTGATTTAGGAGTCGGAAAACATTAGAGGTTTTTTAGCATATCTTCACATCAAAGTGAGAATCATAATGGAGGGAATAAAGTAATGAATGAAAACACAACAAACGACCCAATAATTATATGTGAAGACGTACACAAATGGTTTGATGATTTCCATGTCCTCAAAGGAATTACAACCACTTTCAAGAAAGGTGAAAAGGCAGTAATTTGTGGTCCTTCAGGATCAGGAAAATCAACATTTATCCGGACAATTAATCGTCTTGAGGAACATCAACGGGGTACAATCATTGTTGATGGCATTGAGTTAAGTAATGATCTGCGGAATATCAATCTTATACGCCAGGAAGTCGGCATGGTATTTCAACAGTTCAATCTATTTCCGCATCTAACAAATATCAAGAATATTACCTTAGGTCCCATCCAGGTTAGGAAGATGTCGAAAAGGGAAGCGGAAGAGGCAGCCTTAGCACTGTTAGAACGGATGGGTATTGCTGATCAAGCGTATAAATACCCCGCAGAAGTATCAGGTGGACAGCAGCAACGGGTCGCAATCGCAAGAGCATTAGCAATGGAACCCAAAATCATGCTATTCGACGAACCCACAAGTGCACTTGACCCAGAGATGATCTCAGAAGTATTAGACGTAATGCGTGAACTGGCACATTCAGGAATGACAATGTTAGTAGTTACACACGAAATGGGATTCGCACGCGAAGTCGCGGACAGAGTCATGTTCTTTGATGAAGGAGTGGTCGTAGAGGAAGCCGCACCTGCCGACTTCTTTGATAACCCACAGCACGAACGAACAAAACTATTTATTTCGCAAACCTTACAACATTAGAGTTGTGTTAGGGGCTCAAGTTGCTGTATAATTTTGAATGGGATTTTGAAAAAGAAAAGCAAAATGACAGAAAGCACAAAGTATCTTTTTTAAGGGCAACAACTGTTTTTCGTGATCCGAATCAGATTACTGTTTTTGATGAAGAACATAGTAATGATGAAGAGCGTTGGATCACTTTAGGTATTGACGGATATGGCATTTTACTAATTGTCATACACACTTTTGAGCAGGCGACACACTATGTTAATATCCGTCTTATCTCTGCCCGCAAAGCAACTCAAACCGAAATCAAACAATATGAGGAATACAATCAATGAAAGCAGAATATGACTTTTCAAAAGGTGAGCGCGGCAAATTCTACAATGCTGATGCTGTTTTTAGAACTCCCATTTATCTCGAAAAAGATGTTAATGAGTTTATACAACACCTTGCTAACGTTAAGGAAAAAGATGTTGGTGAATTGGTTAATGAATTACTACGGCACAACATTCAGTTAATTCAGAGCATCCAGTAAAACACCAAGTATTTTCTCACCATTCCAAATTGTTGTTTACATATTTTGTAAGATGCCACTTAGCAATCGGATTGCAGAAGCATAATAGGTACCGTTTCTGAAATTGACGGTGTGTAAGATGAGAGTAAAAGCACATCACTGACTGGGGGTCGTTGAAGAACATCTAACACCACTTCTTGAAGGTCTACAGATAACTCAGATAAACCTATGAGCGGAAAACTCCGCGGACCTATTTCGGTCTTTTGTGCAAGTAAAGAGTATTCAAAAAGAGTTATCCCTACAGCTTTACGATCCTGTTTGTTAATTCGTAGCAAGATGTGAGGTGTTAACTCAATACCTGTGGCTTGTTCACCGGGGACAAACGAGATGTAAAGTGTATCGCTTAATTCATCGTAGTTAAAGATTGGTTGATCCATTGCTGTTTTCACCTTATACTATTTCTATAGTAAAACTCAGAATTAAATATACACTTATCCCTCATCAAACACCCGCTCGTAGTAGGGCAATTCATTGCCCGTCGTGCAAGGAAGTGTAATGATATTTTTAGGTTTCACTATAAATGAAACGACTCTTTTTTGTAGCATAACCTGTTAGGTTGTGCCATATTAGATTATATCTAACAATAACCGGTAATGCAACATCATATCTAAGCAATGGTATAAATAAAGCACAAAAATACTAAAACATGCGATTAAAAGACAAAATAGCCATCATCACTGGAGCAGGACGCGGAATCGGTAAAGCAATCGCCATTCGGTTTGCCGAAGATGGTGCCAAAGTCGTCGTTGATGATGTAAACGATACTCTCGGAACTAATACAGTTTCCACAATCCGTGATGCCGATGCAGAAGCGGTATTCGTCAATGCTGATGTCTCTAATCCTACGGCAGCAGACGCGCTCATATCTAAAACCGTTCATACCTACGGCACAGTTGACATACTTGTAAACAACGCTATCTGCTCTACAGAAGATGTCCTAAACAACAACTGGGAAGCAAACCTATCCGTAGCACTTCAAGGCACGAGTCATTGTAGCAACGCTGCGATACCCATTATGCAACAGAATGGTGGTGGAAGCATTGTCAACATCGCCTCTGTAAACGGACTCATCGGATTGCAGGGGATACACGCCTATTCTGCAGCGAAAGGTGGAGTCATCGCATTGACGCGTTCAATGGCAGTCGCGCACGGACAAGACAATATCCGAATCAATTGCATCTGTCCCGGCACCGTACAGACTGAAGTCTGGGAACCCATGATAGAACGTAATCCGCGTATCTTAGACGAAATCATTCCGTGGTATCCGCTCGGACGTATCGGTAAACCTGAGGACATAGCCAACGCAGCCCTCTTCCTCGCCTCCGATGAAGCAAGTTTTGCAACAGGTGCAGTTTTCGTCATTGATGGCGGGTTAACCGCAGGCAACCACCAGTTTCCGATTTAGATGATACACCCCATCATACCGTGCAAAAAGTTATATCCTCAGCTTGACTTCTCAATCAAAATACGCTAACATTTTAACAATTGATTGCTACGTACGCAATAGCCTGTTCACTGATTACTTTTATCATAATTTCGGCAGGTGGAGGAAGCATAAACCCATGAATCATAAAACATTTAAGAATCCCAAAGTATCACCCAGTCTCACGAAAAACACTATGTGTGAGATCACCAAAACAGAACCTATAATGCCTTCTGCAAGCAAAACGTTTGTCCCCTGGTTAACCACCACCGTAACCTGCGTTATAGTGCTAATAACGTTAGGTTTTGGGTATAATATAAACGCTGAAAAGCCTGTTACTGAACAACAACTTCTATCTACAGAGAAAGGTGAGATGCACAGAATAGAGAATTATCCACAATGGCATCTGCCAGAAGAAGCAAAGATGCGATTAGGTAAGGGATGGATAACCAATATTCAGTTTTCTCCAGATGGAACACAATTAGCGGTAGGCAGCAGTATGGGTACCTGGATATACGATGTAGAAACTGGAAACGAGATTTCACTTTTACCAAACATGCGCGGTGTGGTTACTTTTTCTACAGATGGACGCTTCATCGCATCCGGTGGAGAAGACCCAATTTCCAGTCTCGGAGGCACTTCACTTGAACACAACGTTGTATTATGGAATATAGCAAATATGACTAAAGTGCCAATTAAAGACACTTTACCTGCAGCATCCATCCTGCGGTTCTCAGATGATAGCAAAACACTTATCTTTTTGAGCATGTCAGGAGATACTATGTATAGCGTAAGTGTTGAAACTGGAGAGACCACAACGACAAAAATGGAGGAGAGAGTTAGGCCCATACATCTCGAAAACTACGCACTTACAGAGGATAAAATCGCTATCGGTAGTGATGAAGGAAAAATTCAGATATTGGATACAACCACCGGAAATCAGTTATCCACACTTAGGGCATTTGGGAAAAACTTTCATATGCGCGATTATTACATTGAGGAACACTATACAACAAACCGTGCCTTGACACTGAAATTCTCTCCTGATGGAACGCGCCTCGCTACTGGAAACTTGGATACAACAATTCAACTATGGGATACCAACACTACAGAAGAATCTATCCTCTTACAAAAGCCTATAGAAGGAAACATTTGGAGCGTAACAAACGAAGATGGAAAAGAGGTAATTAAAAACCCTTTAAAAAACGAGAGAAATGGGAGACCGATAGCATTAGCATTCTCTCCTGATGGAGCACAACTTGCCTGTGGAAGTGAAGATAGCACTATCAAATTATGGGATACTCATATAGGTGAATTGATCGCTACTTTCACGGGACATCACAGTTTTGTTGATACATTAGCATTTTCGCCAGACGGTAATACGCTTGCAAGCGGTGGGACAGATGGCACTATCCTGTTTTGGGACCTTAAAAATAGAAAACCGATGCAAAACCGGATCGCTGGACACCTGTGGCTGACGACAGCAGCCATGTCAATTGATGGTTCTAAACTAGTGAGTGTATCAGGCGACGGTATAATCTCTGTTTGGAACCTAAAGAATTTTCAAAAAACGACTTCAGTAACAAAAGCAACACTTGAGGAACGCTTATTGTGGGGGACATGGAGAAATCTTGTGTTATCCCCCGATGGAACAATGCTTGCTAATTGGGGTTTTCAATCCAATCCATTTAAGCCAAACTATAAAGCAGATGTACTGCGTCTGACTGATGTTAACACTGGACAGGAGATAAAGTCTTTTGCAGGAGGTTATGGAGAGGTTTTCTCACCGGATGGAATAACCTTAGCAGAGGAGTCGGGTCAACATATCCATCTGCTAAATATAGAAACGGGGGAACAACGAAAGATAATTACCTCAGAACACGATGAAAATGCCAAGAATAAACCCTTTATCAGAACTGTGAAATTTTCACCAGATGGAAAGATGATTGTCAGTGGAACATCGGGAGGACATGTTCAACTGTGGGAAACGGAAACTGGGACAGAGTTGAGTTCCTTCTTTCATGAGTTATTGCCTGGCGATGAAAATCGTGAACCTATACAACACTTCGCATTCTCTTCAGACGGTTCCCTAATCGCTGTCAGCAGCACGGAAGGGATACGTATAATAGGAAGAGCGAAACAACCCCACTTTAAGGAAATACGTTTTATTGAAGAAGAAAATGGTGAGACATTCATCTTTTCACCAGATAACACAATACTGATTATTGGCTGCTGGGGTGGTAAAATCAGGTTATTGGATGTAGCAACCGGAAAAAAACTCACCACGTTAAATGGCCATACGGATACAGTCGATAAATTACTATTTTCACAGGATAACAAAACACTAATTAGTGTTGAAGGCGGTTTCATCCTATTTTGGGATTGGGATAAAATACGCAAACGTAAGCGAGAAGCGGATCAAGAACATGCCTCTGATATAGACCTATCTTCCAAAGAACAGACCAAAGAGAACGTGTTGCAATTTGTTGAACATTCACCAAATAAACCAAAAATCTCAGATCATATCTTGACAAAAGGCGAGGTTTACCTCGCAAACGAATGGTATGACGAAGCATTAGAACAATTCACCAAGAACCTATCAGCAGCAGATTACAATCCAGAGAAAACCGTTACAACACTACCAAGTTTTCACCGACAATTGTTCGTAAAAATTGGCAAGATAGGCAAGAACGTTCAGGACAAAGACGGTTTCACTGAAATGGTGAGCAACATAATAGACGCTTTCCCAGATAACCGCAGCATCCAACTGAATGCACATCTCCTCTTAGCCAAATTCTATCACGATAACCTTATGAATGCGGAATCGGATGCACAGATTCAGATAATTGACACACTCAAGAGAAACCTTACGTCAGAAAGACTAAATCATCAACTAAATGCCTACCTCAGTCTCGCGACATATTATCGTGATACAGGCATGCCTGACAATGCAGATATTTATGTCAAAAGAATTGATGATCTGATTGTTGAACTTGATCCTAATAATACAAGCAATTTAAAACTTCAAATAGATACCAACTTCGCTTTAGCAGAGCATTATCGCCAAAATGGTGAACATGAAAAAGCAGATGCTTATATTCAAAAAACCTGTTTTGTTACAGAAGACGCGTGGATGGTGCTTGGACCATTTGACAATGCAGGCGGAATTGATTTTGATACTGCATACATATCTGAAGACATTACGGAAATTGACTTAACGACAACACATGATGGACAGGTTGGACCTGTGAGATGGAAAAAGCTCAGCGACAGGACATTAAACGGTTATATCCATCTCGGAGAGAGGAATGTTAACTGGCAGGTCTTCTATGCCTTCGTTACCGTCACATCCCCTGATGAACGTGAAGTCCAGTTACGTTTTGATAGTGATGACCAAGGCAAATTATGGTTAAACGGCAAAGAGGCATTCACACATACAAAAACCTATGCTGTTAGGCTTGATACTTATGTAATTCCAGTCACACTCAAGCAAGGCAGAAACAGCATCCTCGTAAAGGTATGTAATGAGGAAGGGGCATGTACCTTTATCCTGCGTATTACTGACACAGATGGAACCCCTATTTCGGATCTGAAATATTGAAATGACAGGAATTCCGCAAAGCCTTCTTTTGTAGCATAACCTGTTAGGTTGTGCTACCAGAGCGACTGCGTTTATCCGAGAACTCCCATCTAATATCATTTCTTGAAAAAGCCTTTTTTTATTGTAGCAATACCTTCGCCAATAGTTGACATTCTGTTGGATTGGGTGTGTGTTGTAGCACATGCTGTTAGCTTGTGCCTCTTATAGTACCTTATACGTCAGTTTAAGGGAATTAATTTGTTTAAGGGAATTAATTTGTTGTTGGTGTGTCTTTAGTCCCGTAGGGACGATATGTTTATAGAAAGACGTTATCCCAACTCTCTTCAGTCCCGCCAAATGCCAAACGCGCATTTGGCGTTGATTTGGTAGGGACGATATGTTTATTTTATTGCCTAATCTTTCACATATCGTCCTAATGAAGATTAAGTAATTAAAAAGGTAAAAACGAAGCTATCCCAGGCCGGTAGGTGCGATATCCCTATCGCACCGAATCTGTCCCAACCAGTTTCATAAGAGGTTTTCACATAGGATTCGGTGCGATAAGGATATCGCACCTACCGACCTGGGGAAATCAGAATTACCTGATTATTAATTTAATCTACATACGGGACTAAAGAAATCCCAGAAAATAACTTCCTAAATAGGTATAAAACTGTGCGTTAAGTTTTGAAGAATAAAAATGCGATCGCATTCCATACTTGTTGAAAATCTATTGATGATTTATTAGAGGAATCCAATATGAGTGATTTTCACGGATTCTTTCGTTTTTTGCCCGTTTTGACTAAAATTTTAGAAAAAACTTCATTTTTCTTTCATTTTATGCACCTATTTGGGTAAAAAAATGTGTCTTAAGTATTGAAGGGAAAAATACGAATCACATTCCATACTTGCTGAAAATCTATTGAATGATTTATTAGAGGAACTCAATTTGGGTAATTTTCACGGATTCTTTAATAGAAATGGAATAGCTTGTTAAATTGTGTCATCGTAGCATAACCTCAGTATGAGTAAAAAAAGTCAAAAGAGAACAGAAAGTAAAATATATCAAAATACTCATTAATTTACTATTGACAAATTATCACCACTGTATTATCATATAAATCATAATCAAGACGCGAAAAGACGAAATATACCATTTTACGTAATATACCTATATAAAACTGATATAAACAGGATAACACTTTACGAATTGGGACCGAATATGAAACAAAACTATTTAGGATTGAAAGCAAGTTTTTTGCTATACGTAATCAATCTATGTATTTTAATCTCACTAACAAGTTGCAATAATAACTTGAGTCCTCCAGACCCGCCCGATCCCATAACCGAGCCTTACCCAGTAGTCATATCGGAAAACCTTACTGCGCGCATCTATTTTGATGCTTCCGCCTCAATGCAAGGTTTTGTTGTACCCAGTGCAACGCGATACAAGCGCATACTCCGTCCTTTAGAAAGCGTAATTACGAGTGGGTGGAGGGATCGTAAAGAAAGCTTTTCGTTTTGGGGAATAGGTTAGACTTATCTGTAGAGATACCAACTGGCAAGCAGGATACGAATATCTGAATCAAAAATTCAAAGGAACTTTTATGGGAAGTGTTTATATCTTGACGAATAAGGCAATGCCCGGCTTAGTGAAAATTGGATTTACGGAGACACAAACTGCACAAGATCGAGCAGATCAACTTTATCATGGCTATAATAATTCAGTCGGAACTGGCGTGCCAATGCCTTTTGATATTGTTCATGAAGAGTTTTGTGACAATCCAAAAGAACTTGAAGCCTTGATACATCAAGAACTCGCTGAGTTGCGTCCTAACAAAGATCGTGAGTTTTTTAAATTCTCCGACCCATCAGAGGCAATACAAAAACTTAAAGAAGTTCATAAGCGTCTGCCAACACATGTCAATTGTGTTAGCTCTGATAGTCTTTGGAGAAAGTGGACATCACAATTTCTGACACGTTTTAGCAAACTCTCCAATAGAAGAACACCAGCACATGTAGAGGGGGAACATCTTTGAACGGTAAACTTTATTATAGTGCGGACAGTGGTTTTACTTGCGCGGCTGCAGGCAGAGGAATAACAGAGGCACTACAGGAACATCTTAATGTTATAGTCCGTGATGAGAGTCTTGAAATCGCATTTAACGATGATTATTTTCAAGCAAAAATAGAGGTATTGGTTGAAGACAAAGATGTGCTTGAGGAACAGAAGGTTCAACGGCAAAATGCGATCAGTGAAGCAACTAAAGAACTTGAAACAAAGAAAGTAGAATTGGCCGAACTCAAAGTAAAGATGGAATCTCCAGTAGAAATCTTGGAAACGTCGGAAGGTTCACGTATTGCGGAACTAAATGATAAAATTGAAGGAAAGATTTCGGATATGGAATCCAAGAAAGCAGAAATAGCCAAAATAGAAACTGATTTAGAATCACCAACTCAAGTTGAATTGGATGCTTTAAACACTGATGGAACAGTTCACCAATCCTCCGAACATTGGTTCTCTAAATTTCGACACCGGTTTTCTAACTTTCTACAATGGTTACCTAAAACAATTTTCCCGATTTTTTCCACAGCTGTGATTATTGCGCTATTCTTTTACCTCTATCTTTTTTATGTGTCTGCAGGTGAAAAGACTGTCAAATCGAGTGATGAAATGGATTTGACTGCTCTTATTGATTACAAAGCGCTAGATAGAGCATCCAAGGAAGAACCTGTTAATCTGTTGGTTCTTGTGTTTCCCTCTATTTTCATCTTTCTTGTAATTGTAACCTATCTTAGCGAGGAAAATAAAAAGTGGAAACATTTTGGGGCATTTTTGTTTGCAACTATTATCATTGAAGGAATAATTGGATGGCGAATCGCTTCTACTGTAGTTAAGGCACAGCAAGATGCTGGAGATGATCCAGAACATTTCTTGTTACTGTTCGGTCTTTTTGCGCTTTTAGGTTTAGGCACTTCAGTTCTGTTAGGATTTGGATTAAATTTTATACTAGGATTATGGGGAAACATCCGTCCACAACATGATAAGTCTAAGCAGATGGAAATGCAAATTAGAGCAGAGAAGAGTGATAAACTAGTTGAACTATCTGTCTTAAACACTGAAATCCAAATTTTAGAAGAAGGTTTGAATAGACTCAAGGAAGACAAACAAACCTATTCAGACTCGCTTGTAAAAACATATAGACATCCGATTGAAATCGAAATTGCTGGCTTAGATGCTGAAATGCAAAGTATTCAAGACGAAATTAAATCCCTCAACGAACAAGTTGACAGTTTTCAAATGGAAATTGATCGTTGTGAATCTGAAATAGACACACACTCAAAAGGGCAACGTGAAAGGGTTATTGACATAAGGAAGATGGAAGCGCAGGCTCATGAATTCGTGACAGGATGGTGTCGGTATGTAGCGCAATGTAGAACCGATCTTCAACCCCAGGAAATCTCAAGTCAAATTATCGATATCCAAGAACTTGCCAAGCAGACACTTGAGAATTTTAAGACAACTTTTAAAACAGTTTAGAGGTACTTTATGAATAGAATTAATGTTGTTATAGTAATTTCTATCCTATTTCTTTTTTTCTTAAATGTAAACTATTCGAATAGTCAGGTATTAGATGCTCCCTTAAACATCGTTGTGATTATTGATACATCGGATCGTGTTTGTCCAGAAAAGCATCCTGACCAAAGAGAAAAAGACATCGGCATTCTAAAAAAGATTGTAGATCAGTTTTATGAGCTTATTGAACCTGAGATCAGAACAGGAAAAATAAAGAAACACAAACTTAATTTCGTAGTTCCAGATCAACCCGAAACACAGAATCCTCCGTATAACATCACAGAGAAACTAACACTTACTGCCCCTGAGAAACGTAGTGGAAACCCTGAATTCCAAAATAAGAAACAGGAATTAATTGATGCTGTTTCCGAGTTATATGATTATGTTCAGAAGCATCCGCAAACCGGTTCAGATATTTGGGATTGGTTCAGGTCTCAAGCGGAGCATTCCTTTTCTAAAAGCCACCAGAACTTGGTCGTCTGTCTTTCTGATGGCTACTTGACCTTTGATAAGCAAGTAAATCGCCCGAAGGGAACATGTATGTGGGTTAGAGAATTTGATGATCTGGAAGTTGATGAAGCAATCAATAAAATAAAGAATGGTAAAAGTTTACACCCAGTTGGTAACTTCAAGGATTTCAATGTAAAATTCTTGATGCTTGAAATTCGACTACGTGAAACAAATGGAGTGAAACATTTCCAAGATTTCGACATTATCCAAGCATATTGGAAGACATGGTTAGATGAGATGGGTATTGAGGACACTCAATTTTTTGAACAATTGGATCCAGGGGGATTAAAAAATAAGATTGAAAGCTTCATTCAGTTAAAATAGGGTGTGTAAAGTTCTGATTATAAACCTCAGATTACTTTGTAGGAGGGAACTCCGATTCCCGACAGGCCGCGATTTAGAGATCGCTCGGACAAGTTTTATCTGTATATTTCTACAAAAATTTTACACACCCAATGGTATCCGGTAATGGGAGAAAAATTAATAGAAATGGTATAATAACGTATTCATCCAAATGCGCAAATGCGTCAACATCTACGTGTATTCTAATGTTCGTGAGTCTTATCCTGAAAATCTTGAAATCCTGTCTGTCCTGGTTCAGACAAAAGAAATCAAACCAAAAGGATAACACTGACCTTCACAACAGAATCACAGAACATCAAACTCAAAAATCCGAACAATCCGTGTAATTCGCGCCCATCTATGTAACCCAAAACACCCTTCCGCGTCTTCCGTGTTCTCCGCGTAATCCGCGATTTAGACAAAAACGGTGACAATTACTTTACACACCCTATAGCGAAAATTCCCTTGCAGATTTCGAAAACAAAGGATAAAATACTTATCTAAACCCACTATGGAAATATATCATGCAAATTGAAGAGTACTTTAACTTTTTGGCAGAAGATGATATTCGTATCAAAGGAACACGTATAGGTATTGAAACTGTCCTGAACGAGTATATTCACAATGGCAAAACAGCAGAAGCAATCGCTGATCGTTACTATACGGTTACGCTGGAACAGGTTTACGCAACAATCTTGTATTATCTGCAAAACCCAGAAGAAGTTGGTACATATTTGGAGGATTATTTGGAATTCTGTCGAAAGGCACGAGAAGAACAGGCGAAAAATCCGTCATCTGCTGTTGTTCGCTTGCTTCAACTCAAAGCAGAACAAGAAAGAGTTGTTAGTGAAGGAAAAACGGATATCACACAAGTGAGTTCGCCAGGTCCCACATCGTCTCCCACCTTAAAAGATCACAATTGAGATGCGTTCATATCCACTTCAGAATCGTAATTGGTAAAATTGGTAAATTTTCGGATAGACGAATCCAGTCACCACCTATAAAGAGCAATTTTAAAAATTACCAATTGGAAATCTTGGGACACGGTAACAACGTATTCATCCAGATGCGTCAACATCTACGTGCATTCTAATGTTCGCGAGTCTTATCCTGAAAATCCTATAATCCTGTAAATCCTAGTTCAGACAAAGAGGGAATTGCATTATGAGACATTATCCCAAATATAAAGACAGTGGCGTGGAATGGATTGGGAAAATACCAAGGCATTGGGAAATCAAAAAACTCAAATACATTGCAAAGATACTACCAAGTAATGTTGATAAACACATCTATCCAGATGAGATCCAGGTCAGATTATGCAACTATACAGATGTTTATTACAACGATTATATTACAGTTGATACTGCTTTGAAAAAAGGTAGTTGCAAGGAAAGTGAGTTTGAGAAATTTGCCTTCAGAAAAGGTGATGTTATAATTACGAAAGATTCTGAGACCCCAGATGATATTGGTGTTCCAACATTTGTCAAAGATGATTTAGACACTGTTGTCTGTGGTTATCATTTAACGATGATTAGACCACTTGCTTGTCGTGGTGATTTCATTTTTAGGTTTATTCAATCCGATAGGACGAGAAGATATTTTGAGGTAAATTCAAATGGAATTACTAGATATGGCTTGGGAAAAGCATCGATTGAAAATCTACTCTTACCTATACCTCCTGAATCCGAACAGTGCCAAATCGCAAACTTCCTCAACCAAAAAACCCAACAAATTGACAATCTGATAACCATAGAAAATCAAAAATCGATCTCCTCAAAGAATACCGACAATCCCTCATCTCCGAAGCAGTGACTGGCAAAATAGATGTCCGGAATGAACCATAGACCTTTTATCCCGGGGAATGCCATTGGGCGAATGCGCGCATGGCATTCGCCATGATTCATACCGTTGATTTCTTGATTTGAAAATCCTGGTTCAGACAAATATGAGAATAACACTCCGACATCAACCCTAGTGAACAACGCCACCATATATATATCCGTTTGATCTTGCCTACTCTCTTCCATCCTTCCCTCTTTCATTCCTCACTCTTCCATGATATAAATTTGAACTTGACATACAAAAATAGATATGTTATAATATAACTTACGAAAAGATAATAAGGAGAACGCAATGAAATCTCAAAAATATCTATTTAAAAAAATCCAAATGTCCGGTAAAATCAACGAAAGCAGGAAATGACACCTCAAGAAAAAGTAAGACTAACCTGGTTCGTTAATATCGCTGTGGTGTGTTTAGGATTTGGTCTGATGATGCCAGCCATGCGTATTGATGCTGAGGGAGGTGGAATCAAAGGTTTCATTATGGCGTTCATAACGCCAGGTCCTTCAAGTTATTCCATACTCAGTAGTGTCTGGACATTGCTTAGCAAAGGTGTTGTTATGGATATTCTACTTGCAGGTATTATCTTCCTGTTTTCAGTCGTTTTTCCGATTCTGAAGTTAGGTGTGTTTTATCATAAGCTTAACGACGGCACTGTAAACAAACACATCTCAACACTTGTTCATAGATGGGGTCGATTTTCAATGCTTGATGTCTATATCGTCGCAATACTCATCCTGACAATTAGAACACTCCCGGGCGGCGCGCAGATAAGACCAAGTTGGGGAATACTACTATTTACAATCTCAGTTATTCTCAGTCTCTATATTTCTATGCGTCTTGAAAAACACGAGCTTCGGAAAGCAACAGAGTGAAAACTATCAGGTAGGGAGTCATGGAAACATCTTGTGACCTTCTGTTTCCCACCACTCTTTCCATTTTTTATAGGTTGTTTCATCTATCTTCAGATCGTAATCCGCAAATGGTGTACCAGTATAAGGGTTCTCTGTGGGATGCATATAGTAATCGCCATACCCATCAGGAAAGCATATATACATGATATCAGCCAAACGGTTAAGAGCACGCATCCCTTTACCACCTTGGGTTGTGTCCTTTAGACTGTCGATGAGAAGTGGAATATAAAACTGCAGATCGTCTTCTTGTATATATTCCCACTCAATTGATGTAACTTGCTGATAGTAAGGATCACCTCCTTCTATATATCTGAACCCTGGGAGATCCGAATTAAGTTGTTTAGTTGTTTCCTTGTAGTGAATCTTAAGTACCATTGCCCCGGGTTGCCAAGGTCCAATATAATAGAGCACATTATTCTGCACAATATATGGTGAACCATACACTTCAGTGATTGCCCCTATTTCAGGCAGGGACGGTTTGGCACAGCCAGCAATAGAGGCTAAAATTAGAATTTGAAGTAATATGAAAAACCTGCTAACACATCTCATGAATATCCTCCTTTTTTAGTCGTTACGGCTCAGGAATTGTAAATTTCCTTATGTTTCCTACTAATCTTTCTATTCTATATAACCCAAGTTGCTACCTATGTAGCACAAACTTTTAGTTTGTGTCAAAACGGCGCAAACTGAAAGTGAAATCAACGGTATGAATCATGGCAAATGCCATGCGCGCATTCGCCCAATGGCATTCCCCGTGCTACGATATTTCGGTAATTATGAACTTTTCTTGCATAAAAGCGGCATCTGCCTACCTAAAAACTTATAGGTAGCAATTTAGATTATATAAGTGAGGGTGTGCTTTATTATACCAGATTCTAATAAAAAAGTTAAAATGTACAGACACACAAGGGTGTGTGAACTTTTGTCACCTCACTGTTTGCATCACGGATTACATAGCGAACACAGACTCAAGTGATTTTAGCTAACAACCCACATTCTGTTAAAGGAACCTTCAGATGTGCAAGAGCACTTTCCGCGTCCTCCGTGTCCTCCGCGTCCTCCGCGATTCTGACAAAAAGCGTGACATAAATTCTACACACCCTCCTCAATTCAACCCCCTACAAAAAACCCAATAAATATGCTATACTCATGATAGCAGAAATGCATAGCAATATTAAAATCATGATGACACGTAAGATCATTCATACAGGAGAGTACCTAATGGCAACAGAGGAACAGGTAGACTTTTTTCAAGAAAACGGATACCTCAAATTCGGTAAGGTATTAGACAACGATGACGTAGAGGAAATGCGTGATGGATTAGATGCCATCATAGAATTAGAACTCAAAGAAGGCGATGACTCATCACCAGAATTCAAATTCGGACATGACCGTCAAGGACAACGACTCCATAGAGGCAGAGACCATCCACGGGCAATCCATCAATTCGTCAACATGTGGAAACGTGAAGAAAGTTACGAGGCAGCAATCCACAATCCCTTAATCGCAGGAACAGCACGCGCACTATTGGAAACCCCCGAAGTCCGACTCTGGCATGACCAAGTTATCTCCAAACCGCCACACGATAACGGACATTTCGGATTTCACCACGATTTCTTCTTTTGGCCCCTGAGTCCTCCCAACATAGTCAGTTGTTGGTTAGCATTAGATGATGCAACGGTTGACAGTGGATGCATGCACGTCATACCGAAAAGCCACAAAGATGAACGCTTCTCAGTTGAAGCAAAGGCAGCATTCAATGCGGAAACAGCGAAGGCACAGGAAGAAGGTCGCGAACCACCTACGAACCCCTGGAATGAAAGACGGAGTTTGGACATCAGCCACGGAATTCCTGTAGAACTAAAAGCAGGGGAGTGTATGTTCCATCACTGCTTGAACTGGCACGGCACACCACCGAATGTTACTGACAATCAACGACGGGCATTCGTCATGATCTTTATGGCAAAAGGTGTACGTTATAACAACGCGCAATCTCCCGGACATGTGCTTGTCCCAACAATTGAAGTGGAAGATGGTGAACCCCTCGTCGGTGACGGATTTCCAGTGGCGTAACACAAAAAGTATGGATACTAACATGAGAGATTCAACCTTTATCAAAAGAGTCCTTCTCAAGAATTATAAGAGCATCGCTGCGTGTGATGTGCAGTTGCAACCCCTGACGTTCCTTGTTGGTCGTAACGGTTCTGGGAAGAGTAATTTCCTTGACGCATTGCGATTTGTGTCGGATGCGTTGAATTACTCTTTAGAACATGCCATACGGGATCGTGGTGGCATCAACAATGTTTGCAGACGTTCTCGTGGGCACCCAAATTATTTTGGTATCTCACTTGAATTCACTTTACCCAATGGAGATACAGGACATTACGGTTTCCGCATCCGCACACTTGCCTCAGGACGCTACGAAGTTCAGAAAGAACAGTGTAAACTCCATCCTGATTTATACTATCAGATTGATAAAGGAACTGTGAAGCGGACAAGTGCAAAGGTTGCACCAGCTGCCGCACCTGATAGACTCTACTTGGTAAATGCTTCCGGTCTACCCGAATTTCGTCCAGTCTACGATGCACTTTCACAAATGGGATTTTACAATCTGAATCCCGATAAAATCCGTGATATCCAATTATGTGATAATACTGACATGCTTATGCAAGATGGAAGCAACCTTACAAACGTCTTTTCAAAACTGCCATCCAGTGTTAAACAGGACATTGAGGAATACCTTACAATCATCGTCCCTGGCCTTCGTGCTGTGGAAATTGAAAAGTTTGGTGACAAAGAGATGTTAGTATTCAGACAAGACGTTTCAGGAAACAAACACCCTTGGCGGTTTCACGCAAACAATATGTCTGATGGCACCCTCCGGGTATTAGGAATTTTGGTAGCACTGTCACAGAATAATCGTGATATGCACAAGCATGTCTCACTGATAGGAATTGAGAATCCAGAAATAGCAATGTATCCTGCAATGGTAGGAGCGTTATTTGATGAATTTCAAAACGCTGCTTACAACACGCAAATTGTTGTAATTACCCACAGTCCAGACTTGCTTGATGAAAAGTGCATTGATCTGGACACAATTCTTGTCGCAGCACTACAGGATGGAAATACAGTGATTGCACCCGTTGACAATGTGTGCAGATCGGTGGTACAGGACAAGATGTTTACAATAGGTGACCTATTACGTAGAGATCAATTGGAACCTGACCCGGAATTTGTCCCTTCTGCCGAAAAAGCAAAACAGCTTGGTCTATTCAACATCTTAGGAGAAAAAAAATAGGAAAAGCGTACATGTCCCTCAAAATTGGATGTATTGTTGAAGGACAGGGGGATGTAGCAGCCGTACCAGTCCTGATTCGACGTATTGCAGCGGAATGTTATCCTGAATTGGCAATTCATATACCCCGTCCAATCCGGGTCAATAGAAATCAAGTTGTTCTACCAGATCAACTTGAACAAGAAGTTGAATTAGCTGCCCGCAGAATTGATGGAAATGGGGCAATCTTTATTATCCTTGACAGTGACGATGACTGTCCAGCGCAATTAGGTCCAGAACTCCTATATCGTGCATCACAAGTCCATGACAATTTACCAATCGCTGTTGTACTCGCAAAACGGGAGCTTGAGTCTTGGTTTCTTGCAGCAGCCGAGTCTCTACGTGGAAAGCGAGGATTAAAAACTGATATTAATTCTCCTGATAACCCTGAAACAATCCGAGGGGCAAAAGAGTGGTTACGCAGACACATGCAGCCCGGGAAAACATATCGTGAAACAACTGACCAACCCGCACTCGCAGCACAATTTGACCTTCAACAAGCACGTCAAGCAGACTCATTTGACAAATGCTACCGAGAAATCGTCCGTCTCCTTGAAGAATTGCAGACAGTGAACGACACAACAAGCAACACCATTTCAAATTAATAATACCTCATTTAACCAAAACTCTACACACCCCCAAACCTGCAAATACACTTGATTTTTCAGTTGATTTATGGCATAATCATTGAAAATTGGACAATTTCACAATGTGTAAACCTACTCCGAATCCGATACATTTATAGAGATCATGAGTTCAGTACACTATACCGAATCTACTTCTGCTACTTTGTCCCTGAAACTGCCAGTTTGTTCACCCATGGAACGCAAATTGGAAGAAGATTAACCTACGTATTCCCTTTGATAAGAAATGAAATGGAGAACCAACATGCAAAACAAACCAAATGTCATCTTTGTGCTAACTGACGACCAAGGCCCCTGGGCAATGGGGTGTAGCGGAAACGATGAACTCCGAACACCCTATATTGACAAACTCGCAGCAGAAGGCACACGTTTTCCCAACTTCTTCTGCACCAGTCCTGTCTGCTCACCCGCACGCGCAAGTCTCATGACAGGACGCATACCATCCGCACACGGAGTCCACGACTGGATCCGGGACGGAAACATGCCACCTAACGGATCAAAGTATCTTGAAGGATTGACCTGCTACACAGATGTCCTCGCAGAAAACAACTATACCGTCGGATTAAGTGGTAAATGGCACCTCGGTGATAGTGTGACACCACAACACGGATTCAGCCACTGGTTCGCTTTACCAACAGGTGGTAGCAAATACAACGATGCCAATATGATCCGTGATGGACAGGTAGAAATGCAACCCGGATACCTTACCGATGTCATCACAGATGATGCGTTAGATTTCATTTCAGCCAATAAAGACGGACCTTTCTATCTCAGTGTCAACTATAACGCACCGCATACACCCTTCACAGGACACCCACAAGATATAGTAGACTCCTACGACGATTGTCCCTTCAAGACATGTCCTCAAGAATCATTACATCCATGGGCAGTTCAAGGCGCAGCTGCGCACATGGGAAATCGGGAATCTCTGAAAGGGTATTACGCTGCGATAACAGCACTTGACCTAAACGTCGGACGCATATTAGACAGACTCACAGAATTAGGTATCCGTGAAAACACCCTTTTTGTCTTCAGTAGTGATAACGGCTACTCCTGCGGACATAACGGCTTTTGGCACAAAGGCAACGGTACATTCCCACTGAATATGTATGAAAATTCTGTCAAAGTTCCCTTTGTGATCAGTCAACCCGGTAGCATCCCTGAAGGACGCGTCAGTGAAGCGATGGTCAGTCAATACGATTTCATGCCGACCCTACTGGATTATCTCGGACTACCTGATCCGAATGATGATATGTCGCCCGGAAAGAGTTTTGTATCTGCACTCAATGGCGAAACAAACGATGCACAGAATGAGATCGTCGTCTTTGATGAATACGGACCTGTCCGCATGATTCGCACGCAAGAGTGGAAATATGTTCACCGCTATCCTTACGGTCCTCATGAACTCTACGATCTTAAAAACGACCCGAAAGAACGCAAGAATCTGATAGATGAAAATGAAAACAACGCCCTTATTTCTGAGATGCGTCAACAGATGGGAGCATGGTTTGAGCGATATGTCGTCCCAGAATTGGATGGCGCAAGATGTTCAGTCACAGGTGGTGGACAAGCAGCCAAATTGGGGAATGGGAACTACGGTGAAGATTCCTTCCATCCAAGATACGCATCGCCACGTAGAAATGTATAACAACCACTTATTGAATGTATAGTGAACATTGAAAATAATAATACAAAGACCTTGTAGGAGGGAATTCCGATTCCCGACTATCTAAGCGTTCAGTCGGGAATCGGCCAGAAATATGTTAACTGGTCTCCTACAAGTCAAAATGTATCATTAAATCAAAAGTTTACTATAAATGCTAAAGGTAACAAGCATGTCCAATAAGGAAAAGAAACAGACGACACACATATCGCGCCGAAACTTCTTGAAAAATGTTGGCACGGGCACCTTTGCTGCAACGGTTGCACCTGCATTCCTAATCGGTGACGCACAATCAGGAGATACAAAAATGCAAAACAAACCGAACGTTATTTTTATCTTGACAGATGACCAGGGACCTTGGGCAGCCGGTTGTTGCGGGAACGATGAAGTCCGAACCCCTTTCATCGACCAACTCGCCTCAGAAGGGACTCGCTTTCCAAATTTTTTCTGCACAACTCCCGTTTGCTCACCAGCCCGTGCAAGCCTCATGACCGGACGCATCCCCTCAGCACACGGCGTGCATGATTTTTGTCGAATCGGTAGTATGCCACCAAACGCTGAACGTTATCTTGAAGGTCTAACCTGCTACACAGACGTTCTCGCTGAAAATGACTACACCGTCGGATTAAGCGGCAAGTGGCATCTCGGCGATAGTCTCACACCACAACACGGATTTAGCCATTGGTTTGCTCTGCCATTAGGCGGAAGCAGATACAACAACGCTGACATGATTAGAGATGGACAGGTGCAAAGACAACCGGGATATCTCACCGACGTAATCACAGACGACGCATTAGAACTTATCTCCGCTAATAGCGACGGTCCCTTCTACCTGAGTGTTAACTACAACGCACCACATACACCGTTTAACGGACATCCACAAGACATCGTAGATTCCTATGACGATTGTCCATTCAAAACATGTCCACAAGAAGCACTGCACCCGTGGGCAGGAAGGGGAACAGCACAACACATGGGGAATCGCGAATCGCTAAAGGGGTATTTCGCAGCGATCACAGCAATGGACCTAAATGTCGGACGCATTTTAGAACGACTTTCTGATTTAGGTATCAGAGACAACACGCTTGTCGTCTTCAGCAGCGATAACGGATATTCATGCGGACATCACGGATTTTGGCACAAAGGCAACGGAACGTTCCCACTTAATATGTACGAGAACTCGGTCAAAGTGCCATTCATCATGAGTCAACCCGGCACAATTCCTGAAGGAAAGACCAGCGATGCGATGGTCAGTCAATACGACTTCATGCCGACACTGCTGGACTACCTCAACCTCCCCGACCCAAATGACGATATGTCCCCCGGTAGAAGTTTCGTCCCAGCACTTACCAGAAAAACAAACGACGCTCAAGATGAAGTGGTCGTTTTTGACGAATACGGTCCTGTCCGCATGATACGCACGCAAGAATGGAAATATGTTCACCGCTACCCTTACGGTCCGCATGAACTGTATGATTTAGCAAAAGACCCAGATGAACGGAAAAACCTGATGGGAGACAAGTCTCATAACGCACTGATAAAGGATATGCGGCAACAGATGGGAGCATGGTTTGAACGATATGTAATCCCACGATTAGACGGATCAAGATTTCCAGTCACTGGTAGAGGACAAAAAGCAAAGATCGGAAATGGTGTGTACGGTGAAGATGCCTTCAATGAAAGGGACGCCGAACCCCGTAGAAATAGAAGATAAATGTAGTCACAAGATTTGTCAATTCAGATGTATCTAAGAATATTCTGATAATACAAGGAGAATATAAAGATGACCAAACAACTCAAACGAGCCTTTTCAGAAGCATCTAAGCTTTCACCTGAAGAACAAAACATCTTGGCTGAATGGTTGCTTACTGAGCTGTCGTCCGAAAAACGCTGGTCTAAACTTTTTGCAAATTCACAAGATGTTTTGGCTACGACGGGACAAAAAGCTCTTGATGAGCATAGAAAAGGTAAAACACAAGAATTGGATCCGGAGAAGATTTGAATTCGTGTATGCTATGTAACAAGCACTGAAACTACAAAGGACGCAAACTTTCCGTATACTGTGGAGGAAATCATGACGTTTATTGCCGTGCAAACCCACCTGACACCTGAAGAATACCTCGCGTGGGAACGTAAAGCACCCTACAAAAATGAATATCTCAACGGACAGATACTCGCGATGTCCGGGGCAAGCCTTGCACATAATCTCATCACAGGAAACATATTTAATGGACTTTACAACCAATTGATGGAACGAGAGTGTATCACCTTTACCGGTGAAATGCGTGTGAAGGCAAACCCGTTAACATCTTACTTTTATCCGGATGTTGCCGTTGTTTGCGATGAACCCCGTTTTGAAGATGATACGTTTGATACGCTCCTCAACCCAATTGTGGTTGTAGAGGTACTTTCACCATCAACTGAAGCGTATGACAAAGGAAAGAAATTTGAGTCTTATAAGCAGATCGTGTCTCTGCAAGAATACATCCTTGTTTCACAAGACAAAGTAAATGTTGAACACCACTTCCGAATAGGAACGCAGTGGATGTCTATCGCATTTCAGAATCTCTCGGATATACTGCCACTAAGTTCAATCCGCTGCGAACTGCCTCTAAGTCATATCTATAGACGTGTCCAATGGACATCCTGATTCAACCTTAGGTAACTTTGCAAACCTGTAGGAAGTTTAAGGTTTTTCATCTGAAAGAGGATTAAGTAAATATCTCGGTAATACAGACCAAAAAACATTCGTAGGGGCGGGGTTTCCCCGCCCGCATATTAGTAAAATAAAATTGTAATCTTCATTTCCCCGCATATTACCGAATTAATAGATTAATCATCTCAAAGAAGAAAGGAGTGAAATGGCAAAAGCGTTTGCCCCAGGCAACATCTCATGTGTATTTAAAATCATCACACATACCGACCCAGCACGGATGCATTCTCTCGGAATGGGATTCACTGTCCAAGAGGGTGTAGAGGTTACCGTTTCTGAGCATCATGAAACAACAGTACGCTTTAACAAACAGAGGATAAATTTTCCAACTGTCCGCGCTGTTGTCAATCACCTAACACAAAATATAGGTATCAGAGGAATAAAAGTGAATCTTACTTCACCACTTCCACTCGGTTGTGGATTCGGGTTGAGTGGGGCTGCCTCACTCGCTACAGCTTACGCAATAAACGAACTGATAGACCTAAAGCAAGATAATGAAAAACTTGCCATGATTGCACATATAGCTGAAGTGGAGAACCGTACAGGCTTAGGGGATGTCTGCTCGCAATACCACGGCGGATGTCTCGTTAAACTAAAGGAAGGCGCGCCGCTTGTAGCAGACACTTTACCAATTCCAGAACAACCTATCTATTATCGCTACTTCGGTCCAATCCAAACAAGCGAAGTCCTCAGAAATACCGAACAGACGAAACGCATCAATCACGCTGCCGATACCGCATTAACCGCTCTAAAAAAACTGACGAATACACAAATCAACCCTGAGATGTTAAACGACTGTTTCGCTGTAGCGAAGCACTTCTCAGTGGAAAGTGGATTACTATCGGACAAACGTGTTATTGATACCATAACACAAGTTGAAACGTCCGGAGGTGTCGCCTCAATGATTATGTTGGGAAACGGCGTCTTCAGCACCCACGCATTTGATGGAGCAACGGAAACACAACTCTCAAAAAACCCAGCACGACTCATCTAAAACACTGTTTCACTCCTAATACCGCACAAACAAATGCAAGCAGCAACCATACTCCTCTTATTCCTCATAGCAGTTTCGCCTACCTTCTCAGAAATCGTTTTTGAGGATGTTTCTTTGGGTTTCAACGATGGATATAAAGAAAAAAAATGGGCACCGTTGAATATAATTATTCGTAGTCAGAATGAACCTAACACCTTCACTGGAGAACTCACAGTTGAGGTCCGAAACCGCAATTCCGATGAACCCATTTACCAATATGCAACACCTTTGCAGCTAAGCAAAACAGATCGGAAACACAAAAAATTCTATATCTACTGTCCTAAGAACGATATCAAACTAATTGCTCAACTTGTTCCGAGAGATGATTCTGAACAAGGTATCCGAGCATACAATTCAGATGCACTTGTGAAGTATGAATTGACACCACAAACACAAATTGAAAACAGAGATTATTTTGTATCAGTACTGGCACCAAGTGGAGACAAGATCGCTAAATTTGCTGATAAAATGAAACTAAACCTAAATGAAACACAAGACGAGGATGAAACACAAGCACATGTTAGATATCTTCCTAATTCACGTGCAATGCCAACACAGTGGGCAGGATATAGTGCCGTTGACCTCCTCATAATTAGAGAGGTATCCTTAACTGACAGACGTATCTCTACATCACAGCAGAACGCACTCCTAAATTGGGTGCAACAAGGGGGAACGCTTCTCTTATCAGGTGGCGGTAATTATCAATACCTACAAGGGAGTTTCCTTGAGCAATATCTACCAGTAAAACTCATCCGTGATGAAACACTTGATTCAGTTCCCTCTATTCTAAAACAGCAATTCGGACTTGATACAACGGCTCAATCTAATGACGTACACACCCCTTATAAGAATATCTATTTTGAGCCAAAAAAGGGATGCCAAACGCTAATCGGGACAGATGGTCAGATATACATTGCAAAACGAAACTTTGGCAGCGGTCAAATTATATGTTTGGCTTTTGATTACAATGCACCACCATTTTCAAACCTAAAAGCAGGAGAGGCATTCTGGCGTTGGTTGCTCATGACGCACGGAAAATCTCCCAAACGATTTGCTGACAAATACGCACCCTATCGGGAACACGAGGAAAAGATAAATGAACTTTTTCTGGCAAAAATGCCGACACAAGTCCCACTCATAAAACTCTTAGCTATTATATTGCCACTCTATTTAATCGGTTGCGGTTGGATTGTCTTCCATGTTGGTAGACGCAGTTCTTCACCACGTAAGAGAATACATAGGTATTGGATCGGTACATTCATAATCGTCCTCGTGTCAGTTAGTGCAATCGGATTTGCACGGGTAGTTTTACCAAAAGACGTAGAAATAGACCTATTTTCTATCCTAACGATCTATCCAGAAAAGCAAAACGCGCCCAGTCTTCTATGTTGGCAAACGTATATTTCTCTCAGGAGTTTTGCGTTCACAAAGACATCTATTACTTTATATCAGGACGATGTTATTCGTCCCTTACTTAACGAAGGCAGAACGCAACCCGCTGAGTTTTATCAAAATACACAAACCTACTTGGATGAAATTATCGTGGAGCCTTGGAGTCCAAGTACTTATGTGTCCAATCATTTTTTTCCTGCAGACACACAACCAAATGAGATGACACTTGAGAATACCTGGATAATAAAGGGTGAAACAGCGGTCAAGTTAGGTACAATCACAATCGGAAAAGATGACAAACTGCCACAAGAACTCCTAAATGAAATTGTAAAGAAGATACCTCCTACCGAAGAACTTGCTGGAAAACGTGAAAAATTCGCCAAAATATTGCAGCAAGAAGGTCTGTTCTTATATCTTTCTAAACCTGAAAACCTACTTAATACTGACGATATAAAAACCCAAACTATACTAATTGGTTGGCATTCAACAGCAATCCCAATAAGACAAGAAGGTAGCAATAGAATTGTAGATAGTGAAACATTCGTGATAATGTATCTTGATGCCGAAAGCAATTGACAACATCAATTGTAAAATGTATAATATCAACAAGAATATAGGATGAGGTAATACCAAAACTGTATCACCGAAATTCGTACACGGAAATGAAAAGTAAATAGATAGAGAAACGAAATCTGAAGGTGACTGATGGACGTGCTATCACTCGGAATTTTCGTAGTTGATGTCCTCGCAAAACCGATAGATGCTTTCCCTGAAAAAGGGAAATTAACACTATTTGACCAGTTGGAAATTCATACCGGTGGGTGTGCAAACAACACCGCAATCGCACTGTCACGCCTTGGCGTTTCTGTGGGAGCTATGGGTAAAATCGGGAATGACCATTTCGGAGACCTACTCCTACAAACACTTAATGAAAACCGGGTTGACGCCACTGGTATCCAGCAAGATAATAGCACGAATACATCCTTTACCTTTGTAGCAGTCGCTTCAGACGGTGAACGGAGTTTCTGCCACTACATCGGCGCAAACGGAGAACTTAGCGAAAACGACATGGCCTGGGATATAATCAAAACAGCAAAGATACTACACATCGCCGGTGCTCTCGTCATGCCAAAATTTGATGGACAACCGATGGCGAATGTTCTCAAAAAAGCTAAAACGTTAGGTATAAAGACCTCACTCGATACTGCTTGGGACGCTACAGGAAAATGGTTAGAAACTCTTGAACCATGTTTACCCTATGTTGACATCTTCCTACCCAGCTTAGCTGAAGCACAACAACTCACAGGAACATCCGAACCTAACGAAATCTCTAAATTCTTACACAATTACGGTATCAACACCATCGGAATTAAAATGGGGGAGAACGGCAGCTACGTTTCAACGGTAGAAGAAGCATTCCATGTGCCTGCATATCCCGTTGACATCGTTGATGCTACCGGGGCAGGTGATGCTTATGTCGCAGGATTCCTGGCAGGAATAGTTAAAGGATGGGACCTAAAATCAACAGCTGAATTGGCATCAGCCACAGGTGCTGCATGCGTAACTGCTATCGGAACAACAGCAGGAATCCAAAACCTTGAAGAAACAATCAGAATCACTAAAAGCCGCAATACTAAATAAACCAAGTTGTTACCTATGTAGCACAATCTGTTAGATTGTGCCATAAGGGGCGCAAACTGACAGTTTACGCTACAATATTAACTAAAAATTGGTGTTTCCAAGTGAAAATCTTATAGGTAACAACTTGGGTTAAATAAACAAAAATACGGACACAGAATATGAAGGATACCACAATCGTTCAAACACAAAACTTGTCAAAATGGTATGGCGAAGTCATGGGGGTGAATGATGTTACATTAACCATTCAACACGGAATTACCGGCCTCCTTGGACCCAACGGAGCAGGTAAAACAAGCCTTCTCAAATTAATGACAGGTCAGCTCAAACCGAACAAAGGAAACATCACAGTCCTAAACGAACCTGTTTGGAACAACTTCCTTCTCACCAAAAGAATCGGCTACTGTCCAGACATAGAATTAGCGTATCAATTTATGACCGGTTATAAGTTCGTAGAATTTTTCGCCACATTAAATGGATATGAGAAAGAAGATATCAGGAATCGCACGATAAAGGCACTTGAAACAGTGGACATGACTTCCGCTGGAAACAGACAGATCGGTTCTTATAGTAAAGGGATGCGACAACGTATAAAACTTGCACAAGCACTTGTGCATGAACCAGAACTGCTCTTCCTTGATGAACCACTCACTGGACTTGATCCCATCGGAAGACGACATATTATAAACCTTCTCGCAGAACTCACCGAACAAGGCATCAGCATAGTTGTATCAAGCCATATCCTATATGAAATAGAGGCTATGACCGAAACCATCCTGCTCATCCATCAAGGACGGATTCTGGCAGAAGGAACTATTTCCGATATCCGAGAACTGATTGATGAACATCCACATAAGGTCTACCTCAATGCTGACGAACCAAGGCGTTTAGCACAAACTTGTCTGCCGTTTCAAGACATACTCAGTGTCACCTTTGGCGATGAAGAGGGTGATGTTATTATTGAAACAGCAAAACCTGACGTCTTTTATGATCGTCTACCCAAAATACTCATTGAAAACGAATTAAAAGTATCTCAACTCTACTCACCCGACGACAATCTTTCTGCTGTCTTTAAGTATCTTGTGGGATAGGCTGCTCTTCCTCGTAAGTATCCATAATCAAACAATACCACTTACCTCTAACCGTTTAATCGTAATTCACAAAAAGTATGTAACCGTTTCTCACCTAACCCGCGTCATTATATACAGATATCAAATCATATAATGCTTCTTTTGTAGCACAAACTTTCCAGTTTGTGTCTTTTGTAGCACAAACTTTCCAGTTTGTGTCCGAAAATGAATAACCAAAAATGAGACAATAATGCATAAAAATGGTATGATAACACATTCAGCAATTTACCACTTCCTTGAGGCGTCAAATGGAAAACAAAGATGTAAAACTCATACACCAATTCCTATCAGGTGACGAGAACGCTTTTGTCAGTTTAGTCAATAAATACAAAAAGCAGGTGCATGCACTCACTTGGCGGAAAATAGGCGATTTCCACATCGCGGAAGAAATCACACAGGACACCTTCCTCAAAGTCTATGATAAACTCTCCACCCTGAAAAATCCAAACCAGTTTTCTGGATGGCTTTATGTTATTGCAAACCGACAATGCATCGCGTGGCTTAGAAAGAAACGTATTGAAACCGATTCGTTAGATGACACAGAAACGGAGTGGATAGATGACGCAGCATATTCACGATACGTCGCCGAAGAACAAGCAAGAGTAAACGTTGAGACACAACGCGAAGTGGTAAAGAAACTACTTTCAAAACTCAAAGAGAGTGAACGCACAGTCATCACACTCCACTACTTTGGTGAAATGACGATTGAAGAGATCAGCAGATTCTTAGGTGTGTCTGCCAGTGCTATAAAACTCCGTCTGCACAGGGCAAGACAAAGGTTACAAAAGGAGGAACCGATGATTCGAGAAGCGATTAGCAACTTCCAACTATCCCCACACTTTACCGACAACATTATACAAAAAGTTGAACGTATCAGACCCACTGCACCATCTTCCGGTAGCAAACCCATTATGCCATGGGTGATAGGCGCGTCAAGTACACTCTTAATTGTGCTGATGCTCGGATTAGGCAGTCAATACTTAGCGTATTTCCAACAACCCTATAGTTTAGACGCACAATCTGAGATGGCAGTAGAACTGATGGATGCACCTATTGTTCTAAATCTTGAGGTGAAACCAAAGGACCGAAATCTGTTAGGAGGAACTTCTGATGAATCGGAAAAAGGTGAAGGTAGTGGTGAAAAAGCAGATACGGATTTAGGTAATGCTGGAGACTACACACAGTGGAATTTGCCAGAAAATGCTAAAGCACGTCTTGGAAAAGGAAGCATAAACGGTATTAGTGTTTCACCGGATAATACGCAAATTGCTGTAGCAAGTGCCACCGGTGTATGGCTCTACGATGCACATACTGGTGAAGCACTTACCTTACTTAATGATCATATAACACCAACTGCAAAGGTCACGTTTTCACCAGATGGAACACTTTTAGCAACCGGAAGTGGTAACAGAATCATCATCTGGAATAGAGATACAGGCACGCTAATTAGGTCTTTCAAAAGAGAAGAAGCGGTAATATACACACTCAAAATTACTGACGATAATAAAACACTCATCTGTGAAGGATACGGTTCAATTGAATTATGGAATATTTCTACCGGAGAAAAAAGGGAATTCCGATCCAAATCCTCTGAAGGATTTAATGCAAGATTAGGAGAGATATTAGGACGGAGGGTTACAGCCTTAGATTTACACATCAATAAAAAAACAGACAAAAGCATCTTGGCAGTCGGAAATGAGAAAGGTGAAATTCGCTTGGAAGATGCCTCTACTGGACGACTCATCAAAAAACTACGAGGTCGTACAGGTCGAGATGATGATGTTTTCCAGTTAGCATTCTCGCCAGATGGAAAATTGCTTGTTTCTAATACTTACGAAAAGCCGCTACATTTATGGGATGTAACATCAGGGAAATTAATACAAACCTTGACCCAAAAACCAAGACTTACTAGTATCCTTGTGTTTTCTAATGATGGTAAAACCTTAGCTTGTCAAACGTCGTCCGAAAAGGTTGAACTATGGGATGTTGCTACCCAAACACGACGGGTTGTGCTTGATGAATTAAAGGTATTGGCATTTTCGCCAGATTCAAAGACGGTTGCGGGGGCGAATCACAAAGGTGAAATCAAAGTCTGGGATACTATTACAGGAGACGAAATGTCATCTTTTAATACAAAACATATACAAACACTTAATTTATTAGCATATTCATCAGATGCTAATACTTTGGTTAGTGGACATACAAATACAATAAGGGTATGGGATACGTTCAACTATACACAACTATCTGCCCGTTTAAACACTGATATTCATCCCGCTGCCTTTGTATTTTCGCCTAAAGACAGGACGGTAACCACTGCAGCACGTTTTGGATATTTCAAAATAAAAGGACTTAAAGCTCCTTATGAGGAGAATTTATCAAGCAAATTGAGTGTGTGGAAGATGGATAATGAGGATGAACTTCAGCAACTCCCAGTTGAATCCCGCAGAAGAGAGGGATCGGACCCAGGTAAGAGATATGGTCATTTTTCTTCTGGATCGAATGGTGTAGTCGCTTTTTCTTATAACGGTTACATGCTGGCTGCTGTCCTAAATGAAGATCGGGCATCTGAGCATTACCGATTTACAATCCACCTATGGGCAATTCCTTTCGAGAAATCTCATGCTATTCTCAAAGGACATACAGCTAGGATTAACGCAATAGTTTTAACACCAGACGGTAAAACGCTTGCAAGCGGAAGTGACGATGGAACGATACGAATCTGGGATACAAGCACAGGTAATCAACTATTAAGTATTCCTTCAGACAAAACCCGCATTTTGGCAATTTCTGTTGATGGTAAAATCCTGGCAAGCAGCAATGCTAGTTATAAAAATAATCATATAAAACTGTGGGATATCTCTACTGGAGCACAACTAAATACCCTTAAAGGGGAAAGTAACTACTCCGTAACCGAATTGGCAATTTCGCCTGATGGGAAAACCTTTATGAGTGGACATCATGATGGAATAATCCAGTTGTGGGATATCGCTACCGGCCACCAATTAAATGTCTTCAAAGGACATTTTGATAATGTTAACGCGTTATCTTTCTCCTCAGATGGGAAAACACTTGTAAGCGGCAGCTATGATGGGGCTATTTTCCTTTGGAACTTACCCAACTTTTGAGATTCTCTTGCACATTCTCACATGTTAATCAACCACAGGCTGTCCTAACTTCACCAACGCTGCGATGTCAGGTTCGTCAGTTGACAAAGAAGCAAAACTGCCATCATATATAGCACGTCGAACCCCACGCATCAGACTGACATAGAAATGCAGGTTATGCAGTGTGTGCAACTGCGAACCGAGAATCTCATTCTCAATATGTAAGTGGCGCAAATAGGCACGTGTAAAGTTCTGGCAAGTATAACAACAACACGCCGGGTCCAGAGGACTAAAATCACGCGTATATTTAGCATTCTTAATGCGGACAATGCCTTCAGATGTAAACAGCGAACCGTTGCGTGCATTCCGAGTCGGCATCACGCAATCAAACATATCAATGCCACAGCGCACGCCATACACCAAATCCTCTGGAGTACCAACACCCATCAAGTAACGCGGCTTATCCTTCGGTAGCAGCGGTGCAGTAAATGCCAACATATCATACATCAAATCCTTATCCTCACCAACGCTCAACCCACCGATAGCATATCCAGGGAAACCAATAGAAACCGTCCCCGCAACGCTTGCCTGACGCAGATCGCGCGCCATCCCACCCTGTACAATCCCGAACAACAGTTGTTGCGGGTTCTGATGTGCATTCTTACTCCGTTCTGCCCAACGTAATGTCATTTCCATAGAATCCTTGAGATACGCATACGCATTCGGCAGAGCAGGACACTCGTCAAAAATCATGATAACATCCGCCCCAAGGGCATTCTGAATCTCAATAGAACGTTCAGGACTGATAAACCGTTCCGTACCATCTATCGGAGAACGGAACGAGACACCCTCCTCCGTTATCTTCCGAAGCGGACCAAGACTAAAAACCTGAAAACCACCGCTATCCGTTAAAATAGGTTTATCCCACCCCATAAACTGATGCAAACCACCCGCTTCTTTAACAACTTCATGTCCAGGACGGAGATACAGATGGTAGGTGTTTGCAAGGATAATTTCTGCGTGAATCTGCTCTGATAACGTCTGCGGGGTGCAAGCCTTCACAGTCCCGCGAGTGCCAACAGGCATAAAAACAGGTGTATTAACAACACCGTGTGCTGTCCAAAGTTGTCCAACCCGCGCTTCGGTTTCGTCATCTTTATGGATAAGAGTATAGGTTTCTTGCATTTCTTTCATTGACTACATTTTATCACATCTCCAATTCCGAATGTGAGGAATTCGCTCCAAATGTTGTTGCCAAATTTTTGTTGAACGTTATACAAATATTTGCTAAAATAACTCAAAATTCTTGTGAGGATACAAATAGATGGAATGTATCTTTTGTGCAATCGTTGACGGTAAAATCCCTTCAGCAAAAGTATATGAAAACGAACACGTATTTGCATTTATGGACATTGCTCCTGCAAATCCCGGACATCTCCTGATTATACCCAAACAGCACTACCGAAACATCTTTGATATGCCAGCAGATGTCGGTAGCAAAATAATGGAGGCAGCAATACCGCTTGCAGCAGCTATACGAGAAGCATTAAAACCTGATGGACTCAACCTATTTCAATCAAACGAACCCGCTGCATTTCAAACAGTATTCCACTTTCATCTGCACCTCATTCCAAGATGGGAAGGAGATCCGCTAAGACTCCCGTGGCGACCAAGCGAAGGAAACATTGAAAAAATAAACGACATCGCATCTAAAATTAGTAATGCAATGTAGAAATTAAGAGAAAAAGCCAATGAACCTATTAATTACCTCAGCAGCTTCAGAATTGGCACGCAGATTAGCAACTGCCGCATCTGAATCACATACAGTCCATCTAACAGAACTTGAACATGTTGACACAACCTCTGAATTTGTCCAAAGCGCGTTGGGACACGACGAGTCAACAAACGAATTAGTAAAAGGTATTGATACCATCGTCCATATCGCAGAAATACCCTCCAACCTGATAGCAAATTCCGACCAACCAGAAAACTTTGAGATAGATTATCAGACGCGATGCACTTATAATCTATTAACAGCTGCAGTCGCAGAGGGTGTGAAACACTTCATTTATGCCAGCACACTACGTTTGTTTGAACAACACGGTGAGGAGTGGACAGTAAAAGAAAACTGGAGACCGCGCCCCAGTGTAGATAGTTTTGTCCTCTCAAAACATCTCGGTGAATTCACCTGTAGAGAATTCGCAAGAGAACGCAAAATCAACGTAACATGCCTCAGACTTGGCACAATTGTTTCGGACGATGCAGCAGCGGATGTAACGTTCAACACCGTGTCCCTTGGCATAGAAGACGCAGTCGCAGCATTCCAAGGTGCAATTCAAGCACCATCAAGATGGGGTATCTTTCACATTCAATCAGAGTTTCCCGGTTCACGTTTCATCATTGATAAAGCAAAGGGACACCTGAAATTTAATCCACAATTTGTGCCACCAACTCAACCATAACAGACAAATCAGTGGGATAAACAAAATATTCAAGGAACAACAATGAAAGTTCTTATTTTAGGCGGTAACGGATACCTCGGACCGCACGTTGTCAAAGCATTAGAACCCTATTATAGTTTACGTGTAACCGACATCAACGATATTGATACGAAACATGAATCTATGCATATAGATGTCGGTTCACTAAATCAGGTCATGAAAGCAGCTGAGGGAATGGACACGATAATCAACTGTTCAGTGTTACGCCATGACCGTCAGTTAGCTTTTGATGTTAGCACCCGGGGTTGCTACAACACCATGCGTGCTGCTGTTGAACACGGTATCAAACGGGTCATCAATACAGGACCACACTTCACCATCCAAGGCGAAAGCTACACATCCTACGACTATGAAATCAATCCAGATGTACCACCACACACCAGCACAGGACTTTATCCAATAACGAAAGGTCTGGGACAGGAAATCTGTAAAGTCTTTACGGAATATTACGACATCTATGTTCTCTGCTATCTGTTCCTCAGTTTCCAAAATCTGGATTATGACAGAAAAGGCACAGACCTAAACCCTTTTTCTGTCAGTTGGCGGGATGCGGGAGAAGCATTTCGATTAGGATTAGAAATTGATCTTGAAGAACTCCCATCAAAATGTGAGATATTTAACATCTTCGCAGATTTACCGCATCAACAATTCTCAAATGCAAAGACAAAATGGATTTTAGGTTTTCAACCACAGGATAACTTTGAATGGATGTGGCATAAAAAGAAAGATTAATATGGAAACTAAACTCTTTGCACACCGTGGCGGTATGGGACGCGCGCCAGAAAATACGCTTGCATCATTCAAACAAGCACTCACTGATGGAGCAGATGGATTTGAAGTTGATGTCTGCCTAACGCAAGACAAAGAACCCGTACTAATTCACGTAGATTTCAATCGTAGTGATATACAAATTGCTACAGGATGCACGACGCCTCTCAATCAACTAAAATGGAAAGATGTCCAAAAAATCAAAATGTTAAACTCTCAGGAACCTGTCCCACACCTTGATGACGCGCTCAGGTTTGCGAAAGAAAACCACTTCCCCTGCTTTGTTGAACCAAAAACCGACACACCTGACATACTACCCATCATCATAGAACGGATCCATCACTTTGATGTCGTCCACCTTGTCAGCATTCTCACGTTTTACCGTTGGAAACACCTACTCGTTGAAGCGAAACGATTAGAACCGAGACTCACAACCAGTGCAATTCTCATTAACCCGATGGCAAACTTCCTAAAAGCAGCAACCGAGATGAATGTTAACCGAATCATCTTCGGTTGGGATAGATTCAATCATTTCGCTCTATACAATTCACTGACAAGGTCCATCCCACGCCAAGTGAGGGAACTACAAACCAACGGATTTATCGTAGACGCTGGTTTTATTCTCGCTTACAAAGATGTAGCTTGGTCAATCAAGAACAACATTGAAGGTCTATGGGTAGACGACGTGCCTTATATCAGAGATTTTGTAAAACAGTTTTCAAATGAGACAGGGACGTAGTAGACTGTCTACCTTTGAATTACAAGTGAATTCGTTTGTAGTAGGGCAATTCATTGCCCGTTCTTCCCGCAGAAACGGGCAATGAATTGCCCTACTACAAACGGAGGTACCCCATTTTTTGATTGGATAGAACAGTAGTATAAAAAAATGAACGTCACTATCTGTAATCCACTTCTCAGAACACCGCTCTCACTAATTGTTGACGATTCGTGTCCTGTCATCAATCTCACCTACTACTGGATACAACAAAGACACGCATGGAAAGCGAAACATCAACCGAACACCCCTCCGCAACGATGGGAGGGTGATGCAACACAGCATAAGAAAATGCCAAACACAATCCCTGCAGATTTCGCATGGGAGTGGGCTGAATGGTGTTGGGAAAACGGCGTGAAAGGCAAATTCAGTCTCATTCCATATCCTGCGGGGATAGGGCGTGTAGATGATGGGTTTCCAGAGTTTCCTAAGCATGAATATCAGTCATGGTTACGAATTTATCGCGAAATCATTTGGCCCAACTTCGACTTAACACCTGAAATGTTAACCCACACCGCTGTTGTTGATCTGGAAACATTATCACTGACAGATGAATGGGAACAGGTCGAATGGGTTGACCCACCAGTTGATAAACTGACAGATTATATTATCACTGCAATGGAGATGCTTAATAATGTCGGTATCCCGTGTGAAGGCGTGACGAGTCCCGGTGCCTTCGGAAAACGACAAGAGGATGCTTACGCAAAAGCCGTTTTAACCGCATCACAAGAGGTCAACAACGATCCACGTCCCTTCTATTTTCTCTGGCTTAAACATGATGAACTCCCTGATGTACCATTATGGCACGTTGAAAAAGAGAAAGGAATCGCAATCGCAAGTATAGTTTCATGTGCAGGAGACTGGTTCGGCGGGTGGACAGGTTACGACTTGGGTGATCCTGACCGATTTATCACCGATGATTTACAAGGTGGAAGACTACCACCAATCCTTGAAAAAGAACTCCCGTGCGTGCTTGTTGGACATTGGCCCGGATTCTATTTCAACGGCGAAAAACTCGGCTTTGATGTGTTGAAAACTGTCAAATCACGTCTAAATGATTACGACCCGGATGGCACGAAAACTATCTGGATGAAAAACTCAGAAATCGGACACTACTGGATGGCACGCGAACTTACCAATATTACAGTCCTTGAAGAAGAACGAAAGATAAAACTCTCCACACAGTTTCCAACCGCAAATTTTACCATGTCTATTGAAAGTCCAATACGGCATATCAAAGCTAAGGGATGGGATTTACGCGAAGTACATTCTCGACGCGATTTTCAGAGAGATACGTTCCTCCGTGAAGGAAAGCAGACTTTCATCGCCATAGATTTGGAAATTGGAGAAACAGAACTCAGACTTACGGTATAAGAATCCTGCCTCCGCTCGCAATTATTGTAGCACCTGTGATATAACTGGATTCTTCACTTAATAGAAATGCTATAACATCCGCCATCTCTTCCGGTTCACCCAGACGACCAAGCGGCGTTGTTGATCGGAGTTGTTCCACCATCTCTGCTGATACTTCACCTAACATATCCGTGTCAATTGCACCTGGTGCCACCGAATTAATCCGTATATTATGTTTCGCCAGCGGACCACAACACGATTTTGTCAGTGAGATAACCCCTGCTTTTGCAGCTGCATAAGGTAGCTGATCAGGACGGACTGCCAACGCTGCTATTGATGATACATTGACGATACGTCCAAACTTTCGCTTGATCATTTCATCCTTCACTGTCCACAACACATTGAAGGGGCCCGTTAGGTTGATAGAGATGATTTTGTCCCAGTGCTCAGGCGTAAGTTCATCAAAGGTCATATCGCCGACATCCCCAGCGTTGTTCACCAATAATTCGATAGGTCCAAGTTCCCTCGTCACCTCAGCAACCATTTTGTTCACTGCGTCTCTATCCGATATATCAGCTTGAAAAGACAATGCTCTCTGTTGATGTTTACTATGGATTTCAGCACAGACATCTTTTGCTTTAGCACTTGAACTGGCATAGTGGACAGCAACAGTCGCGCCTTCACTTGCAAGCTTGAAAGCAGTTTCCCTGCCAATCCCGCGGCTACCGCCAGTTACAAGTGCTACCTTTCCCTGAAATCTCATCAATGTCTTCCCCCTGGTAATTACAAAATATTAATTATAACCTAAGTTGCTACCTTGTAGCACAATCTGTTAGATTGTGCTTGTGAGACGCAAACTAACAGTTTGCTCTACAAATATTGGCTGATTGTTAGCATGTTTTTCATTAATGATGGGTTTTCTATGACGTAAAACTTATAGGTAGCAACTCGAGTTATTATACCTTATCCGTTAACTGGGATGCTTTCATCTACATCAGGTGTAACAGGATCATCAATCTCAAGCATTCTATACCATGATTCAAAATCAAGTTCCGGTTGTCCCCACTGAAAATTGTATTCAAAAGAGAACGGGACCGCATATCGTTTTTCAAGTAGTTTTTCCGCAACTGAAATTCTCTCACCGTTGATATGAAGGTAGACATCAGCAATTGTTCGTGTTGCGTAAGTACCAAAATCGGGGTCTCGAATTTCTATTGTGAGTGGAAAATCGTCAACAACAGATTTGTCAACGAGACTTCTTAGATAGTCTCTTGCTTCAAATCCGCGTTCTTTGGCACGATCCCGTTCTTCCTCAGGATATTTCCTTGACCGTTCGATTTCTGCCGCATCAATTCCACGAATACGAATATTTGTAAAGATATAAATACCATCTTCACGCTTTTGTAAACCAGGCCAAGCATCAAGATCCCCCGGCATGGATCCAGAACTATATTCGTGAAATAGAATCAATACCCTGTTGATGGTATCAGCATCGTACACATCCTCAATGTGTGCAATGCTTCCATAGTAAACAGGTTCACCTTCTTCGTAGTCTATTTTTGAGAAAGTCTTACAGGTCAGATATATTGCAGTTTCATCTTCAGTGAGTGTGCACTGATTACTGTTGTAATAGACGCTTCTACCAAAAACAGTTGCATCGTCACAACCGATTAGGGAAACTACACTGAAAATAGCGATGATTAACAGCAAGCAATTACTCAGATAACTTCGCTCAAAGAAAATCCTATTGTTCATCCGTAAAGTTCCACAATTCTTCCCATACGTCATCTGCAATAGGGGATGTAGCAGCAGCGAAGTTTTGCTCAATTTCTGCAGCATTCTTAGAACCTGATAAATTGGTCGTTATTAAAGGTTGACACAAGCAGAATTGAATCGCAAGATTCAACAGATTCAAATCGTTTTCCGCACACCATCGCCAAAGTTTATGTGCCATCTCTCCTTCAGGAGGTCTCGCGTTAACATCTGGTTCAACACCTGAGAGTAACCCCGCCGCAATCGGACTACCGTTGATCACACCGATATCTCTTTCAGATGCAAAGGATAGCAACCAGTCATTTGCAGTCTGACTCAGAAGTGTATAATCCAGATAGGTTAAGATAACGTCAACAATACCTGTTTCTATAGCAATCTTATGAAATTCGTGCTCCCGCACCCCCAAACCAATGCATCTTACCAAACCTTCTTCACGCATCCGTTGCAACGTTTCTAACGCGCCATCTTTCGCTATTACCGGGTCCATATTTGAGGGATCGTGCACTAAGCAGACATCAAGATAATCTGTGCCTAAAAGACTAAGGCTATTTTCAACACTGCGTCGTGTACCAGAAGCACTGTAATCACCACGCCATTTTGGATGTGTGCCTGTTTTCGTAGCAAGGTATATCTTTTCACGCCATCCATCAGCGAGGGCAAGTCCAGTCCGTCTCTCACTTTCACCATACAGCGGAGATGTGTCAAGATAGTTAATCCCCAAAGTAATTGCACGACGCACCGCTTCAACCGCTTCATCGTCAGAAACGTCATTACCGCCGATACGCGCACCACCCATCCCAAGACATGTGACCTCCAACTCAGTCCGTCCCAGTCTCCGTTTTGGTAATGAAGTATCCAATGTTACCATATCTCCACCTATTCACCTGCACCAAACCCATAAATTCGTTTGTAGGGGCTGGGTTTCCCAGCCCGCAGCAATTCAGGGTTTCCCTCGTGCCAAGAAATACACTGATATTTTTGGTTTCACGAAAAGTCCGTTAGATAACACCAATATCCTTCAAGTGCTGTAACGAATCCGCTACGCGAGCCTGAACACCTGCCTCATCAAGGTTTTCACCTTCAATACCCTCCAATTCCATCGTGAAGGGACCGTAAAACCCAGCATCATTCAACGTTTGAAATACGGCTTTGTAATCAACCACACCTTCACCCAACGTTGGAAAGTGCCAAGTACGATACCCGCCGTTTGTATCCTTCAGATGAACAGCACCGACATAATCAATAATCTTCTCTACTTCTTTGACAGCATTGACATCATGATTATAGTAGTAGACATTTCCGGTATCAAAATTGATGCGGATATTGGGATGGTTAACACCCCGCATCGTTTCAAGAGCAATATCCCCGTTATGTGCCATATCTGGATGTGTCTCTAAACAGACCTTAACATCTAAAGGTTCAGCATTTTCACCAATCGCGCGGAGACGTTCATATACCACACGCTTATCAGTCTCTCCTGCGTGGACACTAACAAAAATAACCTTCACATCCATCTCATTGGCTATGTTCAGTGTCCTTTGAAAGTCCGTAACAACTGTCTCAGACTGGACATCACACCTGCCGAGTAAACTGGTAGCGGTCAGTCCATGTGCCTTTAAATCTGACTGCCATTTATCAACTGCATCATCAGCAGGCACGCCAATTTCAACATTCGTCAAACCGATTTCTGCTAAATGTGTATAGGCATTCGCGCCAAATTGTCTATAACTACCTAAGTTACATGCTATGATGTTTTTCATTCTATCTCCTTATGTAGACATTTAAATATGCTACGGGATTTTCCGCAGCACCGTATTACGCAATAAAACTTCAATTCCAAACAGAAGCGCAGCGGGTATTAAAAAATACACTGCCATCTCTTTTTCTTCTGTATAATCAACAACCTTAAATTCTGTCTTTTCAAGTTGATCAATCTCAGTATAAACATGCCTTAGTGATTGTACATCTGTCGCTCGAAAATATCTGCCGCCCGTAACGTTAGCAATCAGCTTAAGTGTCCCTTCATCAAGATACGTTTTTACTTCTCGGTATCGTTTCCCAAATGTCGTATCTTCATAAGGGATGAGCGCCCCCCCTTCTTTACCCATACCGATAGTATAAACCTTAATCTCAAGGGATTGTGCTAACGAAGCAGCTGTTCCAGGATCAATTGATCCTGAGTTGTTCTCACCATCTGTCAATAGGATTACGATCCTGTTTTTCGTTTCCGATACTCGCAACCGATGCGTAGTCGTCGCAATCGCATCACCGATAGCTGTCCCGTCTTTCAATTGACCACCTAAGGCAACCTCTACACCCTCAAGTAATTCTATTAGCACTGTATAGTCCAATGTGAGTGGACATAACGTATAACTTTCACCAGAAAACACGACTAATCCAATTCGATCACCTTCACGATATCTTAGGAAATCACGTATAACCGATTTCGCTGTTTCAAGTCGATTAGCATCCTTCACATCCTCTGCACGCATACTTTCTGAAATATCAAGTGCCAAAATTATATCTATACCTTCCGCAAAACGGCGTTCCTGACTTTGTGATAGTTGAGGTCTTGCAAGCGCAATAATCAGAAGGGATATGACGACAAATCTTAGTATCTTGAGCGATGGGAGTAGTCTAACAGATGGTGATCTTGGGATTTCCCGAACATGCTGAATCTCACCGATACGTATAGCAGGTGCATTTGAACGTTGCCACCGAAGATAGACCACCAAGAAAGGTAATATAGCAAACAGAAATAAAAAAAATGGAGATTCAAGATGCATTATTGCGAACTCTCTCAGTCCAATGGATGTTTTTACTAAAACTTTGTGCTGACAATGCCTTAATGATTGATAGTATGCAAAGTCCTACACCGACGACATTAAAAAGAAGAAACGTCACCCAGTCAACATGCGGTATCTCAGTTGCCATAAAGTACGGGACAAACCCAAAAATCACTGCAAGCGGTTTCAACCTACCAGCAAGAAGTGTGCTACCGAGTGTATAAAATATCGCAGTCTTACCGCATATAGCAAGCGGAACCAAAAGGCAGAGACACAATATCAATAACGGAAAACCTACGATAGAGAGTATGATTACCCAGATGGCAACTGGGATAACGATAAACATGAGCAGACTAAATAGGATGCTACCGATCGGTCTCTCTACCAACATTGAACTTACCGCATAGATAGGCTTGCGAAAAGTCAGTGCCATCAATAGATATGTCAATAGCAGAAGTCCAAATTTTAAGGTTGTAAACCTAAAATTTCGGTGTTTCCTAATATCCCAGACAGTATGCGGATGCATCAGTAGATGTGCTGCTGCAGGAAGAATCCGCCACCCGTTGCTTACGATATGATTCTCAGTCGGCTCAAAATCTCCCGTTATATTTCCACCGACGACCTGTACCCTTCCTTTTATCTGTGCGTCTCTGGAAAGCACAATGTCTCCACCGATAACCAATACATTTCCAGTTACTGTACCGTGTATAGTTGCATCACCTGAAACCATAATCACCGTTGTAACGACTTCATCAGGTTCTAAATAATAGTCATTAACAAGTTTGAAAATACGTCTGGTGCCTTCCCACTTATATGGGACAGTATCTATTTCATCAACGTGGTCTTCATTTTCCCCTTCTGCCTCTGTAATGGGTGTTGTCTCCTCATTGTCATTATCATTTTCCCCTTCTGCCTCTGTAATGGGTGTTGCCTCCTCACTGTCATTATCATCAGGGATTTCTTCAGAGGTAACGGGTTCAGGGTTTTGGTCCTCAACTTCCAAATCCGCCTCATCTTCTGATGCAACTGTCGTATCTGGAGTCTCCAATTCAGTATCCTGTTCATCGTTTTCCACAACTTGTTCTTCAGAGGATGTTTCAGTAGATTCAGACTCAGTATCTGGTGCCTGACCAGATACAATCTGCCCCCCAAACACAATAATAATTAAAAAAATAAGTGCTATCTGTTTCATTTTCATATCGCTTAAAAATAAAGTAAGGTATTTATAGTAAAGTCAATAATTAATGAGGCATTTCACCCTATACAACGATGACGAAAACCATCCAGCGTAGGGGCGAGGTCACCTCGCCCGTTGTGGAGTGTTTCATTAATTCTGAAGTTCACTATATAATAGGTCTTGAACAATAACCCTATCTATTATAGGCAGAAAAACTGTTGATGTCAACTTTTTTCAGACTTGTAGTCTGTGAGGAGGGTAAACTTTGGGTTACATAACGTCAATTTTTGGGATGTTCCCAGGCTGGTAGGTGCGCTATCCTTATCGCACCGGATCCTACGCGAACAACTCGGTCGAAACAGCCGGTAGGTGCGATATCCTTATCGCACCTACCGACCTGAGGTGTTGCTAAATTGACGCCTCTGGAATCCTTGATACTTTATTTTTCTGCTTTGTCAGGCTCTATACCTTTATTTTTAACCGAACTAACTGCAAATCCAATCGTATCAATACCTACCTCTTTTGCGATATCCATTACTTTGACGATCTGTGCATGAGACACATCTGGTCCAGATAGGCTAATAAGCATAGATTTTTGTTCTTCAGGCAAGTTACGGAGGAACATAAGCAATTCATCAAACTGTACAACGGTTCCATCTAAGTTTACAACGGATCCGTCTAATACAAATGTTCCGTTTAAGAGCATTTTACCAAATTCTTCACCTTCAGCAGGCTTTTGAATTTCGATGACAGGATTTTTTACGTTCAACCATTTTTCCAGCGTGTCAGGCTTCACATCGGTCTTCTTCTTGAGAAGTTTACCATTCATTATGGCATCCAACTGTTTATGCATCTTTTCTAAATCCGCTTTTACTTGATCTAATAGCGACCCTGCATCATTTCTGTCCATCTTTTGAGAGGTATTGGTCTTCTTCTTGAGAAGTTTACTATCCCTGATAGCAGCCAACTCTTCTATTGCCTTTTTTAAAACCTCCGATGTTTGTTCTAAAAGTGACAGCACATCATTTCTGCTCATCTCTTGATAGGTATCCACCTTATTCTTAAGAAGTTTTTCACCTTCTTCCCAAATAATTCCCAGTTTTTTGAGATGTTCCGCTGCCTCTATAGACTTGTCTTCCTTGTCTTCCTTCTGATCCTTCATATCAGCAAGTTTTTCCTGAGTGCCATGCTCCTTCTCAACTTTCTCAACTGCTTTTTCCGATTCTTGAGGTGTCTGTGCGAATAGTGAGAGTTTAACTGTTCTCAACGGAACTAACTGTGCCATTGCAAGCAAAGGTAGACAGGTTAAGAGTAAGGTTACTGCTACCACAAGCAAGCGTCGTTTCGGTTGCAAATCAAGTTGTCGCTTGTTTTTCAAAATGGAGTTAATTCGGGATTCTAATTCTGATGGTTCATGTAACCCCAAAGTTAAAGGGATGGACTGTCCTTTAGGGTGGACCATATCCAACAAACACTGTGCATAATTTTTCCTAGCACCTGTCAATTGGATAACCCAGTCATCACAGATTCGTTCCCGTAGATGGACAAGTTTTCGATTGAGAAAATGGTAAATCGGATGAAAAAAGAAGACAGCCCCAACCAAATATAAAAAAAGATTTGTTAACCAATCAAGTCTTTGTACGTGTGCCAATTCGTGCGCAGCTACCAATTCAAACTGTTCCAAATTAAGATTTCGTGGAATCAGGATATGGGGGGAGAACCAACCAAATGAGATAGGCGATACGACCTGATCCGAAAAGCAGACGGTGACCGGACGATTTATGTTGAGTTTTTGAATCAATCGGTTGCAGACCGCTTGATATGCACCATCAACTATCGTTGCAGTGCGGCGGAGGCGATGGATTCTATATAAACCAAAAGCAATGCGAATCAACATAACAAGTATCCCAATTGCCCAAACAGCGAAAATTAAACTGGGCGTTGTCCAATTAAAGGAAAACTGGCTCCCGGTAACCGTCTGTCTCTGTGTTTGCATATTGCTTTCTGTGAATGAAATCTCTGGTAAATCTGCTGTTTGAGCAGCTAAAACAGATATGTTTACAGGCTCCACCTGCGTTAATTCTGACGATGTGCTACCGATTGAAATTGCTGGTACAAACTGATTTAAAGCGAATAGGATTGGTAAACTGAGTAGAAACAGTAACCACAACAGGTGCATTGTGCTGTTAGTCCATCGGGTACGTCTTGTGATAAGCCAGGTTAAACCACCTAATAATCCCCATTGCCATGAACAATTGAGCAGTGAAAGTAAAATTTGCTTAGTCATCGGTTTTTCCTTTAAGATGTTGAACGCCAGATGTCTCTTCCGGCTGGTAGTCATTAATAAGTTTTTGTAAACGATTCAGTTCTTCAGAACTGGTTTGCCGTACCTCAAGTAGCGTGTTCACCAGTTTTTCTGCAGAATTGTCAAAGAGACGTTCCAACAAATCGGTCAGCATGGAATGCGTAATCTCTGTTTCTTTGATTAAAGGTTGGTAAACGAATGTCCTTCCATCCACTTGATGCGACAAAAAACCTTTCTTTTCAAGACTTCTCATCGTAGTGGCGACAGTGGTATACGCGAGTTTTCGGTCAATGTTATCAAGGACATCATTGACTGTGGCACGCTTTAGTTTCCATACCACTTTCATCACCTCAAGTTCCAAATGGTGTAACCTTTTGTTCTTCATCTGATTCTATCTCCTCTGGAGGGTTATGGGTAAATTTCATATAATCTAATTTGAATGTTGGTTTATAGTGAAAGCATAACGATTTCGTTATTCATCTGATTTAGGTAGTTCCTCTGAGATCTCTTCTATTTTTTTTGAAACTTCTTCTAATTCTTTCCTTGACATATCTTGAATGGACTTATGTAAGTCATCGATTTCGTCAAGTGTCCTTTTTAACTTAGCTTCATTCTCTTTCTCAGTAACCTTCTTTTCAGCAGATGTGGGATCGTCTAAACTATCCACCATTCTTTCAGCAGATTTTTCCCGTTTTAGTGTAGCCTGGAGTTCATTGAGTGCCTCGTCAGAGTACTTTGCGAGTATCTCAAGCGCATCTTTACGTTGCTGATGTAGTTTATCCATTTTTTTAGATATTAATCCGATAGCGTCCCAGTCTAAAGGACTTGTATTCAAAAGGGGTCTTAGTTCGTCATTTAAAGCAGCTTGTGCTGGCTGTATTTCTTTGTACTTTTTTAAGGCAGCAACTGCTTCGGCAGGTAGATTCTCTTCTATAATGTCACCGAATGTTGTATCAGCAGCTGTATTATGGGTATTACCAGCTGCGGGTGTGATACTATTGTCAATATGTTGTGTCGTTATTCTAGGTTCCCCTGCCGATACACTTGTGTTCGCCCCATTTTTCCCAGGTTTGACTTTAGTAGCGTCAGTTAATGGATTTATCGGTTGTACAGTTTTGTTGTTAAACACCTTGTCCGGTTCCGCATTTATGATTTTGAGATAGTGATGTCGCCACAAACCAATACCAGCAAGAATCACGACAACGGGTATAAGAATAATACTGATACGAAACACTTTTTTCATTTTGATACTCCTTCCTAAGTTGATATAAGATAACCTAAGTTGCCACCTATGTAGCACAAACTTTATGAAGCTTAAATAAATATTCGGGTAATCCAAAAAGACGGTGTTCCCATTTCTAAAACTTATAGGTAGCAACTTGTATTATATTAAAATACTATTTCTAAATATGTGATAATAGTATTATATATACTATAAACATATTTGTCAAGTTAAATTTGAAAAAGTTCGTTATTTTACAAAAATCTCATAAAAAATATACTGATACTGATCAAATGTCAAAGCTTCCACTACTTGATTCGGATTATAAAGTCCAAACAGATGTCCGGTTGATAGTAAAAGTAGGACTTCCTGCAGTTGAGATATCATTTTACGGAAGTTTGAATAAAGAAGACTTTGAAAAAACATTAGATATCTGATAACATGTTGTTGCATAAGATTGCCTCCAAATAAGAAGTAAGTGATTTTTATTATTTAGCCTGATTTCTCATGCACAAAAAGTCCAGCAGAACCTAAAATAACAGATCACATTTTCATAGCGATATCCATTCTAAATGCTGATGACTATTAGCTTCAGAGTGATAATGAGAAATATCAGAATTGGTATTATACCCTCCGACAAGAAAGGAGTATGAATATGATTTTGCGAAATATTTGGATACCGGTCACGATTTTCCTTGTGGTAATCTGTTTGACGCGTCCCGGCTTCCGAAGCGAGACGGACGCTCAAACAACCTCTGTGAACCCACTTGTTGCAGCAGAAAAACTCATCATAACCGAAAACTATTATGAGGCGATACTTGCACTCAAACCACTCTTGATGCATGATACAAAAAGCAAGGAACAAGAAGATGCCCTCTGGCTTGCCCACACGCTTATGATTAAATGGGAAAAAAATGTTATTGAAAACGAATTGGGGAAACAAGACACAAATCAAAAAATAAGTATCCTGAATAAATTGGGTGCGCATTTTGATAATGTTGAGATAAACTGGGGTTATAGATACGGCTTTCTGCATCGGTTAAAAGAATCCTATCCGAATACACTGAAACAACCTATCGTTGAATACGCACTTATACAATCTGGATATCCTGTGCCACAAGATATAGAGGCATCGCTTTCAGCTCTGCACGCTTATATTGAGAAATATGAAAAAACGGGACGTGCTGGAGTTTACAAAGCATATCTTGATATTGCTCATATTCATCACGGACTTTGGGCAGCGATCACTTTTTCTGATCATGACTATGTTGGAATGTTTGCTCCTTTCGGGACTGGAGACCCTGAAAAAGACAAAAAACTTGCTGACTCACACAGAGAGATTGCCCTCAAATACTACGCAAAGTTTTATATCAATCCACACGGACTCACGGATAGCTTTAATTATGAGTTCTATGATTTCAATGATGAAAATGGCTATCAACTTTTGAGGCGGAAAGCAGAATTTGGCTGGAATTTTATTCTTTACGGATGTTGAAGGTGTCTCCCATTTCCTTCTGCCAGTTATTAAGAATCATTAAAATTGTCCAAAGTATAACCATCACATAAATACAACATGTTATCGTCAATTCACGTTTGATTACACCTTATTTAGTCCCGTAGGGACGATATGTTTATAGAAAGAAGTCTTTAAACCCCTCTTCAGTCCCGTAGGGACGATATGTTTATTTTTTGTCAGATATATGTGAAAGACACAAATACAAACGGTTAACTAACACAAGATGTAAAGTATAGTAAGAATGTAATATGAAAACTAAAAGACTAATCGTATTCTTCGTAGTATTCGGTGTAGTTGCATTGGGAATTGCAGCGTATTTCAGATTTCGTCCATCTGAACCGGTAGTTATCATACCGCAGGAATTCGCACATGTCCCAGAACAACCGAAACTGATTGCAGAATTTACTGCAAATTACCATCTTACTGATGCAATTGATCCAATGACACCAGAAGGTTTTCGCAGCGATACTAAAAACAGAGTCATTTATTCTGTAGCGTTTTCCCCGGTAGATGCCTCAACAATAGCAAGTATCAATAGAAACGGATTTATCAACTTATGGGATAGAGACAGCACTGAAGCACCCGTAAGAGTTTTAAGCCACCCTGAAATATTTCCATCTATCGGTTTCTCACCGAATGGCAAACTGCTTGCAAGTGCTCGTTGGAAAGTTATCCTATGGGATGTTGCAACCGGTACGAAAATCAATACAATTGAGACATCTTTTAATCAATTTGCGTTTTCACCAGACAGCAAACAACTTGCCACAATCCCTGTGGTCGCTAAATATTTCAGGGAAACTGGTGTGAAAATATGGAATATTCAGGACCCCAAAAGAATCACAGAAGTTACGACTTTGCCTTTCAACCAATCGGCATGTGCTGTAGACATCTCATCAGATGGTAAGTGGATCGCTGTCGGATATATCAACGGGACCGTTAACGTATGGGACTACATACAGAGCAATTGGTTAAGACCTTAGAGACTCCATTGTATGAGATGGATTATCTGAAGTTTTCTCCGAACAACGCTTATATGGTCATAGGTGGTCATAGTATGCAGATGTATGGCAATCCTGGAGAGAAAGGGTATATTATGTGGGAGTTACCAAGCTGGGAGCGTAAAGAGGAAGTACTTCGTGGACATGTTGAAAATATAGCATTCTCACCCGATGGGAAATTATGTGCAAGTGCTGACCATACCCGACTTTTGTTCGGAAACGGCGTGCAATTGTGGAACATTGGCAGCGGTGCACCGATTACGACGATTCGCAGAGGATCTCGTAGTGCGTCAAATCCTTCATTCTCCTATCCCTTAGAAACCAGAGATGTCGCCTTTTCACACGATGGACATCTGATTGCAACCGGAAGTGAGGACGGTATTATCAGAGTATGGGAGCTGACACCCCAACAATTAGAGGGAGACACGATTCCTGCTGATGTCGTGCGAATACTCTACCTGCTACCGAAAAATAAAACACCACCGCCCGATTTTACATATAGAGTAAATAAAGCGATAAAAGCCGTTCAAGACTTATACGCAGATGAAATGGAACGTCATGGGTTCGGTAGAAAAACATTTACCTATGAAACTGATGAAAATGGAACTGCAAGAGTCTATGTCATCCGAGAAGACCAAACAGAAATACCTGATCTGTCAAAGGATATTTGGCTTGCAGTTAAGGAAGAAACATCAAGCTTTTCCTTTAACACACATCAATTACAATATGTAAATGCTAATTGGAGATTTCTATATCCGTCTAAAAGAGGATTCAAAGGCAATACCTCAAGTTACGATACTATAGGGTTTACACATGGAAAACTTGTTCATGCCTATACAAAAGACATTAAACGGAACCCATTCGCTTATACTCTGAGAGGTGCATTCGGTCTACCTTATGTTCCTCTTGAGTATGAACCCAACGTTTTGAAACGATTTTTTAAACGTGTGAATAATAGGATGCCGTGGGCAAGAAAGTGGTACAAACTCACCAAGTGTGAGGCTGAATGGTTAGATAAAAGCCGCTTCTTCAATCCAAACCAACCTTTCTTTGACAAACGTCCCACAATTGAGATGACTATATCAAACGCAGAAGATTCTGATACAAGACTCTTCACGTTTTCTGTCACAGATGAAGATGGAATACACCAGGTGCAGCTTTTTGTGCCGATTGACATGAAATATCGGGGGTGGCGAAAGAAGTTTTACGACTGCAAACCTCTAAAAGGTAAAGAGGAAGCAACCTTAGCTTTTGAAATAACGGACCCCGAAATACAGGATGTTGAACTTCGGATGATTGATATGCATGGCAATATCGCTCACAGAGAGTTCTTCATAACACCCAAAACTGACGAACTCACCAAAGAACCTTAAAGTGTATCAGGATATTAGATATGAAAACATCTTTTTTATATATTCTCATAACCACCTTCTGTCTCCTGACATTAAATGCTACATCTCAACCTAAAGTTGAAGACATCATCAAACATATTGATCAATTGTATCGTAGCAAGACAAGTGAAGCAGAAATGGAGATGCATATTGTCACACCGCATTATGAGAGAACACTGAAAATGCAAGTATGGACAAAAGGCATGGACAAAACTTTCATCAGGATTACTGCACCAAAGAAGGAACAGGGCGTGGCAACATTACGCATCAAAAACGAGATGTGGAACTATCTGCCGAAAGTAAATAAAACTATGAAGATATCCCCATCAATGATGATGGGATCTTGGATGGGATCCGACTTCACAAATGATGATCTGGTCAGAGAATCATCCCTGCTTGATGATTATACCTACCAAATGGTTACACCTGAAGAAGCATCTGAGGGTCTGCTATATGTTGAACTCATACCGAAAGAGGATTCCGCCATTGTCTGGGGTAAAATCATTACCGCTGTTCGCGACAACGATTACATACCGATGTGGCAACATTTCTATGATGAAAAAGGGAAACTGATGCGTGTACTGAATTTCAAAGAGGTTAAGAAATTCGGGGGAAAAACCGTGCCTTCTGTAATGGAGATGATTCCACAAAATAGAGACGGACACAAAACAGTCGTCCGATGGGTGAATGCTAAGTTCGACACAAAAATTGATGACAAAATCTTTACACGACGCAATCTACAAAAGAGATATTAATGTTCTTATAGTAATGTAGATAATTTAAAGGGGAGATTCAGAATTTGTGGATACGACTCACGCATAGGGGTGAGGTCATGAAGATTAAGTAATTAAAAGGGTAAAAACCGATTTTTCCCAGGCCGGTAGGTGCGATTTCCTAATCGCACCGAATCCTGCACGGAAACCTTCAATGAAGGGGGTTACCCTAATCTGCTTCGTCCGAAATCTTCGCTTAGAATCCGGTGCGATTAGGAAATCGCACCTACCAGCCTGGGGTAATCAATTACCTGATTATTTTTTAATCTTTATCCCCTTACCCGTTCACCCTCGCTTACTCGCTCTTCGTCCGACGTGAACTGTTCATTGATTCCGAAATCCATTAGAATAAAAAAAGGAAATATGAAATATAAATCAGTACGGAAGAATAGAACCTATCAAAATCTATACTTTATCTGTTCGTGTATGATCCTTGTTTTTAGTTTCTCCATTCAAGCACAACAGACTAATCTGACAAAGAATTTCGGTATAGGTTCTCAAGGTGCTACACCCGCGTTTGGTGGTGTTAGTTTACGATACAACGGATTAGCACCTGTCTATCTCCAAACCGTTGGTCGTTTCATCCTTGATGACGAAAATGCAGACCACATGTTAGGTGCTGGTGTGTCGTATGCAATATTTGAACACAGTGGAAAGTGGAATCAAGCACGACTATATTTCACATTAGAAGGTGGTTGGAGATACCACAAAACAATGGATACCGAGAAAGCAATCGTTGAAACAACTACGTTGGCAGCTGGACTCGCGTTTGGTGGTGAACTTGTGTTTTCACTTGGGGGAATTCCCCTCGGTTTGAACATAAGCATCGGTCAGGGAATTGGCAGAGATATTACCCCTACGCAATCTATGGGTATTGCAGGGGTATACGTAGGAGCAGGTATACATGCCTATTTTTAGAACAATTTCCTTATACCTGTTTACTATTTTTCTTGGAATTTCTGTTATAGGATGTTCAACGAAACTTGATGAAGAGGTAAAACCGACTTCACCTAAACCATTCACATATCAAAAATATGAGGTATCCACCGGCACGGACAAGAACCAAACCGTTTTGACAGGTTTTCTTTCCGATAGCACATTCGCAGAACTTGCAGTCGTAAACATTGAAAAGAATAGCACACGTCGCCTACGTATCTATGCGTATAAAAATGGTACTTGGGAATTAACGCTTAACACATCCCTACGTCCACAAATACGCTTCGTTGATATAACCACGATCAAAGGACGGGACAGACTCATCACTTACGAACACGGCAGACTGAATTGGTTTGACCTTGATTCGAAATCAGAACAAAAACTGATGAACATCACCACAAACTACGATATGATTGATCCTGATAAAGTCTCACATATTGACATCACTCGCGACCTAAATGGTGATGGTCTTGACGACTTGGTGTTACCAGATTTTGACGGTTTTTGGATTTCCACACAATTGAATAACGGCTCATTCACCGATCCAGTTAAACTGGGTCCACCAGAACCCTTTCTGGATAAAACTGCCTTAGATCAAAATCGCAGCTACCGCGAGGTAGGAATAAATGAACTAACCGCTCTATGGTATCTGAGTCGTTTACATCAGATGGACTGCAACGGAGATAAACGTACTGATCTCGTGTTTTGGAATGGAGACCATTTTGATGCCTATCTTCAAAACACATACGGTGCGTTTTCTGCTGACATTAAAACCTTTACTACAGATGTGACTTTCAACACTGATGGTGCTTATGCTATCGCCTTCGATTTTAGCGGAGAAAACATGTTCGCGCTTATGGTTGGTTTTAGAGAAAAAACAAAACGGAGAATACTGCACACATTTAGAGATATGAATACTGATGGTGTAACGGATATGATTATCCACACATTGGAAGGAAGAAGTATCGGCAATCAACGTAGCACTTATGATGTTCATTTCGGTATACAGACTGCTGAAGGAATCGTATTTACAGAAGATGTGGGAATGACGATTAAACCGAGAGGCACAGCAGGCGGGTTACTGCCGTGGGGATATGCGTCATACTGGTTGCAGGACTTTGACAACGATGGCGATTTGGACTTTCTGTTTAGAGATGTAAATACCAAAATCACTGGCATGGCACGCGCAATGGTTGGAAAATCCATCGCAGTGAATCTTGAACTCTTTCGCATGGAAAATAGGTCTTTTCCCGATAAACCCACGACTAAACGAAAAATAAGACCTGCGCTTGATTTCTTTGAAACAGAACGGGTGTTTTTTCCGCCAGTCCTATCCGGTGATGTGAATGGAGATAGACTCTTAGACCTCATAGTAGGAAAAAACTGGTCTGAAATGCACATCTTTCTCGGTGAACAAACACCAAAGGTATTCGCGAAAAAACCCCAAAAAGTAGTAGTCACTATGCCAAACGATGAACGAAATATTTGGTTAGTAGACCTAAATAGAGACAACAAAAAAGATATACTCATAAAAAATAGGTCTGCCACACGACAGAATCACGTGACGATGCTGATTTCCAGGTAATATGTTGAAGGACAACTGTCATGATGCTCAAAATTGCGTTTCGTAACATCTTTCGTCAAAAAAGACGCACAATCCTCACCGCACTCGCAATGATTGTCGGATTCACGCTCTCATCAATCGTCATCGGTCTATCTGATGGTGCGTATTCTAATGTGATTGAGATGTTCACGGGGAACCGTATCGGACATATACAGGTGCATCGTGCGGGTTACCATGAAAAACCGTCCATCTATAAAACAATTAGCGACTATGAATCCATTGGCAAAACAATCCAAAACGAAGACGGTGTAGAAGCATGGACACCACGGATTTATACAGGCGGATTAGGGTCAGTTGACGAAAGAAGCACTGCTGTTCGGATCATCGGGATAGATGTCGCACGAGAAAACCGAGCAACTCATTTCAACAAAAAAGTGATTGAAGGAAACACGCTATCAGAAACAGCTTCACACGAAGTCGTCATCGGAGAAAAGTTGGCAAAAACACTCGCTGCAACCCTCGGTAGTAAAATCGTTCTATTCTCACAAGCTGCCGACGGTTCAATCGCGAATGACGAATATACAATTGTCGGCATCGCAGACAGTGGCGATGATATTACGAACCGGGTTGCTTGTTATCTTCACATTGACGATGTTCAGGAACTATTCGTGCTTGAAGGACGCGTTCACGAAATTGTCGTAATTGTATCCAATATCAATAAAGTTGAGAGAATCTCCAATGCGATTACAGAAAGACTTGACAATACTTCGCTTGAGATTTTACCTTGGTACCAGGTAGTGAAATCCTTCTATGATGCAATGCAAAAAGACAAGCAAGGAGATGCTGTTGCACGTTTCATCATAGTGTTTATTGTGGCTATCGGTGTGCTGAACACTGTGCTGATGTCCGTCATGGAACGCACACGTGAATATGGTGTTTTAAAAGCTGTTGGCACAAAACCGATACAGGTTTTCTGGTTAGTTATTTACGAAGTCGTGATTATCAGTATCGGTAGCATCGTTATCGGTGTGGTGTTGGGTATTTTCTTCAATTACCTCCTCTCCGTATACGGTGTGTCTTATGCTGAAGGATTTACATTGGCGGGTGTTGAATTCGGAAAAATGTATGCCGAAGTCAATGTTGCATGTCTCCTGATTCCTGCCACAACAGTATTTGTTTCTGCAGTGATCGTGAGTCTTTTTCCAGCAATAAAAGCCGCTCGCATTATGCCGGCAAGAGCAATGCGGATACATTAGTACTTGTCAGTATTTAAATGACAACTATATAAACATGCTTCTAATTCTAATTAAACTCGCTTGGCGAAACATCTTACGAAACAAACGCCGGACACTGATCGCCTCAACGGCTATCAGTATCGGTCTCGCTGCCCTCATTTTTCTTGACGCGTTGATGATCGGCATGTTTGAGAATATGATCAAAACAGCAACCGAGTCTTTCATCGGGGACGCGCAGATTCATCGTCAAGGTTACAGAGATACACTGGAAGTCTCAATGACCATAGAACAACCGGATAAAGTTACCGCAAATCTTGCTAAGGAAGCAAACGTCCAGCATTTCACACGTAGAACCTTTGTAATGGGTATGATTGCCTCAGCTGCGAACAAAAGTGCCATTAGTCTTGTTGGTATCCAACCGCATACCGAAAAACACCTGTCCCAGATTGATGATGCAATATCAGAAGGAGTGTTCTTTGAAGGGACAAATACACAGGATATTGTCATCGGTAGTAAACTTGCTGAAAATCTTGAGGTGACACTTGGAGACAAAGTAGTTGTAACTGTCGTTCAAGCGAATACTGGGGAGTACTTCACAGAGGCATTCCGTGTCTCAGGTATCTACTATTTCGCTGACGCTGCAATGAACAGTGGCATGGCATTTATTCGGATCAGAAAAGCACAACAGATGCTCGCCATCGGCAATAGAATTCATCAGATCGCAATTAAATTCACTTCAACCGCTTATGCACAGAACAGAGAGTTACCCTTCTGGACAAACTATTCGCAACATGGAAACGAAGCACTGAGTTGGACAGATATTCTCCCGCAGTTACCAAAAGTCTTTGAAATTTCAAAATACAGCAAGTATATTATGGGGGGTGTTCTATTCGGTATCGTAGTATTTGGTATCATCAACACGTTGTTTATGTCGTTATATGACAGAATGTTTGAGTTCGGTGTGTTACGTGCCGTTGGAACACGTTCTTTTGGGATGGCGCGTATTATGTTATTTGAAGCAGCTGCATTAGCAATCATTAGTATCATTTTCGGTGGTGTCCTCGGCTATGCTTTAGTAGCAATCTTTGCACATTTTGGATTAGATTTCACAGGCAATGAAATGATGGGTGTTACATTACAAGAGTTTATTTATCCTGTAATAAAGATTGAGCAGTTTATCACATATCCGGTCTCAGTCTTTATTTTTACAATCATCGCTGGATTGTATCCCGCATGGCATTTGGCAAGAATGAAACCTGTTGACGCAATGCGGAGAAGTTTTTAGGTCAGGACTTACGCATTTTGGTCGTTATGAGAAATTAAAGCGTTTAATGTGAATGCCACACGCGCATTCACCAAGGGCAATTCATTGCCCGTTCCTTGCAATATATGTTAAATTTGTAGTGAAATCCAATCTTCTGCGTAAGTCCTGTAGGAAAAGACCATGAATCAGACAGAAAAAACAGACGTTATTATCGCTGAAGGTGTGACCAAAGTCTATGATGCTGACGGTATACCTGTGAATGCTCTCAACGGTGTTGACTTGACAATACAAGCAGGAGAATTTACAGCAATTGTCGGACCATCTGGATCAGGCAAAACAACCTTTCTCAATATCATTTCTGGATTAGATGCACCCACGGAGGGTAAAGTATCGCTTGCGGGGAAGGTCATCTCAGAGATGTCAGGAAACGAACTTTCTGACTATAGACGCGATAACATCGGCTTCATATTTCAGGCATATAACTTGATTCCTGTTCTGACAGTAGAAGAAAACGTTGAGTATATCATGTTGTTGGCAGGTGTGCCGAAAGCGGAACGACACAAACGGGTTATAGACATACTAAAAGTGGTCGGTTTAGAGGGAGTAGAGGACAGACTTCCAACGCAACTATCAGGGGGCCAACAACAACGTGTTGCTATCGCTCGCGCAATGGTCTCTGAACCTACCATCATACTCGCCGATGAACCGACAGCAAACTTGGATTCTAAAACGGGTACCGACCTTCTTGAAATGATGCGTAAACTCAACACCGATACAGGGATGACTTATGTATTCTCAACTCACGATCCGTTGGTGATGGAAAGAGCTAAACGACTGATAACACTTCGTGACGGTCTCGTAGAAAGTGATGAGACAAGGGAATAATATACTGCTATATGAATAGATGTCTCCTATTCCTTACCACCATCTTGACAATATCCCAAATATACGCCTCTCACGCTGAAATCAGAATTAGCGGTTACTACAAAAACTTCTTTACTACCTTTGACACGACATACACAGATGAACCATTGTCGGGTGCTGTCGTCAACCGATTGCGATTGAACCTTACTTACAATCCGACTGACACACTATCCTTCGCTTTTGCGTACGATTTCACACCGCGCGTACAAGACCCATCACTCTTTACAGAATCTCCATTTGCTATTGGAACAACATCTTCGCGGTATAGATTAGCAGATTTCCATTCGCGTATCTATCCCGCCGAGAACGATCCGATAGGCAGTGTAGGCATTTATCACAATCTTGACCGTGCATCAGTACAGATAAGCACAGAATTCGCTGATATATCTATTGGTCGTGAGGCAATTGCCTGGGGAAGCGCAAGGATTATCAACCCTACTGACGTCGTAGCACCCTATAATTTTGATCAGTTAGATACTGAAGATCGCATCGGTGTTGACGCAGTTCGTATACGTATACCTGTCGGTGTACTTGGAGAGATTGATTCTGGCTACATCATCGGTGATAATTTCGAATTTGACAAGAGCGCAATCTTTCTACGCACACAATTTAATACCTTTGAGACAGATTTTTCAATGATACTCTTGGCATACCAGAAAGACCTACTCATCGGTTTAGATATTGCTCATGGGATTGGCGGCGCAGGATTCTGGTGCGAAACGTCCTATGTCTTTGTTGACCCATTAGCAGATGAAGCACATACTTACGAAAACTATCTCCGAGGGTCTATCGGAATAGACTATAGTTTCGGCGGCGAAACTTACACATTCATTGAGTACCATTTCAATGGAGTAGGTTCTACGGAATCGGAAAACCTGATGACACATTTAGACCAACCCGCTTATACGCGTGGCGGAGTCTATCTGTTCGGAAATCACTATCTTGCTCCTGGCGTCTCTCACCAGTTGACACCGTTGATTAACCTCAGCGGACAGATGTTGCTAAATCTGTCTGATATGTCAACTTGGATTGCGCCACAGATTGCCTACAACGTAGCAGAGGATATACACCTATCTCTTGGCTGCTTTTTTAGTTTTGGCAAACCGCCTCTAAACGATGATCCAAACCAATATCAATCCGAATTTGGATTGTATCCTAGCCTCTTCTTTTCCTCCTTCAGCGTCTATTTCTGAGGGTATGTAAAGTTTTTGTCACTGGATTCCCTCTGGCATGTAAATCTTTGTTGCCTTATGTGTAAATTTACAGGGATTAATTTGTTTATGAGTATGTCTTTAGTCCCGTAGGGACGATATGTTTATAGAAAAACGTGTGGTTAACCCTCATTAGTCCCGTAGGGACGATATGTTTATGTTATTGCCTTATTTTGCACATATCGT
>JAAXGN010000148.1 GCA_012267415.1 Candidatus Poribacteria bacterium | reverse complement strand
GGCGCGTACTCTTTGCCGTAGAAATCTCGACAAAATTCCATGATAGGGGTAATACCCATCAGCGGTTGTTCCAGTTCTTGCCAGCTTCCATCTGGTTTGAGATTCAAAATGGCAAGCAGTGTCAGTGCGGAGCGTTCGTTTTGCTGGCCTCTAGGAAGGCCGAAGTTTATCAAGAGATTTAGTGCCTCATCTATTTTCTGTTGCGCCTGGATTGGATCAAGCATGGATTTCTTTCCCATTCTACTGACTTCTTGGTTGATCAGATAATCGATATCCTTTTGTAGCGGAATCTTACCTTTAGCTAGAGAACCAAATTTAGCTAAGGTTTCTAGGCTTGGATAATGAATAGTCCTGAGATCTGCAGAATTGACTTGTGTGTGGCCATTAAATTGGCGGAAGTATTTATCGACCAAGGTGCAATTTAAATAGACGGCCAGCCCCAAGGCTATCTCTTTAGATAATCCCTGCTTTTGTCGATGGAATACGTTTAGGTGATTTTCAAAGCCGACTTTACGGGCAGGTAGAGATGAATCATATATCGCTGCTACGATGCGCCTTCGTTCTTCTTTGGCAGTAAAGCGTTTGGTCACCACATAGTGGCCATTATTAGACCAAAGCCACTTTTCAGAATCAGATGTAATATTAATAGCATTGGGCTTCTTCCCATCTTTGGGCCATGTCAGTCCATCGGCATCAAAATGGGCAGGGTAAAGCAAGGGTGCCGTACCTGGTCCAGGTTTCTGGCGCAAATGTTCTTTCAGCCTAAAATCTACTAAAGGACCAGTGGATACTTCGATGCCTAAATCTTCTAGCGTATAATCAAATACTGAAATCCGCTCTACTACATGCTGTTCAAAATCAGTAGTGGCTATATGGATAAATTTCTCTGAATCGTCGGGCTTGACAACACTGGTATAGGGGACCGTCCTCTGGGTCATATCCTCTACGATCATTTCTCCGCTCTCCTTGGAGAATTCTACACTATGACTTGAGGTGATTTTGACAGCTCCTAAGGCTGCTTCTTTTACCGCATGGAAAATTATGTTTTCCTGCAGTACTGCATCGTCCTTAAATGCATGAGTGCGAGATTCAAATACATGAAAACGTTTGATCGTCATCTGTTCGAGTAAAAATCTGCGAAAGGATTTGAAGTACGGACCATTGCAGAACGAACGGGGTACGATAGCGACAAGCTCACCCCTTGGTCTT
>JAAXGN010000086.1 GCA_012267415.1 Candidatus Poribacteria bacterium | reverse complement strand
ACCATACGTCGATCATCAAAAGTGAGTTCTTCCTGGCCTTCTAGGACGGCAATATCCTTTCCAATACGGTGTCGGAGTGAATAAGGTCCCCCCGTGAATAATGTCCCCCCGGACATTATTCACTAGTGAATAATGTCCCCCAGGACAGTATTCTCCAGTGAATAATGTCCCCCCCCAGTGAATAATGTCCCCCACTATAAAAGCTCTTGGAACGTTGAGGACTCATTATGAAAGACGCATAGCAGCAGCAAATGTGTAAAAGAATTTTTTATTGAAGATATGAAGCGTACGCGACAACAAGTACATGCATACAGTGTACAAATATTCATGGCACATTAGGTGTTAATTAACTGTCGTAAAGCCAGCTGCATTGGACAGAGGTGTCATGGACGAGAACTACCACGAGGTGTACGAGTTCCTTGTTTTTCACCGCTACCCAACCGGTTTTTCTAAAAACCAAAAACGAATTCTGAGAAGAAGGAGCCAAGAGCACTTCTGTGTGAAGCGGGGAGAACTGTTGTACTCCAGAATTCCGAACAGTCGGGCTGTTGTTAAGAGGCAAGTAGATCGAGAATGGAGACGAGTTGCTAAGACAGTGCAGGAACGAGAGCGAATAATCCTGGCTTGTCATTCATCGGTAGAAGGTAACAAAGACGATATCTATAGTAAATGCACGGCTATTAAATGTTACTGATATCCTGCCCTTTTTAGGAGGTCATCTGGGAAGAGATAAGACCTACCACAAAATTGCAGCGAGATTTTATTGGAAAACGCTATGGAGTGACGTGAAAAACCACGTTCAGCAATGTGAAACTTGCCAGACTACCAATGATGCAAAGTTCGTAAAGGCTTCAGCCCCATTGCATCCAATTCCTGTTAGGTCCAAAGTATGGAATCAGGTAATTGAAGCTTCATGCACACCTGTGCACTGGAGCTTGACAGACTTAGTTAATGGTCGTATATACGTACCTAAGAATTAGCTTTACATTTGATCTAATGATTATTGTAGGTGGGAATTGATCTTATTGGCCCATTGCCGCTGACAGAAAATGGAAACCGCTATATTGTCACACTTGTTGATTTCTTTTCTAAATGGCCAGAGGCTGAAGCATTACCAAATAAGAGTGCCAAATCCGTCTCCCTTTTTTTGTACAAGATGATGTGCAGGTATGTGTCTTGTGCAGTGTGTCCTTCATTCCTGTTTTGCGCAAAATGCATATCACAGTAACTGGAGGTATTTCTTCTTATTGCCTTAGCACAAATATTGCATTAGCATAAATATTGCAGGTACTTGATCACTTGTGTTAACTAAAGCAAAC
>JAAXGN010000077.1:939-1232 GCA_012267415.1 Candidatus Poribacteria bacterium | reverse complement strand
AAACATGAGAGGGAGAGCTAGGAAGAGCTAGAAATAAAGAGAGAGAGAGGGGGGGTAGGGGGGAAGACAGCAAACACACATAGACCTTGTTGCTGGCTTCTCATACAATTGAGCTACATGTATAGGTTGACTTGATAACACTGCAAGATGTTTAGGGGTGGCTGACAGCACCAGAGATTTAGCCACTGCACAGCAGCAGTGACTTCTATGGTAGGTTATGGCTCTGCTATAGTGTTTGGATTACACCAGGGACCAGATACCAGAGGTTAGATAACCAAGGAGGAAGAAGCTGG
>JAAXGN010000077.1:522-890 GCA_012267415.1 Candidatus Poribacteria bacterium | reverse complement strand
TATCACCAAAACAAAGGTGGTTCATGAGAGCAAAGACATCCAAGTAGACACAACTTCCACTACAGCCAGGATCCTGCAAATTTTAACGTCAAAGCACTTGTCCAAAACAAATTTGGACGACTTATTCAAACATGAAATTATTTGGAAAGAAAATTTCCTCACCTGTGATACACCTGAATGGAATGTGAACATGTTGAGGGAATGAAAGAAATGGAAGGAAATGAGTATTTGGCAACCATACCTTCTCTCAGGACTGTGTAGAAAATGTGACAATGAAATGTTTTGCTTCTGACTATTGATAAAATATATGAGAAACCTGCAGCAGTAGCAAAGCCATTAATGAATGACTACCATCAACTGTCTCTTCT
>JAAXGN010000077.1:0-466 GCA_012267415.1 Candidatus Poribacteria bacterium | reverse complement strand
CTCATTTTTCAAAGGCTTAATTTCACCATTTATAATTAACACCACAAAGTTTTGCACATTCAATCACATTGCTGTCAAATGATGATGTGAAGTTATTCTTTCTTCATCCGCCTCCACACACTACACTAATCCTACAGTATTGTGCCAACGCTGATAGCTGGCATTTATTGGCAACAGTACTGGATTGATACTTACCTTGCACTAACTCTAGAAAGTGTCACAACACTACCCTTACATGATGCAACAAACATTGGCAATGTGCGACCTTTACAAAGGTCACCGAGGGCCGAAAGAGCAAAATCGAAAGAGCAAAATCAAGTCACGGTCATATTATATACTCAGTCTTCTCTCCCCCCAGTTTTATTGAGCACTAATTCCAGGGTTCTTTCGCCACGTGCACTACCATATACATGTCAATGAGGGTAAGCGTAGCCCCCTAAAGGAGCTCAGATGGCCACTATTGTGT
>JAAXGN010000057.1 GCA_012267415.1 Candidatus Poribacteria bacterium | reverse complement strand
GCACAGGAACTTATCACCTCGTTTACGGACCCCGTTCGCGAAGCGTACGGGGAACGCATGCCTAAGTATTACGGTGAGCAAACGGAGACCGTCGCGCAACTTAACGGACTCCGTGAAAAACCCGCGGTGGGACCACTCTGAACACGGTATCCGTATACATCCCGTTGCGAATCCGCGTACATGCCGTATCCTTTCCGTTAAGCATCATTGAATCCCGCGTACATGCCGTATCTTATCCGTTAAGCATCGTTGCCACGGCCCGCGTTACCCCCGTCTCTATCCGCCTTACTAATACCAGTACTGCGTACCTTTCATTAAATTTAATCGAGACAATTCACGATTGGAAATATCTGAGAGTGGAAAAGGAATCTGCGACAAACATCAGGAAACAATCAACCGAAATGCCTAACAGATCAATAAACAAGTCAAAAATTTAATCTGTTCCACTAGAAAGCTCAGAGTAAGAGATCGAATACTCGGAATAAGAAACTGAACTCTCATTGTCCCTCATATGCTCGACTTTATCCACCGGAGTGTGACTTGTACTTGCTGTCTGCTGTGTCGATTCCATAGAATGATCAACTGCCCAACGTGGTGCATCGTGTGGTGGACAACACATGGATGGAGACCGAAGCTGCCTGCTTTTTTGCATTCTACTGCACTTGCTGGTAGAATTACGCCTCTCGTCTAATTCTGCCACAAGTTTGTTCAATCCTGCAATAGTCCAAAACAACGTAATAGAAACTAACAAAAAGTATATAGTACAATACACTCACTTTTTGATCGCCATGATATTGGATGTTTGTGAATAATATCAACACTGCTTCCTTCACTTTCTTCTGTCATATACTGCCAATTAATTTCACCCCACTGTTTCACCTCTTTAGCTGTCTGTAAGTGCTTTTTCCTACTTCGATAGAGCTATGCATGAACATCAAGAAACAAACACATTACGTCACAACTTCAGCTGCTTTCAAGCCCATCACATGACATCATCAGAACTCCACTTACCCTCCTTCTTCGCTCATTTTTCTTTGATTGTTGACAAACTTTCAATGCTGATTGTCTCCTTGTAGGCTGGCTGTCATTAAAAAGCCTCCGTCGACTCTCATAATACCTGTGCACAGCTCCTGCAGAGAGTTTACATGTAAACAACAACCCTGTACTCCCAAGAGTGCATACGTTTAATCCGCTGGGGCGAAAACTTCTCTGCGTACTCCTCGTCCAACTTCGACAGAAGGTATTTCTTGGCACACTGATTTTGTTCACAACCATAACTGGATAAATGAGTAAAAAATACACTAGTATATATATATATATATAT
>JAAXGN010000047.1 GCA_012267415.1 Candidatus Poribacteria bacterium | reverse complement strand
TCTATCTTATGTACTGTGTGGTTATATCTATTCCTAATACAGTGCACCTGTGCTAGCCTAGGGCACACGGTGCATCTGGTGCCTTGACATCTATTGGTTTGGCGAAGGGGGGGTTTGAGGGGGAAGTGCACAAAGGGGGAGGGGGGGAGTTCGTCTACCTGGGGGGTTAGATCTGGTCTATCGAACTGTTTGTTGGACAGGATCCTACGCAGGGATTTGTGATTCGTAAAAGAAGATATTGGTGCTGGGCCGAGTTTTCTGCTGAGTACACTGTCGCTGTCGATCATAAGCCAGTTGTTCGCAATTGCTTGGGAAATGGAGGGTGACCGTTGTGCATATTTGCTTGTAAAAAATAGTTTAGGTTTGTCAGTCGATTGTATGTTGTTATGTTGTAGGTGTATCTCCCTATCCTTGTATTGCACGGCTTTCGCCATGCAGATCGCCGACCTGGGGAAGCCTCTCTCTCTCAACTTCTTAACGAGTTGTTTCTGATACCGTTGGAAGTCCGACTGTGCTGAACAGTTGCGGAGGATCCGGAGGGACTCGCCCTTAGCTATTGACTTATAGGTAGATCTAGGGTGATAGGACATGCCGTGTATATATTGGAAATGGTTAGTTGTTTTATATGAAATTACTGTATCTAATGTGTTGTTGGTGCTAAATTGGGGGCCTTTAAATACTTTTACATCTAAGAATGTGGCTTGGGTGTCTGATATTTCAGACGTGAATTTTAACCTTGGCTTGAGGTGGTTTAGTTCCTGTATGAATGTGTCTAGGGCCTTACGACCGTGTGTCCAGACCATGAAGATGTCGTCCAGGTATCTGAGCCAAGTGTGAGGCTTGTGCGGTGATCTCTCAATAAAGGGCTCTTCTATGCCTGCCATGTAAATAGTAGCTAGTGCTGGGGCTAATTTAGTGCCCATGGCTATGCCGTGCAGCTGTTGATAAAATTTACCGTTAAACCTAAAGACATTATTCTTTAATACAAAGTTGAGAAGGGTGATGATGACCTCTGTGGGGGGTGCAAAAGGCGTGGGGTTGTCGTTAAAAATTTGGGCTACTGCCTCACAGGCGTCTTCGTGCGATATGTTAGTGTACAGGCTGGCCACATCCAGTGTGACCAGCAAGCAGTCTGGGGGAATGGGTTTATCTTTAATCTTAAGAATGAAGTCTGTGGAGTTTTTAACATAAGATTTGCATGTTTGAGCATGTGGCTGTAACAACTTATCCAACAGTGCCGATGCCGTTTCTGTTGGTCCGTTCCTGCATGCCACGATGGGACGTGCGCTGATTGGATTTTTATGCAGTTTAGGTAAAAAGTACATGTACTGTGTGCGATATTCAGGGTTGGGTAATAAAAATGTTTTGGTAGGTGCATCTATGGCTCCAGCTGCAGCCAGGCAGTTTATGTAAGTTATAAAGCGGGTTATTATAGAAGGGGTTGGGTCCCGGGCCAAGCATTTGTATGTAGTGGGATCATTGAGATGATTGTAGGCTAGTCTAGTGTAATTTTTTAGGTCGAGAATGACCGTGGTGTCTCCTTTGTCTACTTTGGTAATGATTAAATTTTCATCATTTTTTAGCCTATGAAGGGCT
>JAAXGN010000123.1 GCA_012267415.1 Candidatus Poribacteria bacterium | reverse complement strand
AGCAGGTGCAGAATTTAAGGATACATGGACGCTTGATGACATTGATATTACTTGGCTTGATCTTATTGAGATTGATCAGCCCGCTCTCAATCGGGTTATTCATGCAGCGATGACCGATTCTGATAAGTCATACCTGATTTACATGGCGGTTCGGTTATTGGAAATGCATCGGGTTCTAAAGCCAACCGGAAGTATTTATTTGCATTGTGATCCAACGATGAGTCACTACCTCAAACTCGTAATGGATGCAATCTTTGGGAAAAATAACTTTCGCAACGAGATCATTTGGCATTACGAGAAATGGACGAATGCTGCGAAATATTTTCAACGTAATCACGACATAGTCTTAATGTATTCCGCTTCTGATAATTACGTTTTCAACAAGCAATACGGGGAGATGACTGACCGACAAAGGCAATTGGTTCGGACAGGTTACAATACTGGGTCAAGTGGAGGCCGACAGATTGTTCGTATCTATGACAGAGAAAATCCGAATGTTATATGCAAGATGCCACATTGGATAAGCGAAGGCAGAAATATCTACGATGTCCCAAAACCACAGGGGAAAGCACTCGCTGATGTTTGGAAAATAGCTATCTTAAATGGGCAAGCAAAAGAACGCACTGGCTATCCAACCCAAAAGCCACTTGCTTTGTTAAAGCGCGTTCTCAAAGCATCTTTACCTGCAAATGGCATCGTCCTTGATCCGTTCTGTGGGTGTGCGACCACATTGGTAGCAGCAGACCGATTGCAGCGTGATTGGATAGGCATTGATATAAGCCCGAAGGCAGCGGAGTTAGTCGTTGAGCGTATCAAGGCAGATCAGGGGTTATTTCAAGAGATTATCCATCGCGAAGATGTCCCAGAACGCACAGATTTAGGGGATATACCCAAATATAACGCACCAGAAAACAAGCAGCAGTTATATGGCAAACAGGGTGGATATTGCAACACCTGCGAAACACATTTTCAGCAACAACACCTTGAAGTAGATCACATTATCGCTACTTCTGTTGGTGGGACGGATCACATTAGTAATTTGCAGTTGTTGTGCAGTAATTGTAACCGAATCAAAGGAAATAGAGGGCAAGAGTATTTATTATCAAGGTTGAATGCAGCCTAATCCAGAATCCCGTATCTACTCATTGC
>JAAXGN010000097.1 GCA_012267415.1 Candidatus Poribacteria bacterium | reverse complement strand
ATCGGCAAATATATTTTGAGGTGTTGGATCATGCTGTAGCTGCTGTGAAAGATCGCTTCGACCAGCCTGGGTACAAGATCTACCAAAATCTGCAGGAGCTGATTATCAAGGCCTGTCTGGGTGAAGATTTCACTTCTGAGCTTGATATAGTTACTGAAATCTATGGTGACGATCTTTCCCATCAGCAGCTTCACACTCAATTATTGCTGCTTAAGCCACTCTTTGCCTCACATCAAGGTCCTCTCTACATGAAGGACATCACTCAGCGACTATCAGAGCTTTCTATACCAGAGCGTGTTGCTTTTTCCAGTGTCTGGATCGCCATGAAGCTTCTCCTTGTGATGCCTGCAACTAATGCCACATCTGAGCGTTCATTCTCAGCCCTTCGCAGGGTCAAGACATACCTGCGCAGCACAATGAGCCAACAACGACTGAACAACCTGATGGTACTGCACATCCACAAGGAGAAAACAGAAAACCTTGACTTGAAGCAAGTGTGCCAAGAGTTTGTTTCTGGGAGAGAAGGTCGTCTTCGCACCTTTGGTAACTTTTTGTAAGCATGCATGTTGATAACAAATTAATTGATTTTCTTTTCTCATCTTGATAATAGTGGTAAAATTTACAAGGTGCTTTCACTTCTACACTTGTACTAATCACTTTATTAGTATTACTCCGCACACATGTATACCATACTATACTCTGAGATCTTTTTGGATACAAATGAATGTAGTGGCTGCACAGAAATCTTGCATATGGCTAGTAATTATTTCTCTATAAGATGTTAGATGAAACATCTCCTTACAATTACTATAGTGCATCCAAGTTCAGTTGGCAGGTAAAAAAAATTCGGATAACTCGGCTGTTTTACATGCAATCGTCATGGGACTTGCTTTAATCAATTGCGCGCATGAAGGAGCTTGCCATACTTAAAATTTGGAGTCACCGAAGCATGGGAAAGTACCGAAACAGAAAATGCCATACATTTAGAACCGCATACCTCAACACTGGAATTTATAATAAACTGTCAACTCAACGTGGACGCACTATAGCATCTCCGTGCATTGAAGATGTGTGTGTACACTCCTGAATTGGGAGGGGGCAAGTCCAATAATGGTTGCTCCTGCTGCACCAGTCTTCGGAAGCTGGCTCCGGCTCTGTCTAGTCTCCCGTGATATTCGTCTTTTGGCCGCATTAC
>JAAXGN010000169.1:58127-69222 GCA_012267415.1 Candidatus Poribacteria bacterium | reverse complement strand
ATTGTGTTCTCAACGCCTCGAGAGATAGGTGGACAGGGAACGACGATTTGGGTGATGAAGTCTAATGGCACACAGATTAAGCCGCTTATCCCTATGCCTCGGGAAGGCCCTGGGGGATTGATTATTCATAGATGGCATCCCAAATGGTCGCCCGATAGTCAAAGGGTTCTTTATACACAAAAGGAATATACTTGGGAAGTGGAGAAACAAGAGGAGGTAACATTTATCCACCTTATCCATAAGGCACATCGCTATATTATTTGCGACAAAAACGGCAGCACCGCCAAAGAGTTGAATATACCCTCCAACTTGGAATGTGGTAGTTTAGACTGGATGGGTGAAGATGGTAAATCGGTCATTTTTACTGCCCGCCCGGTCTTACTCGACGTAATACGCCCCGCTGGACCAGAACAGAATTTTCATATTTACAAATATGATCTTGAGACAGACGCACTCACGCAACTCACACATGATTCATTAAATTACGAGACGGTAGATTGGATAAGTGATGATGTATTATCCGTATCACCTAAAGGCAAAAAAACTATACAATGGGGACAACTAAAAGCATTCCTATATACCCGCTATAAAACACTCAGGTTATTTTCAAGCGGATTATCGGATTTCTTCCTACAATATTTACGCTAAGTAGATGTCTGGGGATGCTGTTGAAAGGAGGGAACCTATGACATACGAACGCGGTCCACATTACGCAGGAAATTGTCCGTTCAAAATTGTTTGCGGAGACCCTGATTCTGCGAAAGAATCAATCAACAGATGTGTCAATTGTGTTACAGAAAACACACGATTGAAGACTCTTAAAAAAGATTTCTATCAGATTGCTATGTTAACAGTACTGGAAGAAACACCCAAGTATGACCCGAATCACCCGAGTGGTGCAAGTTACACCACCTATATTAAGACACGCGTGTGTACACGACTTTGGTGGGAACGGAAAAAGGAGTTACGCTTTATACCGTTTCCACTTGACGAGCAGCCTTGCGATGATGATGATAATACATGTAGATCGAACCCATTAGTTGCTGGTTTGATTTCCGAAGCGTGTTCCTGTGAAGCATTAGAAGATGAAGTGATTCGTCTGCTTGAAGTGGAAAGTTTCTGTGCGTATTTACCTAAAATTATGGCTAAACTCACTGATAAGGAACGCCGCGCACTTGAGATGAAGTATTTTGAAGATTGGAGTGGCATCCAAATTGCCGAAGCACTCGGTATCACTAAGGGACGGGTCAGCCAAATCATAAAAAGTGCATTGGTGAAGGTGGAAAAGGCATACCGTCTTGCACTGGAAAGCGGTTTTGATAACCTATAATGTTCCCAATGGTTTGAGAATTACTTTATTGCCACTATTTCATAAGGAGTGCTACCATAATACGCAATTAGTCTAATTATCAAGTGAGAAGCGAAGTATCCCCTTTGTTCTTGTTCCTATATAAAGGGTGTTACCATCTACATCAAGGCATGTTATTGTATACGGAATATTAGGAGTAACTCGCGTCCACATTGTCATACCATCACTTACTTGATAGATACATCCCTTGGATTCCCCGTAAACCGTTGTCCCTTCAACACCGAACATAGTAATTATAAGCGGTTTCCCTTCTGCATCGGTGAGTGTGTACCAATCAGTTCCATTAATTGACATAACAACACCTTTATCGGTTGAAACATAGACAAAGTCACCTGCGAAAGCTATCGCTTTGTAATGATCTATAGGATATGGAAGGTTTCCTGTAACATCGTTCCAAGTCATGCCTCCATCAAGAGAACGCATAAGTTGACCTTCTTTTTCTCCAACGTAAACTGTCTTTCCAGACACTGCAAATCTAAATCCTATAGCATCTATAAATAGATTATTAGCGTAGCAAAAAGATCTATCTTGACTAACTCCTTTATCCAGTAGTCCTGTGTTCAACCATTGCGTATTACCCGGTTTCCATCTGAAGAGTTGATAGGTGTATTCAACATAGAATGTGCCGTTGACAACAGCAATGCCGCCAAGCTGCGATTCAGAGAAGAGGCCGTTCCCATGCAACACATTACGAGCATCCCGATTAATTTGGAGGTGGTCTTTATACGGATCAACTTTTTCAAGAACAGGTATCTCACTGATTTTGATGAGACTATTGTTTTTAGTGGAAAGATGGAAAAAGCGAGGTGTCCCCAATGTATCATCTCTAACGAAAATTTCTCCATTGGATTCCACAATCCGTGTAATATAGCCTGTATCACCATTGACAGGTATCCAAGATTCGCCTCTATCAATTGAATATACAAATCCATTTAACGAATTGGCGTAAAGAATGCCGTCAACAGCAATCAATTGCCACACATCTGTATTTACGAGGCCAGTATTGAATTGATGCCACGATTTACCACCATCTGTTGTGCGATGGATACCGTAGTTTCCGCTTCTGTAGTAGATGTCCTCATCTGCCATTACTATTGCAGAAGCATTTCCTAAAGCATCTGTGTCTACGGTATTCCATGTTTCCCCAGAATCTGAAGAATGGTAGTGTTTCTTTAGATCTACAAGCATCAACTTATTTGCGGTTACCATGATTTTCAGTGGACTGTATCCACTTGATTTATGTGGTGATTTAGTATCTTTTTTCTTACTGTCTTTTTTGTCCTGTGAAATTCCATTGAATAAATTGACTATTGATAGTTCCTTTCTATCAGTCTTATTTTTCCTCGGCGTAATATTCTTCCATGTTTTTCCCTGATCAGTTGATTGGAACAGTGCCCATGACAATCCTGTTGCTGCTCGTGCACGATCGATTTCACGTTTTGTTGACCAAGGGATTTCCTGTAATTCTACCAAAGAATCATTAGTTAAGTGTACTGGACGAAGGTCTTCCAAATCTACCCAAGAATCTTCAGTTTGGTGTGCTGGTTTTTTAATAGTAAAAGAACGAAAACTATTACAAATATGGTAGTCTCTCGCAACATAGATTGCATTATCGGTAACTTCCATAGAAATTATAGGTAAATACTGACTTTTTTTGCCTATTTCATCCAGGAATATTTGTTCCCATGTGTTTCCATTAAGACGATAGAGTCCTTTATTAGTGCCCACGAAGACTGTATTATCTATAACAGCAATTGCACGAGGTTCAATGTTTGGGTATTTCTTATCAAACGGTGTCAACCGAACCCATGATGCACCATTGTCCTCTGAACGGTATACACCGTTATCATCTGAAAGGGGGAATTCATCAATCAGGCACAGGTAAAATGTTTGCTCCAATATCTCCAAACCGATAAGTCCACCTCCTGGATGCACAGAGAGGGTGTTCCAAGTTTTCCCTCTATCTGTTGAAGACAAGATCTCTTTATCTGTGGCAAGATACAGTATACCGTCCTTTTCTACCAGTGGTCCGGATCCCATACCGCTCATTTGTTCTCTGTGTGAGAAAATCTCACGTGAATTGATAAGATTCCATCCTGCACCATCATCTGTGAGTTTGTAAATTCCGCTCCGTGTTCCAGCAAATACATCTCCATTTTCTGTTGCATAGAGGTTAGCGACTTCCCCGCCTACAGGTCCATTTGTTTCGCGCCATACTCGTTTCTGACTGGAAATATCATTATCTGCTTCTGCATTGGTAATCGGTGTTGCGTTTAGTCTTTGACCTATACCGTTATTTTGACCGTTTACATCAGAAAGACCAACTTGATTGTTTATTGCCGGTTTAATGGGGGATTTCAATACGATTTGTGACTCAACGATTTCAATCGTTCGCTCTGATGTTGATTCTAAACTATACGGCTTTTGAAAGCTAAGTAGATTCTGTGTGCCAAAACCTATCAGTAAAACAATTAAAATGGCTGAGGCAGCAGATACTGCTAATGGAATCAAAGGTTTACTTCCTGACGGTGCTACCGGACTTTTCCGTGAAACCTCGTTGATGATGTTCTCTTTCATTTGTGTTGGCAGCTGGAAACTGCTAAAATTTTCTCGAATCACTGCTTCCTCCTTCTTTAGTCGCTCTCGGGCGCGATGCAACCGACTTTTTACCGTATTCGGTGATACACCCAAGAACTTAGCAATTTCTTCACAGGTTAAGCCGGCAAAATAATGCATTGTAACGACTGTCCGTTCGCTCTCTCGGAGTTTATCAAGCAGTTCGCGAACAATTGCTCTTCGCTTCTGTATTGATGCTTCTTCACGTTGACGAGAAACATGTTCCGAATAATACGCCTCTTCTAACTCCTTAGGATCTGTTTCCTCAAGAGATTGCAGTTGCGGACGTTTCTTACGATGCCACATTTTACATTTATTGCTTGTGATGACATAAAGCCATCCTGCAAAGCGGTTGTGGTGTGTGAGGGTTGAAAGTTCCTGGTACGCAGTGATAAAGGTATCTTGTGTTATCTCCTGTGCTGTGTGAAAATCACCAATCTTTTGCCACGCCAAGGCGTGTATCTGTTCTTGATATTTTTCTACAAGTTCAGCAAAGGCTTGTGCATCACCTGCAAGTGTGCGTTTAATCAATTCAGCATCATCATTAATCATGGAACACCTCACAAATAGACTAATCTTTTATATTAAAGATGCTATTTGACTTATAAAGGTTGCATGTTTCCGAAAAAAATTACATATATAATTGTCTAAACTTCTTCTATTGGTCTGTTTAATCAAAATTTGGGGTGCTCCCGTTTGTAGTAGGGCAATTCATTGCCCGTTTCTGCGGGGAGAACGGGCAATGAATTGCCCTACTACAAACGGCTTCAAATGTAATTCAAAGGTAGACAGTCTACTATTCTCCAGTCAATTCCTTAAGAACTTCATCCCAATTCCATAAGAGAATTGTACCATCGGCACCGCTGGTAGCAAGGGTTTTTCCATCTTCAGAAAATACAAACTGTGATATCCAGTTTATATGTCCTGCAAGATTAGAAATAATCTTACCAGTAGTTGAATCTCGCAACCGAATAATGCCATCCCTATTCCCACTGACAATAATTGATCTGTCTGGAGAAAATGTAAGTGCAGTTGGCGGATTAGATTTGGAAACATCTTCCAATCGCACTGTACGGTCGTATTGGATAGTTTCAGGATTCCATGCATAAATGTGTGTACCACCGACAAAGGTATTCCTGTCTGGTGCAAATGCTACTGCACCTTGGTCTGGATAAGATGCAAGCAGCTCACCGGTCATGGTATCCCACAACCTTATTGTTACGTCCTTAGCTGTCCAACCTGAGGTGACGATAGTTTTGTTATCGGGTGAAAATGCCAAACTGTAAACATAGGTTGTATGTCCCTTCAGTCTACAAAGCGTTTTTCGGTTAGGCATATCCCATATTTGTATCGTATTGTCTTTACGCGCAGTTACTGCAAGGCGTTTACCATCAGGAGAAAATACCACTCTATTTCCAAAACTTGCATATTCATTACCCCCAATCGTGGATAAAACATTTACTGTCTGCGTATCCCATAAACGCACTACCCTTTCATTGGTTACAAATAGACTCCCGTCTGGAGATATGGCAACACCGTCCCACATGTGATGCCCCTTTTCAATTCTATCAATAAAAAGTCTGTTTCCAGTATCAATATCCCAAACCGACACGAAATAATGTGAGTTACTCGTTCCCACACTGGTAAGTGTCCTGTTAGAAGTATCACTCAGATTGGTTTGCCTGGAAGTGTTGAATGCCAATGCAGTTTGCGATTCTGAGTGTTGTGTAAGTGTGAGTTGTTGTTTTCCTGTATCGGCATCCCACAAACGGATAGTTCCATCAGATGCAGGAATGTATCTTGTGTAATCTCTTCTGCGGTATGAAAATCACCGATTTTCCGCCACACCAGCGCGTGAACCTGTTTCTTATGTTTTTCTACAAGTTCTGCAAAGGCATTATCATCACCTGCAAGCGTCCGATTGATTAATTGTGTATCGTTGTCTTTCATGGCTCACCTCCGTTTTTACCCTGTAGGATGCCACGAGACGGTGAATCGGGTGCATGATTCTGAAAAAGAGAGTTTGACCTATATTATACCATGAGTTCTCAGCGAATAGTGGAATGATTAGGTGGGTGTAAAGTTTGTGGCAGACAGTGGTTTGTAGACCTGTATTTGTATTTGAGGTGTGTGCATAAAAAATACAGATATAAAATATGCTCTTAAAAGTAGTAGGCACACTCCGTGTGCCGTTCACAACGTCAGAAACGAACAATGAAATGTGCTACTATAAACGGTATTCTTTAAGGTGATTAATGGGTATTGGTATGTCTTTAGTCCGTATGAAGATTAAGTTATTAATTGGGTAATATGGGAATGGGGAAACCGATAATATGCGGTCTGAGAAACCCAGCCCCTACGATAGTTCTGATGGATTGGATTACCTAAATATTTATTTAATCTACCTACGGGACGAAAGAGCAATGCAAATTAAAGCCAACCATAAAAACCCTATTTCTCAATCTCAATACGATATACACCTGTACTGGTGCCAGCGTAGAGATAACTACCCGAAATTGCTAAAGACTGAACTAGCCGTCGATTTAGTGTTCCTAACTGTTCCCACTTCTCATCTTTATGGTGCCATTTGTAAACGCCGTGTCGCCATGTACCGATGTAGAAATCAGAAGCATCCATTTCTACAGTTTCAATTGAGACCTGTTCTATACCCCGGTTTAATTGTGTCCATGAATTACCGTCATCTATAGATCTAATTAATCCTTCTCCGGCAGACAGGACATAGAGTTTGTTGTCAATCTGCCTTGATTGTGCGAACAAAATATTTTTCTTTATATCTCTGATAAGTTCCCATGCTTTTCCATCATGCTTGTGGCGATAGACTTCACCTGTGTCTGTACTTGCATAGATATTAGCATCATATAGCGAAATATCAGTGATAAAATGACCCTCTAACCCTATATTAAGCCATGAATCCCAACCTTCATTCCAAAGAAAGACACCTTGTCCTTGAGTACCGACATAGAAAGTTGTCCCTTCAATATGCATACATTCTATAGCGTACATCTCCCTGTCTATTTTTACTTCAATCAATGTGTTGTTCTGTTCATCTATTTGGAAAATACCACCAACTACTCCCCCATGGCTGTTAGGTGCGAATCGCGTGGCACTAACGTATAATTTTCCATTCAATGCTGATATCTTAGAATAACTGAATGAAATCGGTTTTGGAGGCATCTCTATAGATTCCCATGATTCACCACCGTTTCCACTATAGAGAAGTCTACTGCCTGCAAGTGTCAAAGCATAGATTCTATCTCCGAGTACCTCTAAATTGGCCACTTGAGTACTCATTATGCCAGTATTTACTTCCGTCCATGAATTGCCCGCATCTTTTGTGCGGAAAATACCGACTGCCATCGTTCCAGCAAAAACAGTCTCCTTATCAACTGCAACTAACGATTTAACCACTTGATCTGTCATACCTTCACTAACTGGTATCCAAGAATCCCCCTTGTCATCTGAACGGAAAACGCCGCCACCAAAAGTACTTGCATACAGTGTTGATCCAGAAACATCCATAGCTTCAACGGTATGGTTCATCTTTTCTGCTGTGATACGCGTCCAAGAATCACCCTCATCATCGGACCGGAATAGACCTTTGTCATTGTCAGAAATTGCACCCATGTAAAGTAGATTATCCATAACAGCAAATGAGTCAACACGAATTCTCAATGAATTCGGATTTTGAGACAGATCTGATACGGATCTGGGGAGATGGGACTTACCATTCTGTTCTTCCATATTAGTCTGTGTCTTAAATGCTGAATTGATCGGATGCCACGAATTATCTGTTGCCTTTTTTCTATAAGCACCACCCTCTGCAGTCCCAACAACAAGGGTCGTACCAATATTAGCAAATTCACGTATCCTTCCATCTGCCAAACCCTCGTTTATCGGTTTCCACGACTTTGCATCATCTGAGTACCATACTCCTCCTATACGATCTCCTGCAGGATAAGTGCTAATGTATATACGATTCCCAATAATTATGATACCTGTGATCGATTCATCCTGTAGGTCGTTAGCAACATAATGCCATGTCTTTCCGCTATCGGTTGACGCATATAATCCTGTAGACATACTCACGTAGATGGTATCCTCTTTTTGTCCAAAAGTCTGAACTGACTCGTCATAACCTTCATTAAACTCAGTTATTTCAACAGTGACAGGTGACCAAGAATCCCCATAATCTGTTGAACGAAAGATGCCTCCCCTTCCTGTTCCCGCTAATAGTATACCTTCAGAGGTAGCGAATAGTGTCAGGATACTCCCTCCATACGGACCGTTGGTTTGACCCCATTGTGCATCTGCAGCAGGAATCTTTACATCATCCGAATGTTCTGCAGCGGATAACTGTGTATCTGTGTTCCGTCCCAGTCCTTCATTCTGACTGAGAACCTTAGAATGACCAACCTGATTGTTTATTGCCGGTTTAATGGGGGATTTCAATACAATCTGTGATTCAACGATTTCAATCGTTCGCTCTGATGTTGACTCTAAACTATACGGCTTTTGAAACCTGAGTAGATTCTGTGCGCCAAAACCTATCAGTAAAACAACTAAAATGGCTGAGGCAGCAGATAGTGCTAATGGCACAAAAGGTTTGCTACTGGTCGGTGTTGCAGGTTTGACACGCGAAATCTCACGCATGACATTCTCAGTGAGATGTGGTGTGATCTGGAAATTGTCTAATGCTTCTCTTATCATCGTTTCCTCCTTCTGCAGACGTTGTTGTGCGCGACGGAGTCTACTTTTTATTGTATTGGTAGATACACCCATAAACTTACCTATCTCTGAACACGACATCTCTCCGAAGTAATGCAATGTCATGACAGTGCGTTCGCTTTCACCAAGCTTCGCCAGTAGTTTCTTAACGACTTCGCGTTGTGCTTCTTCAGCGATCCGTTCGTTTTCTTCAAGCACATGCTCAGAATATGTAATTTGCTGGGGATGCAGGCCATCTATATCCTGCATTAGCTGTGTCCGTCGATACTTTTTATGCAACCATGAGTTACAACGACTGGTAGCGATAACGTAAAGCCAACTTGCGAAACTCTGTGACTGTTTCAGTGTAGCGAGATTGTTATACGCTTTCAGGAATGTATCCTGTGTAATTTCTTCAGCGATATGGAAATCACCGATTTTTCGCCACACCAACGCGTGAACCTGTTTCTGATATTTTTCTACAAGCTTCGCAAAGGCACTATCATCACCTTCAAGCGTCAGACGAATTAATCGTGTATCGTTGTTTTTCATGGTTTGCCTCCGATTTCACCCTATAGTGACACTGCGAGACAGTGAATCGGGTGCATAATTCTGCACAAAAAGGAGATAGTTTAGATAAGAACGTGAGAAATTAGACAGTTACGGACTCTACAAAGGTACTACGTCAGCATACACATAAGTCGGAGGACTGGTATTACTTGCATGAATCTTGTCATCTTCATCTGTGGATGCAGAGACAATATCTCTCTGGACGATTCTGCCGGGTTTGGCATCAACGGGTGAACTGAACATAGGACCATCAATAACACATGTATGGAATTCGCCATTCTCACCGAGCGGGTCAACATCGTCAGGTAAATCGGCAAGGAGTTCTGTGTCAAACCATCTTCCAGCAAAATCAGCAGGAACTTTTATCGGGTTGAGAGCAGTTATTATCGCACGCATACCAGCTGCGATCATCTCTCGCGCGAGTTGTGCCGTATCCTCATCCCAGACAGGGAAAATTGGTGTGAATCCAGTACCGCTGAGTTTTTCCTCTCTGTATGCACGTATGTCTTCAAGGAATAGGTCTCCGAATGCGAAATGTGAAGCGGTTAAATGACTCGGTAGCGTTTCTACGTCTTCAAGGAATTTCCGCATCGCTGCTTCGTATATCTCATTTGAGCAAGGATACGGAATGGGTATTACGTACAACGGGATACCCAGTCTTTCCGCTTGTTGTTTTAATACCCATGCGGGGGTTGAGTGGATTGAAACACGATCAAAAGTCTTTGTGACAGTGGTAAAGATGCCGCGCACATCATATCTGTCGGGTTGTTGACGTAAAACGTGCAATGCCCAAGCGGAATCTTTACCTGACGACCAAGAAACCATAACGGGTATAGGTGTTTTGTCTTTCGTTTCATTTATCATAATTGAGATGTTTTATCTATGTCGCACTTATATGGTAAAACTTAGAATTAAACATACATTTACCCATTATCAAACACCCGTTAGTAGTAGGGCAATTCATTGCCCGTCGTGCCAACCAGTGTAATGATATTTTTAGGTTTCACTATAATGCCAAGAAGTTCCCTAACAAATCCTTTCCAGTACCTGTTATCAAACACCCGTTAGTAGTAGGGCAATTCATTGCCCGTCGTGCCAACCAGTGTAATGATATTTTTAGGTTTCACTGTAATGCCAAGAAGTTCCCTAACAAATCCTTTCCGGATGAAGTCAGAATGGATTCTGGGTGAAACTGCACACCCCAAATCGGTAAGGTTTTGTGGCGAATTCCCATGATTTCGTCCTGGTCAGTCCATGCAGTGATCTCAAGACACGCTGGCAATGTATCTTTTTTGACGATAAGAGAATGGTAGCGTGTGGCTTCAAATGGGTTGTCCAAACCCCTGAAAAGTTCGTTTCCATTATGATATATCATGGATGTTTTACCATGCATTAGTCTATCGGCACGGACGATCTCACCGCCAAACACGTCTCCGATACATTGATGTCCGAGACATACGCCTAAAATCGGCACTTTTCCAGCGAAGTGTTTGATTGTATCGTTGGAAATCCCCGCTTCTCGTGGTGTGCAGGGACCGGGTGAAATCACGACTCGTTCTGGTGCCAGTGCGTCTAATTCGGCTATACCTATTTTTCGGCTGCGATGTACCTCTAAATCCGCACCTAACTCACCGAAATACTGCACAAGATTGTATGTAAAAGAGTCGTAGTTGTCAATCATTAAAACCATCTTTTTCCTCCTATAACACGGGTGTGTAAAATTTTTGTAGAAATATTCAGATAAGACTTGTAGGAGCGATCTCCGAATCGCGACCTGTCGGGAATCGGAGATCAAATCAAGAAATCAACGGTATG
>JAAXGN010000169.1:0-58116 GCA_012267415.1 Candidatus Poribacteria bacterium | reverse complement strand
GTATGAATGCCATTTAGGCATTCACCGCCTACAGCGTATTTTTGGGGATTATAACCAAAACTTTACACACCCCTATAACACCAAACCTTGTTGTGCCATTTCAATAGCAGTCAGTATCGCCCACGCCTTACTGACGGTTTCGTAATACTCATTTTCGGGTACGGAATCAGCAACGACACCACCACCTGCTTGCACATAAGCAGTACCGTCTTTGATAACTGCTGTTCTTATTGTAATCGCAGTGTCTGCACTCCCTGAGAAACTGAAATATCCGACTGTTCCCCCGTAGGTGCCACGTCGGGTAGGTTCCAGTTCATCTATGATCTCCATTGCACGTATCTTCGGTGCACCTGAGAGTGTTCCCGCTGGTAGACACGCACGGATGACATCAAAAGCAGTTAGATTTTCACGTAGACGTCCAACGACGTGTGAAACGATGTGCATGACATGTGAGAATCGCTCAACTATCATCAGGTCGGTTACCTTGACGGTATGATATTCACACACGCGTCCGAGATCGTTCCGTCCTAAGTCCACTAACATGACATGTTCCGCGCGCTCCTTCGGGTCATTAATAAGTTCCGCTTCTAATGCCTGGTCCTCTTCAGTCGTCCTTCCACGTGGCCGTGTGCCAGCAATTGGCACAGTCTGGACAATCCCATCCTCTACTCTTACCATCATTTCGGGAGAAGCCCCTACAATGTCGAAACTATCAAACTTGAGATAGTACATGTAGGGTGATGGATTTACGACTCGCAATGCGCGATAAATATCAAATGAGTCTACTGAGACCGGACGACTAAATCGTTGTGATGGCACGACCTGTATAATGTCACCCGCTGCGATGTACTCTTTTGCACGGCGGACTGCGTTTTCATAGTCAGACTTTGTGAAATTCGATTGTGGGTCGGGGATAGGTTCTGGATAGCTCTCAGTATCTTGCTGCCTATTGCCGATTGCAATGCTCTCTGAAACAGTCGTGAGTTTTGCGATCAATTCATCAATTTTAGCGATAGCATCGGCATAAGCGGTGTCAACATCATCATCAATATGTGCATTTGCGACGACTTTAATCTGATGGTTCACGTGATCAAAGATGAGAAGTGTTTCAGCGATCATGAAGAAACAATCGGGGATTTGCAGTTCATCTTCGTTATCATCCGGTAGTTCTTCAACGAAACGCACCATATCATAGCTCATATACCCAACTGCGCCGCCGTGGAATTCCGGTAAACCTTCAACACTAACAGGTCTGTAGTTTTGCATCAGTTCTTCAAGTGCTGTTAACGGGTCTTCATATTCCATGGAAACCTTTTCACCCTTATCCAGATATTCAATTGTCACTTGATGTCCTTTACTTTGGAACAGGACTGAGGGTTGACTGCCTAAGAATGAGTATCGTGCAACGGTTTCGCCACCTTCAACGCTCTCCAATAAGAATGCAAAATTGTCGGGCATTAATTTATAGAATGCGGACACCGGCGTCTCCATATCCGCTAAAATTGGACGGTATACAGGTATTGTGTTGCCTCCATTTTTTTCTGCCGCTTTTTCTTGGAATTCCTCCAAACTTGGATAATACATTTTATGACTCCTTTTCATATTCTTAGCATCCCTGATATTTCTTCCATCCTTCCACCTAAGCCAAACGTATCAAGGATTAATAAACTGTATCTGCATCAAAAATCTTCTTACCTACCACACGCGTTGACTCACCATCGGGGGAGACTTCCCGAAAGAAGCAGGAGCGATAGCCTACATGACATGCTGCCACTTTTTGCTCAACTTTTATGAGCAAGGCATCACCGTCACAATCTACAGCGACAGACTCAACGGTCTGTGTATGTCCTGAAGTCTCCCCCTTTATCCAGAGTTTCTGACGGGACCGACTCCAGAAGCAGACACGACCCGTTGATAACGTCTGTTTTATTGCTTCATCGTTCATATAACCGACCATTAAGACTTCGTTGTTTGTCTTATCCTGTATAACGGCAGCGACTAATCCGTCGCGATCATACTTGAGTTCAGATAATATTTCCATGATTTCTCCTTAGTGCTTAGTCAAGTATTTTTTTATGGCACTAAGAAGTCGGGAATCGGAGTTCCCTCCTACAATACAAAAGATTCTGTAGGAGCGATCTCCGAATCGCGACCTGCAATACCATGTTGACTAAGCATTAGTGTCTTTAAACAAAAAACCCTTATGCCACTGAGGTTTGTGTGCATAAGGCTTACCAGTAATGTGAAGAATAGAATAGACCAAATTTCGTTAGCGCGCACACACCCCCTTGCTGGAATTGGAACGCCACCAATGCCAATGGTTAAGTATTCTATGTGAGTCGGAATGTGGACAATTATTTTGCATATTCTTTTTCATCAACTATGTATTTCTTAGATATTATGAATAGTATAGTACCATGTTTTATGTTTTAATGCAAATATTTTTATTATAGTGTTTCCACCGAATATATATTTCAGACCAGTCAGTGGTTACCTTTGCCAATTCCTAAGTTGGTTTCTTGAACATTAATTACTCCAATTCAATTCTTTTGTTTTGTAATACCTTGACTATTGATCTGTATCATGTTTAATATGACATAGACCTTTAATCGTCATGACTATTACTGTTCTTAGGTGCAAGATCCCAAATAAGAAGACTGCCGCCGATACTGCTACTAACTAATGTGTTACCGTCTGGCGTAAATGACAGGCTTAATATAGATGAATGTTCATTGAAGGTGCGCGTAGATGTACCAGACGCAACATCCCAAAGTTGGATTGTTCTGTTAGAGCCACCGCTTGCGATTGTTTTTCCATCTGGACTGAATGTTAAACATCGAACCCAACTGGTATGACCTTTATATGTCAGCAAATTGGTTCTTGATTTAACATCCCATAGACGGACGGTTTGGTCCCAACTCCCGCTTGCGATTGTTTTTCCATCTGGACTGAATGAAATACCTTCAACAGTCCTTTTATGTCCCTGATAGGTATGCAGATGTTTTCCAGAAACAACATCCCATAGACGTATAGTTTTGTCATGACTCCCGCTTGCGATTGTTTTCCCATCAGGACTGAATGACACACAAGCAACTTCTGAAAAATGTCCTCTAAGCGTAAACAGATGTGTTTTAGAGTCAACATCCCATAAACGAATGGTCTTGTCATCACCCCCGCTTGCGATTGTCTGTCCATCCGGACTGAATGCTACACTAAACACTCTATCCCTATGTCCTATAAATGTGTGTAAATGTTTACCAGAAGTAACATCCCACAGACGAACAGTTTTGTCCTGACTTCCACTTATGATCAATTCTCCATCCGGACTGAATGCTACACTCTCAACAGAATTTTCATGTCCCCTGAGAACTTGCACCTGTTGATTGGACTTAATATCCCACAGACGAATGTAGTCATCAAAATAACCACCTGCAATTGTCTTCCCATCCGGACTTATCGTTATACTCCTAAGTGCTCCAGTATGTCCGGTGATAGTTGTCTTCTGTCTACCAGATATGACATCCCAAAAGCGTATCGTCTGGTCCCAACTCCCGCTTGCGATTGTTTTTCCATCTGGACTGAAAGAAATACATCGAATATGCTCGGTATGTCCTTCAAAAGTATATATGAGTTTCCCAGATTCGACATCCCATAAACGCATAACATGATCCATACCTCCGCTTGCGATTTGTTTTCCCATCTGGACTGAAAGAAATGCTACCTACTCTACCTTGATGTCCTCTGAGAACACGTAAGTGATCACCGGGTTCAGGATTCCACAACCGGATGATGCCATTCTCGCTTGCACTTGCGATTATTTGTCCATCAGGACTAAATTTGACACTTGTAACACCTGAATTATGACTTCTAAGTATTTTCTGTCTTTTGAAAGTCCACAGATGTGAACGAGAGACGACATCCCATAGATGAATGTAACCGTCTCTACCTGCGCTGATGAGCATACTACCATCAGGACTGAAGGATACGCTTGTAATTCTCCCTTTATGTTTCCCGAAAACGTGTAAACGTTCAGCAGATTCGGCATCCAGTAGATAGATGACATCATTTGCACCGCCATCATATCCGCCAATTGCAATGAGTTTACCATCAGGACTATACGCCATACTATAGCCAGAATGTGATGTGAGTTTTCCTAAATGCAAACCTGATGCGACATCCCACTGACGCACGCTGAGTCTACTTATTCCTGCAATGGTTTTTCCATCCGGACTAAACGAAATACCATTGAGATTTTCTGTGTTTCCTAAGAGGAGATGTAGTTCTTTCCCACTCTGTGCATCATAGAGCCAAATACCCATTGCACCTGCTACAGCGAGAAGTGTACCATCTGGTGAGTACTCTATCTCATCAATTGTGCTTTTGCCAAGTCGCGCGACAGCACCTTCAGGTAACATCCATGTTATGTAGTCTTGCGCGAAGGTAGGAAGCAGGATTACTGCAAACACTGTAATTAACACCGAGAAAATTGAAAGAAACAATCTTTTCATTTATCTGAACCATCAAATTTATCAATAAGAATAAACTCTATTTATCCAATAAATTAATAATCCTGGAAATGCCTATACATATCACACCTGGAACGACAAAGAACAGTACTACTCCCAATGCAAGTACAAATCCAAATAGTGGGGACTCAGGAAACGAATTCAATAATATGAACATTCCGAAAATAATTCCGTACAATATAGCAATTATACCGATTGTCTTAAATGTGCTGCCAGGATTTCCGTTTGCAACATCGTTAGACATCGGTTCGATTCTTTCAATTTCTTGATACTCAACTGGATCACCATCACCGTATTTTAGTTGTACTCCTCCAATAATTGGTGGAATATCTTCAGTTGAATCAGCATCACTATCACCCTTAACCATTTTCCTACTCCTCTATTACTTCATTTGATGATATCAAATAGAGTTATAACAGCATCTTTACCAAAACCTGGTATATGATTCATCAGTTTCTCTAGTTTCTTTACAGTAGGATCAGACACGATTTCCCCTATCACCTTTTCACGTTCTGTGTCCCTACTTGTTGGATCGTTGATTCTATCAATTTCTTCCAGTCTTTTATCCCACTTGCCAACTTTAAACTTGAGTTTATTGAAATTGTATCTTGATATTTCAGTATCAGAATCAAACATATCCACAAGCATACCGACGTTTTGACTTACATCGTCTCCGACTATCTGTGACATCGTCAAGGTATCAATAAAGTAATACCAAATACCAAAAGCTATAAGGATAATCGCAATACCGATGAGGATTTTTTTAGATTTTTTAGCACGCATTGTATCACCCTTTTCTGAATTGTTTTGTAGCTGTTAGACACTCAGGCATAAGTCATAAACATTCCGGGACAACGCTAAAATAATAATAGCACATTCCATTAGTTAATCAAAGCAATAATCTTCTCAGGGGTGTGTAAAGTATCTGTCACTGGATTCCCTCTGGTACGTTAAGTTTTTGTCACCTTATGTGTCAATTTACATGGATTAATTTGTTATGAGTATGACTTTAGTCCCGTAGGGACGCTATGTTTATAGAAATACGTACGGTTAACCCTCTTTAGTCCCGTAGGGACGATATGTTTATGTTCTTGCCTTATTATGCACATATCGTCCCTACAGGACTAAAGAACGGGTGTTCAATCATGATCTATAAACATATCGTCCCTACGGGACTGAGGACACTAATAAATTGACTTTTTCTTCTTAAATTGACGTTCTATGGTGACAAAATATTTACACACTCCTTCTCATGAGATACGTCAACAGTTAATAATTTGCTTAAAATATGGCAGTATAGTATAATATAAACATAATAATTGAATAAACGAACGGTTCAGGTGCCGAAGTACGGAGAATAGGGAAGTGCGGTGAGAATCCGCCACGGCCCCGCCACTGTGAACGATTGCTACCTCATAAAAAGGGGTATTTCGCTGAAAAACCACTGTCAATGTTTGATGGGAAGGACAGCGGAGTATTGTAGTAGCGTAAGGTTTTTACTCACACGCTACGTTAACAATCGGAAGTCAGGAGACCTGCCTGAGTCGTGTTTCACGTTTCTGCTTTCGCGGGAAAGCGGTGGAACAAAGCACAGCAGGATCCTGTCAGAACAACATTAGATTAATAACATAAGGTAATCCACCTTATATACATGCTACAGGATTCAACCCACTTTTCAATAATGTGAAGTGTCGCCTTTGTCCCCTCTGTTTCAACGGAAGCAGGGGTTTCTTGTTTCATTACGGAGGTATTAATGAACACAGTATTTTTCTTTTGGCGACGTTTCTCACGCATTTCAAACCTTAAACTGCATGTGTTGCTATGTATTAGCGCGATGCTCTTCACCTTCCTTGTTAATCCTGTCTTTTCACAATCGGAAGTTGACAACCTTGCTGTTGTTGTGAATGCTTTAGATAAGGACGATTGGGGTATTACTTCTTCACTTTCAATTATTGATTTGGATGAACCGAATCTGAAACGTGCCATAGACGATGAAGTCGTCGTTATCGGTGATGTGCCAAGTGGTATGCTTATACATGGTCATCTTGCCTATATTACTCGTTTCAAACCGTTCTCTGATGTTTTGAATGATGGTATTCTAATTGTTAATCTTGAACAGCGAGAGGCTATTGGTCATATTCCGATTGAACTCGGTGCTTACCCACAGCAGATGGCACTTGTTAGTTCGAATAAAATGTATGTTACATGTGATAACGCACATCAAGTTCATGTCGTTAATCTTGATAGTCGTAGGGTTACCAAAATCATTACGGACCCATCTTTCAACAAGACTACAGGTATCACAATTCTCAATGGGAAAGCTTATGTGACCAATCCTGCATGGGAGTGGGATGCAGCAGCGGGAAGATCTATCTACCACCAAAGCAGTGTAACTGTAATAGACACGCAAACAGATACGGTATTGAAATCCATTCCTACACCCATCAACACTACTGGCATTGTGAACGATGGTGATTCCACTGTTATTGCAAAAACAACCGGTGATTACAATATGGTATCAGGTCGTCTTGTATTGATAGACACGACAACCGATGAAATTATAACTACGGTCAATACGCGGACGACCCCGGGATCAATTGCAATTAACGCACAGAAACAGTTGTTTATCCAAGGTGGATGGCAACATCCGGGGTTACTTATCTACGATGTTCCAAATCAAAAATGGATACGGGACAGAAATGACACACTTACAGAATTTGCAGGTGGTTCAGGAATGGTTTTTGGTCCAGATGGCAACCTCTATATTGCTAAACCGGATTGGACACAGAGCGGATTGTCTACGCTTCTCGTCATGGCTCCTGATGAGACGCTCTTGAAAACCTACGATCTGGGTTACGGCACTGACAAGGTTGCAGTTGTACAACTAATGCCGAGAAATGAAGATACCAACGATGACGGTTTCGTTGATATAAAAGACCTTGTCATAGTTAGTAGGGATTTTGGACAAAGAGGCCCTGGCATAACAGGTGATGTGAATCGGGATGGTGTGGTTAACATCCTTGATTTAATTCTTGTGTCACGGCATTTCTAAATCAGAACTTACGCATTCCCTCCTTGATAAGGGGGTTAGGGGGGTTAAATAGTCCGGTACTTCAGTGTTTTTAGTCTTTTTAACCCCTAAATCCCCTTATCAGTGGGACTTTAAGAAAAAATGCGTAAGTCCTGTAAATTTTAGGTTTCTGTATGCGTACGTTATACATTACTAGGGGATTTTTACCTATTCTTTGCATACTGTGCATCGGTTGCGCGCCGAAAACAGAAGATGCATCTCTATCTTGGCAGATTACCTTTGTGCATCTCGGTGCCGAATTACATTTTACAGACGAAGCACCGATTAAGCAGGTGTCTGTCTTCACTTCCGATGGTGTGTTGGTGACTCAACTCAATTTTCCAACAGCACCACGACAGATAGAAACCGTGTATTTTGCGTGGCAAGAAGGTGAAACCTATAGATTTGAAGCGATCTCACACGCTGATCAAATAAGTGAACAAACTGTAACTGCACCACGTACCTATCCGCGAGGTAGTTTGGAAATTGCTATCCCTTATGGAACAGCTGACGCGGATGTTGTAAAGAAGGATCAGAAGATGCTTGTGCTACGCGATAGTGAGATGACAGCCACAGTGATTGTAAAAAACGGAAAAATCCCAACTACCTTTAATCTGGAACTCTGTCTACCCTCAACTTATGCTATTACCCGTGTACCGGCAGACTGGAAAATAGAGACAGTTGAAAATCAGATATGTCTTTCAACTTCAGATACGTTTCATGTTGCATCTGAAGTCTGGTTCCATGAATTAGGATTGAAGACTTCTGATACTGCTATAGATGCACAAGAAATAACGGGATCGGTCCGTTTCACGACATTAGATGGCGAAACATGGGAGCACAAGACTACGGTACAGATACGAGTAGCCGCTGTTTCAGAGATCGCAGATAAAATTTCTGTTGTGTCAATAGATATGCCAACGGATGTGGCAGGAATAGTGGATCTAAGACAACGGACAGATACGATTTATCATCCTCGTCCGCTGTTCAGTTGGCTTGGAACAGAACAGACTGACCCTTATGTGCCAATATCCTATCAGACTATTCGTCTACAGAATCGAGGAGAAGAAACTATACATGTCGTTGTCTCATCAATCAACCGTGATGTGAATAGTGGTGATGTGGTATCGTTTTTAGCACCACCTGATACGGTAAATGCTGGCACAAATAGAAGCATCAGTTTAGCGAGTTTACCAGCAGGTGACGTTACCGCTATCTCTTTACCTATCTATTTTCATCCGCAATCTGCTGAAACGGGTACGTATGAACGTAACATTGCCGTGAAGGTTTGGGGCAGTGATAGCACAGTTCTGAGTGAGAAAAGACCGCTACATATCGTAGTTCCCAATAGGCATGCGCTGTATGTAAGTGGTTTGGCAGTGATTGCCAGTTGTGTTGGACTTGTCATAATTCTACGATTTCACCGTCAATTCTTTGTCCGTTTCACAACGAAACAGTTGATTGTTATTGCACTCTTCGGGACAACAGTCTTTGTGACGGTTGTTGTACCATCAACACTTTTCCTAAACCTCATCCGAGCAGTGTTTGGTCCCTTCTCTGTGCTGGTGACAGGATTGGTTAATGAGACTCTCTACTATGCCTTACTCACAGCATTGTTAATCTACATTGGCGGTGAACCGAATAAGAAGAGAGGAGAACATAGTACATCGCAAACCTACAGTCAAGGTGGTGTTATCCTTCTTGTCTCTGCGGTGCGTTTGTTACTCGGGGGTGTTACGTTTGGACTCTTCACTCCGATGACGATTATCTTTACAGGTACAAGCGTGTTATTGTTAGAGGGAGGCTTTTTCCTTGTCCATAGACGTGGTCTACTGATGTGGGGAGTCGTTCTGGGTATCTGTGATGCAATTGCTGTTTATGTTGACTTTCAACTTTCGATTCTGTTTTACCGTCTTTTCTATGCTGATTGGTATATTTGGCTCCGCATTGTTATTGAGGGTTTTGCGTATACGTTTATCGGTGTGCTGCTGGGTGCTAAGTTAGGACGTGGTTTATGGAAAGTCGCCGATTAATTTTGTGAATATATTGGAAATAACAAGACATATTTGGTATCTATAGTAAAACTTAGAATTAAACATAAACTTATCCATCATCAAACACCTGTTAGTAGTAGGGCAATTCATTGCCCGTCGTGCCAGGAATTGTAATGATGCTTTTAGGTTTCACTATAATATGAGGACATATCTATGAAACGAATTCGATTTTTGTGTCTATTTTTGTTGCTTACTGCATTTCCCACCAGTGTTGTGATGGCTGAATTAAATGTCGCATGGGTTCGCACAGGTGTTGTGCTTGAATCTAAGGCTGCGGTTGAGCTCGGTTCAGAATCTGGAATTGCAGTAGGTCCACAAGGAGCAGTATTTGAAACTGTTCCATCTATACAACTTGATGAGAAACGTGTGCATTTGCAGTTTACATGGCATCCTAACAAACGTTATCAGTTTCGTTATGGAAAGCATATACATGACGCTACGTCCCCGCTGAAACCTATCCCGTATCTAATTCAAACGATTGAATTAGATACCCTACTGTCATTGATGGAAAATCTACGTCAACCTGCTAAACCCACTGCCTTAACATTTGGCAGCGGTTCTGATTCACATCAGATCGCTGTCGCAACGGATAGGGGACATCTTGCAATTGTTAACGCGATTTCAGGTAAGGTAGATTGGAAGACTCGTATTTCTGAGGGGTATGTTAGGCACATCGCTTTTAGTCCAGATAACAAGCTGCTGTATATTGGTGAACAGTCTGCGGATGGCTATATCTACTGCTATGAATTGACGGGTGATACACCGGAACTTCGTTGGAAATACCGCACTGCGGATGACATTGAGACTTCAACACCGAGTAATCCTGAGAGTGTATATGCATGGGTAAGTTATCCTGGTCAATCGTGTATACGGTCACTCCCGGATGGCGATCTGTTAGTTGCTGGCGTACATTCTTGGACACAAGCGGATATTCCACAGAAGCGATCGCTGCTGTATCGATTTGATGCGAAAACAGGTGCTGCAAAATGGAAGTTTCCAAGTGATGGGGCAATGCAGAAAATATTCCGCTGGTTTGATGTTAGTGCTGATGGAAAACTGCTCGCGCTTGTGATAGATGAAAGCGGCATGGGAAATGGGTTGCTATCTGTAGTTGATGCAAGCACAGGTAAGGAGAGATGGCATTCAACTATTGAACCACTTGTGCCATACTTTAAAGGTGTTACCTTTTGGCGCGGTGTAAGTATGTCGCCAGACGGCAAGTTTGTAAACGTGACAACAGACGATGGTCGTGCTTTCATTTTTGATGTAAATCAATCTGAACCGATATGGAAACAGAGTTTGGCAACACCTCTTGAGGTTAGTGGGGTGCCGATTATTGCAACAACGGGAACGATCGGTGCGACTAACGACACTGCGCTGTTTGTGACAGGTGATACGTATATCCCGTATCATCTTCAGAAAGGCGCGCAACGTCCATCTGATCTACATCCTAACGGGATGACGTTATTTGCCTATTCATGGGGTGGAGAGAAGGTTTGGCAGTGGAAACTTGAGAACATGCCGCAGGGACTACGTATTGATTCTGTTGGTCGTTATGCTGCCTTAGCAGTATCCAAACGAAGCAAGAATCCGAATGAGAGCCTCCACGGTGTTTCGGTATTTGACTTGACAGAAGGTGGTAGTGGTTTGACAAAATATCTGTATACGTATCGGACTGAGGGACAATTGCCCTATGATACGCTTGCTATTAGCACTGATGGGTCGATGGTTGCCATCGTTGAGATACCGATTGTGTTGTCTGATGAGACCTTGCGTGGTAAGAATCGTGTGCATGTGTTATATTAATTTAACCCAAGTTGCTACCTATAAGTTTTAGAAATGGAAACACCGTCTTTAATGAAAAAATGCTGATAATTAGCCAATATTTGTAGCGTAAACTTTTAGTTTGCGCCCATTTGACACAAACTAAAAGTTTGTGCTACATAGGTGGCAACTTAGGTTAATTGAAGGGTTTAGATTGTCCTTGACAAATCCGTTCATGCAATCTTATACTTATTGTGTTCACGATAGTTATATGTTGAAAAAATAAATGTCAATACACACTTAATTAATAGGAAACGAAATGCGTGATTTTACGGATGCAGAGTTATTGCAAATTATAGAGGATGATGAATCTGATCGCGTAGAGTTTAAACGGCGATATGGAGACCGCCCGTTTGACTTGTACCCTATCCCCACTTCAGCATTTCTGATCTAAATTTAGCACTGTTCACTTATGAGTACTTACCCCAAGCTGTTTCTCAAGAGATATTGGAACAGAATGAGCGCACGTTGAATGAGCAATTGGCGGTTACAAAGATGATCACAGCAGCTGACCAACCAATACCCACTGTCCTTGGAATTCTTACACTTGGGAAGAATCCACAAGATTTCTTATTTGGTGCTTACGTTCAGTTTCTCAGAATTGATGGTGGTGAACTGACAGATGAAATTATTGACAGTGAAGAAATCCGAGGGGCGATTTCTGATCAGGTTCGCCGTTTAGATGATAAACTCATCGCGCATAACCGGGTTTCGGTAGATATTCTGTCTGGTCCTGTTGAAAAGCGAACGTCTCTTTACCCACTTGAAGCACTGCAACAACTTACCCGCAATGCTATACTACACAGGTCTTACGAAGGCACGAATGCCCCCGTTCGTGTTTACTGGTATAATGACAGAATAGAGGTGGTAAGTCCTGGTGGTACTTATGGTGATGTTACTGCCGAAAATTTTGGAAACTTGGGACTGACAGACTATCGGAATCCCAATTTGGCTGAAGCAATGAGAACATTAGGTTTTGTTCAGCATTTTGGCATGGGTATTCCGATTGCTAAGAGATTATTGTTAAAGAATGGAAATCCCGCTCCTGAATTCCAGATTTATGATACTTTTATCATTGCTAAGATATATGTTAGAAGCGACAAATAATCTGCTCCCTAAGCGTTATACCAATTATTGGTAGTCAATAATTGCTGCGATTGCTGTGGTAATATCATCCATCTGTGCTGGGGTGAGTTGTCCTAACTTTTTACGAAACCGTTGAATGTCCACTCCTTTAATCTGTAAGGTATCCACTGCTGATTCCTTTGTCAATCCGTTTGTCTTATTATGTTTGATCTTAACAAGCCATATCTTATTTGAAAACGCTACTTTCCACTCTGTGATAGGGGCAACGATTTTAATCGGTAGTTTTCCTGTGTTGTCAACGCTAACCACAACAGCTGGTCTTGTTTTCCTTATTTCTTTTCCAGCACTTGGGTTGAATTTTACATGCCAAACTTCTCCACGAAGTGGATTAAGGGGTTTAGTACTCGACAATGGGGCCTCCTTCCCATTCTCGCCACTCCGGATCGTTTTCGTAGAAATCTGCCATCTCTTTCGCTTGTTCGCTTAGAATACGGTGTCTTTCTTTCTTTGGCAGTGCTAAAAATTGACGCCGTTCACTAAGCGATTGATCAGTAGATGACTGTTCTATTTGATTAAGGAGACGTTTTGAATCGCCTTCAGTTATAAATCCTTCAGAAATGGCAGATCTTATCTGCTTTTGGAATCGTTGCGGTTTCTCGGTAGGTATATTGATTGGTTCATTCTTTTTCCATCCCCATCTACTGATATCAATACACCATTTCTTATAATAATCTTCAGTAATAATCCCTAAATCTTTGAAGCGATAGAAGATTGCCTGAATACTCATACCATATCGTTTCTTAAGATCAAAGAGTTGCTTATTATAGAAACGTTTTCGCTTTTGACCGACGTCCTTACGCAACTGTTCTGCAGTAACGAGAAAAGCAGCACCGAATCGAAAAGCAGCTTTTTCTGGATCAACATTCTTGTCTATATCCAAGATGAGATGTCCGAGTTCATGAGCGATGTTAAGTCGCTGCCGATCCCCAGGGATTTCGCTACGGATTGCGATTGCTGCAGCGATAACTTTATCATTAGTATCTCGTGCTACGGCAGAAATACCGTCAAAAGTTTCACTTGCCTTGACTTCAATAATGTAAATGCCTTGTTCTTCAAGTACACCCATAAGGTTCTTGATAGGGGTTATGTCCAAACCCAATGTCTCTCGTAAGGTATATGCGGCTTCTTCTGCATCATCAAGGTTGCTGACTGTAGTGCCCAAAATCGGTAGTTCAAGAGTATTTTGTTTAGATATTTCTTCCTGCAGCCAGACCCGTTTCTCTATCTCTTCCGCTACGAAAGCTTTTATCCTTTCCTGTTCTCTCTTACCCAGCTTAGTTTTTTTTCGGAAAGCAATCGATTCAACATCACACATGGGTTCACCCCACAACTGCGTCGATTTTATGCCGTAAGCAGCAGCAATACGGTTGAGTGTTTTTGCTGATGGTTGTCGGATTCCCTTTTCATACTTTGACAACGTAGAACTGCTAACTAAACGGTCAATAGCGGTTTCAAGGTCAGCAAGTGTCATACCACGTGCGATTCTAAATCGTTTTAGTCGTTCGCCTAACATATTTTTCCCTTTGCGTTTCTATTTATATTGTTAAGTAAATTGCTTTTTCCCTGTAAGTATAACATGTTTTTGATTGCGTATCAACATAAACGTATATAGTCTGAGTTTACTTGTTATAATCCTGAATAATCTGAATCGCGGATTATACAGATGACACGGATTAACGCGGATTTTTTTGTTTTGTATTTTGTGTGTAAAGTTATGGTTACTTGTCTGAACCAGGATTTTCAGGATTTTAGGATTTTCAGGATAAGAGGGAAGGGTGAAAGAGGGATGGAAGATTGGAAAGGCGGATATTAGATGCTCTGGACGGGTATGAAAAAAGTCCGCATTTCCCAGAAAGAAGCACCAGCGGTGCGAAAGGTATATAGAACGTGCAAACGACAACCTACCAAGCACCAGCGGTGCGAAAGGTGTATTGGCCGTGTGTATTTAATTCCGTCAATTCTCTTCTATGGCATTCCAATCAATTACTGCTGTCCACAAATTTTCTTCTTCCGAGTAGTGAACGACTCCCTCTACCTCCAACTCTTCGCTATAGATGATCAGGGATTGTTCTTCTTGCAATTCAATTCCCTGACGTTTGAGATCTGCCTTCGTACCGGTGCAATTCAATCGTATCCTGCCTTTTACGTCGGCGTTGTGGAAGTCTGCGAAAATTCTAACTTTGTTCATTTTCTTTACCTGTCTAGAATTCTCAAGCTGCTGATTTCGATTACTTGTTATCCATTTTATCATATTAGTTTTTGCACTGTTAAGTGATAGTTGTGTGATTTGTGAAAACGTCTGAATCTCGGTTAACACGGATTGTCTCTTTTCTGAATCGCGGATTACACAGATGACGCGGATTAACGCAGATTTTTTGTTTGGTGTTTCAACATGCTTTTCACAGGGTTAGGATATCCGCACATCAGAAGACTAATCCGCGTAATCCGTGTAATCTGCGATTCAAACAGTTTTTGTTGAATTGCTATACCTGCAGGGGAGTTAGCATTGCGGTGATGTCTGCTGGTAACTGAATACTGGTTTTCTGTTCAAAATCCGTAATGCTCGCGTAAACTTTATGAAATAAATCTATGATATCTACTCCCATATTTTGTGCAGTCGTCAGGTCTGATTTTGCTTTTTCCCATTCTTGCAAATGTAAAAATGCTAAACCACGATTGTTATAGGCTAACATATACCCAGGTTCAAGTTGTATTATCTTGTCATAATCTGCAATAGCCCGATCAGCGTTACCATTTTTGCAGAGAATTAAACCACGATTGTTATAAGCCTCAATAAAGTTGGGTTCGAATTGTATTGCTTTGCTATAGTCTTCAACGGCGCGATCGACCTCACCTTTTTTACCGAAAGCATTGCCGCGGTTGTAATAGGCTGCTCCAAAATCAGATTTAAGTTGGATTGCTTTGTTAAAGTCTACGATGGCACTGTCAATTTCTCCTTTTAAACTATAAGTAGCACCACGACCGCAATAGGCATCAGCATAATCGCTGTTTAGGTCTATTGCTTTGTTAAAGTCTGCGATGGCATTGTCAATCTCCCCTTTTAAACTGTAAGCAACACCACGATTGGAATAGACTTCGGCATCATTCTGATTGAATATTATTGCCTTATTAAAGTCATCAATAGCAAGGTCAATCTCACCTGTTTTAGCGTAGGCAATACCACGGTTGTAATAAGCTTGACCATAAGTGGGGTTGAGTTCTATCGCTTTGTTAAGGTCCTCAAAAGCGTAGTCAAAGTCTCCTTTTTCGCGGTAAGCAAGTCCGCGATTATTATAGGCTTCGGCAAAATCTGGCTTGAGTCTTATGGCTTTGTCATAGTTTACAATAGCGTCGTCTAGTTCACCTTTGTGGACGTGAAGATTACCTCGGTTATAATAAGCTTGACCATAATTGGGTTTAAGTTCGATTGCTTTGTTAAAATCCTTGACAGCGCGGTCAACTTCACCTTTTTCACCATAAACAACACCCCGACTGTTATAGGCTTCAACATAATCAGGTTTTAGATGGATTGCCTTAGTATAGTCTTCAATGGCTTTGGTTTCTTCATTTTTTTCTTTGTATGCTAAACCACGGTTGCGATAGGCTTTTCCAGAATTGGGGTTGAGTTTTATCGCTTTAGTGTGATCTTTAATAGCAAGGTCAATGTCGCCTTTTTTGCGATAATACTCACCACGATTGGTATATGCATCGGCATAATCAAATTTCAATTCTATCGCTGTGGTACAGTCCTTAATAGCGAGATTATGTTTGTCTTTTTTTCCATAAACGACACCACGATTGTTATAGGCTTCGGCAAAATCTGGTTTAAGCCGTATCGCAGTGTTATAGTCTTGAATCGCTTTGTCAAAATTGCCTTTATCAAAGTGAACATTACCCCGATTATAATATGCTTTGGTATAATCGGGTTCGAGTTCTATCGCAGTATTATAGTCATGAACAGCTTTGTCAAAATCACCTCTATTGAAGAAAACACCACCCCGATTGTAATAAGCAGGGGCAAGTTCAGGTTTGAGTTGGATTGCTTTAGTAAAGTCCCTAATAGCGTTTTCAAAGTCACCTTTTTCATGATAAGCAACACCACGATTGCAATAGGCTTCGGCATCATCAAGCCCGAGTTGTATAGTGGTGTTATAGTCTTGAATAGCTTTGTTAAAATCGCCTTTTTCGCGGTAAGCAAGGCCGCGATTATTATAACCTCCAGCATCACGCGGATCAAGATCAATACCATGTGAATAAGCTTCTAATGCTCTGCCTATTTCCTTCTGTTCCATCAGAAAGTTCCCTTCTTGAAACAGCCATTCAGCCAATTTCTTGTTTTGGTCTCTGTTAGATGTGGAACTTTCTGCACTCACACTGTCGCTATCTGTAAAACTTCCAGAATACTTTGAGGCGGTGTCTTCATCTTCTGTAGATTCAGACGCTTTAGACTGAATGACCTTAACAATACTTTGGATACCACCGTCCCAGTCCTTATAGAGTTTAACATTTTGAATGTCATTTAAGGTTTCACCTCCACCAATATGCCAATCAGGAATCTTGCATATATTCAACTTGACAGGAATAAACCATACTCTGTCTTTAGGTCGCTGACGTAGTTCATCAATCGCGATTGTTAGTTCTTCATTCATGTAAGTCTTTTCACGTTTATTGTATTCCTTTGAGAAACACGCGAGGAAAAAAGCTCCTTCGCGAATAGCTTTCCGAATTGCTTGCTTCCAGCGGGATCCCGGATCAATATCATTCCGGTCAAGCCAAACTTTAATGCTGTGTGATTCCAATGCTTTGCAAAGTTTCTCAACTATTTCCTCATTCTCATGGACATAGGAGATAAAAACGTGCTGCATTTCTAACATTTCATTTTCGGATATGGAACTCTTTGTGTTCATTCTGTCTTGATCTGTAAAACTATCGGAAGACTCGGTGGCACCATTTTGATCAGGTTCATGATTAAAGGATTTTTCTTTACCACTCTCAGGATGAGGAATATTGTTGTCGTCGGATGGTGTTTTTCGTGATGCGGTACTTGATAACTTTTTTACTAAAGTTTCATAGACTTTTTCAATTGTGATTGAACGTAAATCAAGATACCCGACTGTCGGAGGAATGCCAGGAATTTCTGTATCGTCAAGGCGAACCGGCAGAATATACTCACGGTTTTCCTTAAATGCTCTTGCCTGTGCTATTTGACGTTCATGGTTTGTCCATAGCTCTTGTTCATAGTGTTGAGAAATGAACATGATACAATAATGGGCCCGGTCTTTGTAAACCGATGACAAGTAATCATACAAATTCTTGCCCCAAAGATTTGCTAACTCGTTTTCATCGTAAAAGCACGAATAACCGTTCTTATTAAGAAGATCCGCTAACGTTTTGGCATATTCTCTGTCTTCTCCAGCAAATGATAGTGCTACATCGTATTCTTGCATTTTTGATACCTCTTAAACCCGTTTAATCAGCGTAAATCTGCAATTCAGAAACTCCTTCAATTATACGGTTTTTAAGTTCTCTATCTGATCCAGCCTTGAAGAAAGTGGACCGACGCGTTTTTTGATTTTCTCTGCTAATTCATTATCATGTCGGATTTGGGTAGTAACCATGCGTTCATAATCTTCTTTATTTCTACATCTGAGTGACTGTGCTATCATTTCAAAAGCACAACTTTCACGCACTGGATAACGGGCTATTAGTTTGTCCAGGTCTTCTTGTTCAATAAGTTTGTTAAAATTACATAATTCATCCGTGAACGGGTTATCGGTAGAAACTTGAATGTCTTGAGTTGGGTTATCCCTGATCATCTCCCAGTTCAGACTTTTAGACATGCTTTCTTTTACTTGCCGTTCACACCTTCGAGCGGCCATCCTTCTTGCTTGTTTCTTTAAAGCATTAATTGCTTGTTCGTTAGCCAACTTAATAAGTTCATTTTTATCTGCATCTAAAGATTCCGCTTGTCGTTCAGCAATAGCAGAAATAGCATCTGAACAATAGTAAAGAGCCTCAGCCGAGTATACTTCTAAGGCAAATACATTGCTTTCAACTAACGTCCCTATATCTCTGCCTGTTCGATTATCTCGGTCAATAAGACCAAAGGCTTCCACATCGTGTATGCCTGAAGAACCTTGTAACCCAAACACCGCTTTTTGAACTTCATCACAACTTCCTTTTGGAATTATGGATATGTCTGGAAAAAGTGCTGTATAGAGTGGGAAATCCAAGCTGTTATCAGAATCTCCTTCCACAAAAAGAATTCTTTTCCTGGATCCTAAAATTTCGCGTTTAAGTTCTTCTGGTATTTGAGAGTTAGGCTCTATAACTTTAGCATCCCAGGCTACGCATTGGTTACCACTCCACTGACATGATCTGAGCATGAGTACTCGTGCATCCGGATTCGCGACTGGTAGAGCTATCTCATGAGTCGCAATTATGAACGCACAGTCCTCCCTTCTAAGATCAAATAGGGCAGAGAGAAATGGCTGAATGATGGACCGATGCATATGTCTCTCTGGTTCGTCAATCAGAAACACTGTCCCAGGATCAGCCGTAATAACTTGTGCTGCGATAATCATTGCGCTTCGTTCGGCATCTGACATTTTAGCAATACTGAAGGTCTCTCCTTCTGGATGTTTAGCGAGCATATCCCGGTCATTGGAATTTTGAATTGTAACCGTCAATGTAGCGAGGGAAAGCAATTCATTTATCTGATCAAATGGCGATGGCGATTTTGCAGAAATCTCCTCTGCTTTTTTATAGTTGTGATTGTCAACATGACGAGTGATAGCACGAGCCCGAGTATTCTCTTTAGCTACCAAGTCAAACAAGACAGCGGATAATGTCTGGGCAGAGCTGTACTCTCTCCAACGAGAATCGTAGTTTCTATCATATTGACGAATCTGTTGTTCATATTCTTCACGTCTTGCAGGCGTAAAATCGATGCTTCCTGAACTGAACCATGTTTGTCTATGTGCCGTTATCCGCTTAACTTTATCCGCCGGAAGCTGCAAGACAAATTGTTGTATTAATGCTGACTTGCCAGATCCATTTGCACCTACTATGAATAATTGATCGCCATTTTTTAAGGGTAGATCTATCGGATTTGGATCATTCAGAATTCTCGGAATTTTTAACACTATTTCTTCCATTATTAAATTTCTCCTATTTCAAAGTTAAAGTCTGATAGAATAATACTACTTAGACCTACATATATCAGACAGATGTTTAAATCTCACCAAATTGACCATTAACTTTCTCAAATTACACCTTTTCTAATTTAAGCTCGCCAATATTCTCTCTTCCACGACCAGAAAAATAAAGCCCAGACAACTCTTTGCCATTTGGACTAAGACTAAGTCTATTGAAACCACGATGTATTGCCATAGTATTAGTGGATTGTGTAAATGGCTCATTCATATAATCATAACTAACTGTAATCTCAGTTCTGTCGTCTATCAGAATTGAGCCTGATATACTATAAGATTTAGACATCTTGAATTTTCCCATTATGCTTATTCTATTCCAGTCCTGTTTTATTTCAAAATCAGCGTCATACTTTTCAGAATACTCGTCATAGGAAGAGGTAACATACCCCTTCCATGAACCGTTCAGGTTAGGAAGTTTTACAAGTCTGATCTTGCGAAATATATTACATTTCCATAGCCATTTATTGAAAATACTGTAAAATATACCGTAAAATCCAATGATGGCAGGACTATCCAACCACCATGGAATATTAAAAGAAGTAGATTCCAAAAACAAACCAAAAAAATGCTGCTATAATACTTAACAGTGCTATGTAAATCGGAACTGATATTCTTTCATTTGAATCAGTCGCATAAGGGTGCATTATTTAATTCCAATTGTTCCAGAGGTTTACCAACATCTGTAAGAAATATTGAGAATCAGAAGATGACCATTGTTCGGGCGTATTTCCGAAAAGTGGAAACTGTTCATGTTGACATAAAAAGTTAGTCATATTGGCTTTTTGGAGCCAACTTACCACGCTACAAAAGGTGTTTTGATAGTTAAATGTAAAATTTACATCCGGCACATTGTATAGCAAACATTCAAGAAAGTAAGATGGAGCAAGATCCTTACTAATGATACCTTGTTTTACAAGATACGTTCTGGCATTCTTGAAAACACGAATGGTTGGTTTATACCTGCTGGCAGTCCTACCGTTCTTTTCCGTTCCATTTTGATAATGCACTTTTGGAAAATTAATCACTTTACGATTCTCTCTAAGTGTGTAAAACACCATTCCTTCTATATAGTCTTGGTCGTTTACACTATTGAAATATTTATACTTCTTGTATTGAAGACACGCTACTACATCAGCTGGCAGTCTATTAGAATTCCCAACAACCTTTAATGATTTATTACCTATACTGACTGCAGAATCTCCGAAATAATTACGTAATGCAGTAAGCACATCAGCCCTAAAATGCTTCCACAAATAAGTTGCATCAGGATGGGCTTGTTTATGCAATATTTTCTGATGATCCGTTAGTTCTGAAAGGTCAGGCTGGAAGGTAGAATTCAACTGAGCAACAACATCCACATCACTATCACCGCGAATATTAGTAGTGTTTTTATATGACCCTTGAAGATAAACTTCTGGTTTACTAACTCCAGGCAGCCAAATATGAGAATCCAATGCTTTTCTAATAGACTCATGTGTTTTCTTAGCAGTAGTCACTGCTCCTTGATGAGACCATATTTCCAATTGTGATTCTGGAATTGACATTTTATTCCTCCCATAAATATAATTACAGTTGTATTTTTGTTAGTTAACGCAATAAACACTTTATAGGCAATTTTCGTGCCAATGAAAACCCCTTAAAAACAGCATTTTTAAGGGGTTTAATTAACTTTTTCTGTGCCAATTTGTCCTACTGTGACAAATTGGCAATTGTTAATGTCAAATAACAAGATTAAAAGTAGGAATATTTGTCAAATTCGAAGTTTAGGGAGGAACAGATCCAAAAATCCATGTAATCCGTGAAATCCGAGATTCGGTTGAGTTAAAACACTAAGATTCATCGGTTGTTACAAGATCCAGTTCCTCTAAGAAAGAAAGGACGCTTTCAATCTCGCTTTCAGTTACGTTCCAGTTGTATTCTTTAGCAACCAGTTTCACCTCTTCTATTGTGCTTTTTTCTCTCCAGTCAACAATGTAATAAACCTTTGCAGCTATCGAAAGTCTATCAAAATCGTAAGCAATTTCATGAGCGTTAATTCGGTCAAGTTCTTCTTTCCATTCTGAAAATTCTGGATTGTTTTCAATATCACTCCATAATTCTTCTGCATCATTAGTTAGAAAGTACGTGTACCGATATTTTTCTCCGAAGCGATTTTGAGGTGGAGTCGTTTCAAAGGTTTCTGTTACTTCTTCAAGAAAACCGTGGTTCACTAAACTTGTCAATTGTCCCGCGACAAAACCGCTATACGGACCATAGTAATGTGCAGTAAAACCTAAATCAACATTCATGAGTTTAGATAAAAAGTAGACTTTCTTTTGGAGGAGTGTCCTCCCCTTTAATCCACCTTCACCTGCTTCCTTGACAACAAGTAAAATAACATCTAAAGTATACATTGCATCTCCTTTTAGACAGATTTCAAAATAGTTTGAATATTTGTTTCAAGGTCTAATCTACATTCCTCACTTAGCGTGTGCCAACCATCGTATAGAGCATAAACTTGCAACGTTTCTAGAGATGTCTCGTCGGTAGAAGGACGGGCAAAATATAGTTCATCTTTATAATCATTCATATCTTTAAGTTTATCTTTATGTTCTTTTTCCCTTTCATCAAATATCTTAATAGCATCTGGATTCAAGATATAACTTCGGCTTCCGTAGTTTGGGTTACGAATCTGAAGTGATTTAATGATCACATAATCAGGATCAATCTTTAGAAGATTGGCAATTTCTTTCTCTTTTTCTACTTGACGTTCCCGAGTTACGCCATCTATTATCCCCATGATTCTTCTCTTAGTCCTTAGTGCTTCGTCTTTCAAGCGGAGTTCAGCAACCATTTTAAAAAGGCGTCGCTCATAGAGTCTATTGAAAATATCACGGGTCTTTTGTTGTTCACAATTTCTTAATAGCTCGATTATTTTTTCATCGTGATATTTTAGATAATTATTGATAAACTCGTCTTTATTATTTTGATCGTATTGATAAAGTTTTTTCATTTCTGTATTCCCCTCATCAATTGCAAGGCTAATTCCACGAATGATCATTTCATTGGAAATTAAACTGACTCGGTGCCAATATACCTGCTGGGTCATATGATATCGTGCAAGGAGGAGTTGTTCAAGTGCATAGATTCCTTTGCTACTGATTGCGAGGGAAGATTCAATTTTGTCAGTGTCATTAGGATGATCAGTCTCTTCTACATCTATAAGACAAGATTCAATTATTTTTTCTATGTCATACTCTCCGTATTTTACACCAGCGAAATAAGAATCTCTTAGGAGATAATCCATTTTGTCAGCATCCAACTCACTGGATATTAGATCACAATGCCAATTCCATGCTTCTTGTCCTTGAATCATGTTAATTACAAAGTCGGGTTCATCATCATTCAGGTATTCTTTAATTTGCGGATTACTACGGATAATATCTACAGTAATTTTCTCATGGATTTTTTCAAGTACTTTTCCTGTATCGGCATCTTCTGGAGCGTATTTCTTCAAGAGATGTTCGGAAACATGACTGAATGGCCCGTGCCCAATATCATGCAGTAATGCTGCAAGTCGAAGCCGCTTCACGTCTTCCTTGTTTACTCTGGTTGGGTTTAATTCCTTGAGCCTAGCACAAATTCTCCCAGTGATGTGCATCACACCAATAGAATGATCGAAACGTGTATGTAATGCCCCCGGATACACCAAAGACGCCATCGCCAACTGTCGGATCCTACGAAGACGTTGAAACACCTCTGTGTCAATCAGATCCTTTTCTTGTTTAGATAATCTGATAAACCCGTGAATCGGGTCGCGCATCTCGGAATTTTCTTTCATAGCGTAAATTGTACTACATTATCCTAAATAATTCAAGTAGATTCAAATATGTTTTACTGTAAAATGAATTATTACATATAGACTTGTTTCTGTCAAGGATAAATGATTTCTTTACACATCCATACCTGCACCCTCCACAATCACAATATCTTTGTCTCATATGTGAACTTATTTGAACAAGGATTCTTGAACGTTCAAAGAAAAACGAAGTCTTTCATCTATAGCAACCAACCTGTCCATTAAATATGTAATATCAGTCCATTTTAGTTGTTTAGGGATTGTTGTTTCTTGACTTGTTATCCAGCTAAGGATTAGACTGAGATGAAAAGCGTCTTCTGATGGTGCAAATCTTTCCGGTGCTTTCTCTTTCTGCACATAAAATCGCGCTTTGTTAGGATCTGATGTAAGTTCAGATGGTGGTGGAATCATTTTGGGACTATCAACTACTTGTTCATCATCATTATTGTCTAAAGTTTTTACTTGGATATCATATCCTTCCATAGCAATATGATATGTTCTTGCAGCCTTCTCATATTTCCATTTTTCCAGTACATCTTTATCTACCCAACGCGCCAATGTGTTTTGGGTTATCTTGGCTTCTTTCCAACGACTGTAATATGTGCGTTCACCTGAAATGTGTACCAAATGGGTAAGTAAAAATGAATAAATGTCGTTTGTAAAAGCGTCTGAGTCTAACTCTTTTTCCTTTTTGCGATGCTCCTTCTTAAAGTTTACTTCCTTTGCAGATAACCAACCGTAAGGTATACGAGTATTGTATTTTGGTTCATACCAACTCAATCGTATATCTAAAGCTTTTCCCGCACCTATTGTATTCAGCCCACTAACTTCAAGAAAAAAAGGATATTGTTCGGCATCGTTGAGTTGATGGTTTTCCAAAATAAAACTGACCCACATAGATTCTCCGTATTCTGTAATCTTCAAAGTGGCCTCAAGAGGCATTTCGTCAGACACTACTAACTTCAATGCGTCAACCAGTGCTTTGAAAACGTCTCTGTGCTGGAATAGATGGTATTGTTTCGTAGCTGTGCATACCGGTATGTTTTGACGGTCTTTAATAAGTTTACCGTCCGTGCTGAGAGATTCGCGTATTATCATTTCAAGGTATTTATTAGTGCCACCATTATGAAGTTTAAATGGCACTCTATTGAAATGTGGAATCCAATCCAATAACTGGTTAACAGGTTTAGTATGAACAATTGCTTCTCTTCCTTCCCATTTTAGTTTCATATTAACATTCTCCTATATTGCATTTTCAACAACCGCAATTTCTTTTTCCGTTAAATTATACAATTCATATACCAGTTTATCAATCTCATTTTCAAGATTGGAGGTATCAGCGTCAGGGTCTGCAGCTTTCGCTGCAAGGATTTCGTCAACAATGTTTTCAATGTCTGAAACAAGACCTTGATTTTCTTTTGTAATAGGTGGAATTGGAGAACTTTCAATAAACTTCCTTTTAAAGCGAATACCTGTTGAACCTAGATGACCACCAGCATAGAAATTCTTAAAAGCATAGAGTAGAAATTTAGAATTCAGAATTCCGAGTAGATATGTAAGATTCTTACCCGTTAGTATGAATGTTGTCGCTTCTGGAAAGAACTCGTTTCTATCAATAGAAAAATTTCCTTCTCGTACAATTTCTTGCCATACTATTTTTTCCTTATCAAATTCTGAGAAATAGGCAATTTGGTCCTGTGTTTCAAACCATTTATTTCGAGTTTTCTTACGAGATTTAGTTCCATCTGCAAGTGTTTTTCCCTCTTGCTCCAATCGGTCTTTACCAAATTCTATCAGATAATTCCTAACCGCAGGATAGTCATTGATATCTAAATTAAGAGCTGGGAATGTAGCGATTAAAAACAAATTATTCCACTTTGCTTGGTAGCGTTTAATGTTTTTTCCACGTAAAACGGGTTTTATGATATCAGCAGACCTTGGGTCTTGCTCTATCAGTTTTTCACGTAATGTCTTATCTATGATGAATGCTTCGTTACATCCAGTTACAATTCCACGATAGATATTTATATCCCAATCTATAAGTGGTTTTCCAACATCCTCTATTTTGCGTTTCAAATTAAGTTCAGCAGATGAAAGTATCCCCCACGGTTCACCTTTAACAGGTGCCTCCATCGTCACACCATTATCTTTCAGATATTGGTGAATATTACCGGTCTGTCTGTCAAAATTCGCACCGATGGATACACCCTTGAAGGTATCAGGAACATCAGAGATAACTTTCTGAAATAGCAGAATATTCGTGTCAGCAGTAGCATCAAAAACATCTGGTCCCATATCCAGTAGTTGAACGGGTTGGGTATAGGTAACAAAATAATCTCTCAACTTTTTGCCATACCCGGCACGCATCCATTTGTTGGAAGTTATGTAACAGAGATGTCCAAGACTTTTCAAAAGTTTATATCCTTTTTCATAGAACAAGCAGTAAATATCACCCATCCTGGTGAAAGTGTCAAATTCGCATGATTGATACAAACGTCCCAATCTGCCACCGTCCTTCTGTAGTTGGATGTACGGAGGATTCCCAAGCACGACATCAAATCCATCTGTGATTCCAAACATCCATTCAGGATCAAACCAGTCTGATTTTGCATTCTGGTCGTAAGGTTTCCAACGCGCAATTTTGAGGGCATCTTCAAATTCGGCATCAAACTTTTTCTTACGCGCTTCAAATGTCTTCTGTTTCTTTTCCCGTACTTGTTCACGTTGTTCTGGATTGTGAAGTAGTGCAATTTCCGTCTCTATTTCCCGTTGTCGATTTTCTATCCATTCTATTCGCTGCCGCTCCAATTCGTTCTCCAATTGTGCTCGGTATTCTTCCTCCTGTTCTTCAAGCTTCCGCTTTGTCCCACGGTTGTTTGTGAGAAAAAACCTTTCACGAATCGCGTCAATTTCCTTCAGCAATTGTTGTACAGTATCATCTTCAAACAATCCCTTTGTTTCGGATAAATTTATGCCTATCAGTGTGTTTGCAGCAACAAATCGCGTTTCCAAATTTGGCAGCGGCTTGATACCAAAGTTTTCTGCACCGATGTCCGGTTTCTGCTCAATGGCAAGTGAGATGAAAAAACGGAGTTTGGCGATTTGACACGCAATCGGTTGAATATCCACACCGAATATGCTGTTCTGAATCAGATATAACTTCCGTCCGAAGTCGGAATCTCGGTAACGTTTGAAAGTGTCATCAATTTCGATCAGTTCTTCACGGCGCGTTTGGTCATCCTGTGTGTCATAAGCGATTTCTGTTCGCTTCAATGCAAGTTGTTTCTGCAATGCTTCCCATCGGGTGTTATCAGGGTCAAGTCGTCTGAGTGCCAGTGTCAACTTGTGTAGCATGCCTATCGGAAACGCGCCGGAACCGACTGCTGGGTCCAGTATCTTGAGTTCAGAGATAGTCTTGACAATCGCGTCAGTTTCGGTGTCATCAAACCATTCGCTTGCATCGTCAAACATCTTTGCATAGTCAAATAGGTATCGCAATCGTTCGTCCCAAGCGACATCATTGTCATCAGTGGGTTGACACTTTTGAGATAACGTAGCGACTAACGTTTCATCTACTATGTAGTCTACGATGGCGCGCGGGGTGTAGTAGGAACCTGTCATCTTGCGCGCTGTTTCTCCTGTTTCCGGGTTGATGGCTGCGAGTAGGTTTTCAAACACTCTACCGAGCAGTTCGGGATCAAGTGCCACTTCTTGGTCTATCGGTGTGTTTTCCTCTACGGTGAATTTGTAGTGTTCAAGTAAGGGAATCAATCCTTGCTGTGCATCAAAAAAGAGGCGGTTGGGGACAGATAACAGATCGTAATGCACATCAGAAAAGCAGTCTATTCTGTAACCACCTTCATCTGTTGACTTAAAACTGTCCAGACAGTCGAACAAGCCACCGTTGATAAACGGCGTTTGTGCAAAGAGAGATAGCAGTTTGTCGGAGTCTTGCATCTGTTTTTTGTAACGATACCGCGAGAAATTACGGTGATTATGATTGCCTCCCTTGCTAAACGTCCGTTTGTCAATCTCCGTGTTTAGTGTAGCGAAAAAGAGGTTTTGTAGCACGGCGCGATAGTAGGAATCCCCATTATCAAAGTCATCTTCTGTCAATAGGTCTTGGATTTGCGCTTTGCTAAACAGTTCATCTGCAACCAATCCCTTTTCCTTGATAAACCAGATAAAGAGCAGACGTGTGATAAGTCGGATGACATGTTCCTCCGGTTTTATGACACGGCTTTCGTCTGTTGGGAAGGTTGCTGTTTCAACTGTCCATTCATACCATGCAAACAGTTTCTGATAGAACTTTTTATTAAGCTCTTCTGTGTTGAGAATCTTTTCCCATTCATCGTGAAGTGTATCAAAGTTTTTTACCTCTTTAGTCTGGATAAGATTGCGGAGGTATAGGTCGTAAATGATTTCAATATGGGCGCGTATGGGTTTGTTTAGGTTTATATCCTTGATAAGGGTAACTTTCTCCAAGACCTGTTTTGTCTTATCTTGTTTGTGATGTCTACGGTTGATGATGGCAAGGGAGAGATAATCACCATATCGGAACATTACCATTATTGAATAGGGTGTTTTTCTACATAGAAATCGGGTAATGTCCGCGAGTTGGGTACGTGTAAAGGCAGCACCATCAAGTTCTGCAGCCACGAACATATAAGATGTTCTGAGGTTTTCGTTTATGTCTGTGCTTTCAAATAAGAACTGCTGATCGGGTGTTTGTTGCTGCTTTATCTCCTCATCTGTTATTTGCATGATGCGTCTATAGCTTTGCCATCTTTCAATGCAGAACTTCTTAGATGGATTGGTAGTTTCAAGAGCAGATTCAAGGAGTTTGTTATATTTCTCATTATCTAACGCATCATTACTGATCCGCTTGCTACGATAGCCGAGGATATCTAAGAGTTGTGTTGCAGCATCTCTTATCGGTTGGCTATCAAATTCCTTTAGGACGTTCTCAATGTTTTGCTTAATAGTTACTTCTGAATTCATAGGTTTCCTTTAACTAATCACAAGCCACGTAACCAACTCAAATTCAGTTTCCTCTGTAATCTGATTATCGGCAGTGGGTAGGAGTGCGTCAGGACTTGAATCAAGCTGATCGTTGACCTTCCGAATATACTCTGCACGGATGGATTCTAACGCAACGTCAGAAAGTATCTGATAAATTGTCATATCACTGCCGTTGTTAGTTTCTTCGTTGAATTTGTCACACAGGTCGGTATCGGGTGCTGTTTTTCCCACACAGAGCGCGCTGAACCGTTCTAATATCCGTTTGGGATTGGTAAAACCGATTGAAACAACTTCATCATCGGTAACATATACAAGATAGTATGGATGAATAGGGTTCAGTTTTTCTCCTTCTTTATTGTTATCTTCTGCAATTACCTGTTTTAAGCAGAATATAACCCCAGGCTTTATATCTACAGGGTTTCCGTTCTGATTGATGGGTCGGGTTACAGCATATAAACCTAAATCGGCTTGGCGCAATTCGTCCTCTCTGGTCTGCAGATAGTTTAGGAGTTGTGCACGGAAATCGTCAAGCGTGAATTGACTGATATTGAGTTGTTCATCCAGATCATCAAAGTCAAGGACATCGGTTTGCATGCGGCGGAGTTGTTCATCTCTGTGTGACCAGACGCGTTCTAAGTTCTCATCTCTGTTTTCTGGTGTGAGCGGATTGTCATAGCCAGTAGCTGCCAGATTGACGAGTGCCATGCGTGCCTCAACCCGAACTTTCAGATTGATGTACGCGTCAAGTTCAGGTGTGGGCCAAAAGTTTACCATGCTGATCGTTTTGTTCTTACTTCCGATTCGGTCTATTCGTCCGAAACGTTGGATAATTCGCACGGGATTCCAGTGTATATCGTAATTGATGAGATAATCACAGTCTTGTAGGTTTTGTCCTTCAGATATACAATCCGTTCCGATGAGGAGGTCAATTTCTGGTGTTTCTTCCACTGAGTCGTCTGTTGTTCGCTCTTTGGAGATAGGAGAGAAGTTGGTCAAAATCTCATTGAAATCTGTATTACCGTAAGTCGTTTTATTTGCTGAACCTGTAACGACAGCACTCTCAAGCTGAAGTGTTTCTTTTGCCCATTCATAGAGATTTTCATATAGATAATTGGCAGTATCGGCAAAAGCGGTAAAGACAAGGACTTTGGGGTTTAATTTTTCTTTCGCATTTTTTGCCGTGTTTTGCACTTTATTGTTTATAAGCTGCTTAAGTTGCTCTAATTTTGCATCTCTCTCAGGGGTAATGTTGGCTGCAGCCCGTTGTATTCCTGTGAGTTGTTCTCTATCGTTCTGTAAATCTTCCAACCACTTCTGAAGGTCAAGGTGTTCATACTGGTAGATATCACTCTCCGCATCTTCAAATACATTCAGCAGGTCCTCATCATCTCCATATTCTGCTTCTGCCTCTGCAAAAGCAGTGTAATCGTCATCACTTTCTGCTTCATCCTGTAAAAAATCTTGTATGTCAATTGCAAGTTTGTTTATTTTTTCAATGGTGCGCTGTAATGTAGAATCGAAAGAGTGAACACTACTCTCAAGACGTTTGAGAAAGTTCACCTTCATCATGCCGATAAGGTTACTCTCACGATGCTTTAGAACTCTATCATCATAATGGTGCAGGCAATCCGATTTGATATAAAATGATGGGTTGAAAAGTGCAAGTTTATATCCATCAATCTGTGTGCTAATGTTTTGGAAGCTTGGGAATATACCTTTAGTATCAATGTCAGGGTAGACAGGTATCGGTTTTTCTCTATCGGGGAACCTGATCTTTGCATCATCAGTATCCTGATAGAATTTAATAATATGTTCTCTGGATCGTGCGATGGTGAGTCTATCTAATAAATTGAAAAAGTCAGCATTCAGGCTTTCAGCGAGACTATCCTGTCTCTGCGGTTGATTAGAAAGATCATCATTCTGTTCTGTCCATTTTTCAAACCGATTTTGAGCGTTTCTCAGTGTTTCTCTAACGCTATTTATACCTGTATTTTGAAAAGCGTCGTCATTATCTTCTGTGATGAGTCTTATTTGGTTTTCAAGGTCGGTCAGTTTATTGTTAACAGGGGTTGCCGATAGCATCAGGACTTGTGTTTGACACCCATTTTTGATAATCTCCTCCAATAGTTTGTTATATCGACTTCTGCGTATCAGCCGTTCCTTCTCATATTTATCAGTTGGTCTGTTTCGGAAGTTGTGAGATTCATCAATCACGACGAGGTCGAAATTCTCCCAATCAAAATCTGATTTTCCTCTGTCTGTCAAGTCTGAGTGTGCGCGGACGTTGTAACGAAAGTTATCTTTTTTTAGTGGGTTGTTTTGTCTATTATAGTTTAATGAATAGAGTGTCCAGTTCTGTTCTAACTTTTTGGGACATAACACCAATACATTCGCACCCCGTATTTCAAAGTATTTTATGATAGCGAGTACTTCAAAGGTCTTACCTAACCCGACACTATCTGCAATGATACAACCGTTATATGCCTTGAGTTTTTTGATACATGCCTGAACACCGTGTTTTTGAAATTCGTATAGTTTTTTCCAAATTTCTGATAGCTGGAACTTCGGGTTTTCTTGTGCGAAATCTGCATCTGATGCATTTTCCAAGAAGTCTTCAAAGACATGGTACAAAGTCTTGAAATAGATGAATTCAGGGTCTTTGTCTGTGTATATATTTTCAAGGTATCGTTTAACTTCTTCTTTTACATCTTGAACCTGATCCGATTCCCACAAGTTATCAAACCATGTTTTTAGGTCTGCACAGTCGCTTTTGCTGTCTACTTCAAGGTTGAGTTCAATGTTGCTTGCTTTTTTGCTTAATCCCAAACCGCGCACGGTGAAGTTTGAGCTGCCGAGGATTGCGTCCTCACTTCCGTTCTTTTCAATATAATACATCTTGCCGTGTAAGAAATTGGATTTAGCGACCGACTTGATTTCTACTTTGTCTTCAATCCAATCGTAACATGCTTTAGCAATGGCATTTTGGGGTAGGTAATTCTTTAGTTCTAAACCTTCTTCTGTAAGACGAAAGACTTTACTCTCTGTTTTGGTGGGATCCATACCTTGGATAAAACTCGGTTCGCCAAACAGAAAGCGGAGTTCTTTGATGCCTGTTAATTCGTCTCTGAGTTCGTTAAACGCGTTGATGGTGAAATAGGCGGAGACAAAGGATAGTGATGAACCTTGTTGGATTTTATTTTGTAGAAAATCTGCTACGGTGCCCTATATGTTATTGTCTCGGATGTTGGAGTTATTTGACATTGTGTTTTCTTTTGAAGTGTGTATAAGTTTCAATGTATTTGCAATCTAACAACTTTTAAGTCCATGCTGCCGTTCTTTATGTTACCAACTCCTCTCAAAAATAGCAAGCAGAAAAAGAGTAAGGGTGTGTAAAGTTTTTGTCACTAGATGTTCTCTTACACGTAAAGATTATGTAACCTTATGTGTCAATTTATAGGGATTAATCTGTAATGAGTATGTCCTCAGTCCCGTAGGGACGATATGTTTATAGAAAAACGTGCTGTTAACCCCCTTTAGTCCCGTAGGGAAGCTATGTTTATATTATTGCCTTATTTTGCACATATCGTCCCTACGGGACTAAAGAACGGGTGTTCAAACATAATCTATAAACATAGCGTCCCTACGGGACTGAGGACACTAATTGATTGGATTTGTCTTCTTAAATTGACAATGATGGTGACAAAATATCTACACATCCAAGAGTAAAGGTCCACTTCAGATTCACCTTGACAAAAAAAGCAGCATACTGTAAAGTATCAAAAAGTCTGATGCTGTCAATACATAGGGAGGAAAAAGATGACTGAACGTTTGGCTGTAGAGGGTGGAACACCTGTGATTGCTGAATCTATTCCTGGCGGAATGCACGGTCCAAGCATGATTGATGAACGTGAAATTGATGCTGTTACAGAAGTATTACGAAATGGAAAACTCTTCCGTTTTGTTGAAAACTCAAATGTTGCTGCCTTTGAACAAGAAGCAGCTGCAAGACTTGGCGTGAAGCATGCACTCATGGTCAATTCTGGGACATCCGCGATTATCTGTGCACTCACGGGTGTCGGTATAGGACCAGGAGACGAGGTGATTCTACCCGGATATACTTTCATCGCAACGGCAGCTGCTATAGTCGGAGTCGGTGCAATTCCCATTATCGCTGAGATTGATGAATCGCTCGGATTAGACCCAGAGGACGTTGAACGTAAAATCACACCACATACAAAGGCGATCATACCCGTCCACATGCAAGGGGTACCGTGTAAAATTGAGAAAATACTCTCAATAGCAAAACAGCACAACCTAAAGGTCGTTGAAGACTGTTGTCAGTGTGTTGGTGGAATGTATAATGGAAAATACGCAGGAACATGGGGGGACGCAGGCGCATGGAGTCTAAACTACTATAAGGTCATCACATGTGGAGAAGGCGGCTTAGTCTTCTCAAACGACTATGATACCTATGAACGCGCTGCATTCGCATCTGAACCAGGGTTACCGATGTGGATGAGTGACTCCGAATGGAAAAACAAACCTTTCTCCTGTCAGACATATCGGGCAGGTGAAATTCTGGGTGCAATTGCACGCGTTCAGTTATCAAAATTGGATGATATTCTGACACATACCCGTATGCTCAAGAAAGCATTCTTGGCTGAGTTATCAGATAATCCTAAAGGTTATATTCGTCAGCACGTTGACGATCCGACTGGAGAATGTGGTATAAGCGCGGCAATCATAATACGGGATACTGAACTCGCTAAAAAATACGCTGAAGCATTGCAAGCTGAAGGATTGGGGGCTGGTACAGCATACAACGAGGGATTTCCTGATAGACATATTTATACCTATTGGGATTCAATTCTGTTTAAGCATTCTCCCAACGCAGCAGGTTATCCTTGGAGTGATCCGAGGTATAAGGGTGAAATTGAGTATTCGCGGGATATGTGTCCGCAGACTTTGTCTATTCTTGGACGTGCTCTTAGATTTGGATTTAACGTGAATATGCAGGAGGAACATGCAAGATTGATGGCTGCAGCGATAAATAAGGTTGATGCTGTTCTTGGGTAAACTAAGAGATATTACTCACTGTTATGTAAAGGAAACACAGTGTATGAAGATCACGATTTTGGGTTCAGGCACATCAACTGGTGTTCCTGAGTATAAATGTGAATGTGAGACGTGTCAGGATTCTATGCAGATCGGTTCAAAAAACTACCGAACCCGTTCCTCAATACATATTGAAAAGGAAGGTAAACATCTACAATTCGATCTCGGTCCGAACTTCATGGATCAGATAAACAAGAATAAAATTGATTGGATAGATGCTGTCATCTATACGCACTGTCATTCTGATCATATCAGTGGAACAAACGATATTGTCATGCCATGTCGTAAACAACAAGTTGATATGCCTATCTATGGACCTGAACAAACCCTAAAAATACTGCAACGCAATTACGACTATATGTTCACAAAAGAGACATTTCAAGGTGGTGGTGTCGGACACCTTATACCGAATGTTATTGAAAATAGGTTTCAACTCCACGGTTTTGACATAACACCTATTCCTGTAGAGCATAGTACTATTGACACCTTCGGATATAGAATTGATAACTTCGGATATCTGCCTGATGTAAAATCGTTACCAGAAGCATCTCAAGCTATGCTGGAAGGGATAGAAGTCTTAGTAATTGACGCCTTGAGTTTTAATCCAAGACACCCAACACATCAGTCAGTCGGTCAAGCATTAGAGATTAGTCATGCACTAAAACCGAAACAGACCTATTTTACACATATCATGCATCGGCTTGATCATCGGTATTTTAAGGATCAGTGTGCTGAACAGGACATTGAACTACCAGACAATGCATACCTTGCCTATGATGGTCAAGTAATCGCGCTGTAGTCTGAAAAAAATCGGCACCAAGTATTAAAGTTGGTGCCGATTTTTTTATCAGGGATTTTATCTTTTTAATCTAATTTACCTACTGTTTACCTGCCCCATTCGTTCTGTGATCTTTGACGACGTTGAAGGATGACTCTGTCTCCATCGGTGATACCACTCTTGACGATCACTTCAGTTTCGTTTTGCATGCCTGTCTCAATAGGTGTTTCAATGCCTTCACTCCCATCACCTTTGTCTAACATGACGAACTTACCCTTTGTAACAGTGATCTGTGCTGACACACCGTCCGCTTTTTTATCATCATTGATCAAGAGTGAAACAGTTGCAGGACCTGGCATAATACCGCGTTGTTTCGGATCTAATTCTAAAGTTACACTACCATTCCCAACACTTTGGACTGTGCCGTAGAATATTTTCTCGCTGATAGTCTGCATATCTACTTTTCTACCAACTTTGAAAGGAGACGTGTTACCCACTTGAGCAACGACGGTAGCAGAATTCTTTGAAATAACCGCATCAATTGGAATCAGTAAAACGTTCTTTTCTTCATACGTAATAATGTCTACATCAGCACTCATCCCGGGTCGGATGTTACCAGAGGAATCATTAACCTCAATCATCACCTCAAAAGAAATGATGTTATCCTGTTGCTGACCGCTTGGAGAAATCTCATACACATTACCTGTAAATCTGTGTGTCTGGAACGCATCAATTTTGATATTCGCTGTTTGTCCCTCCTCAAGCCTTTCCATATCAACTTCGTTAATGAAAGTCTTTACGACCATCTTTGAGAGATCGGCGATTGTCATTATCGGCGGACTTTGTGAAAATGCGGAACGACCAGATGTAACAATCTCACCTTGTTCTATGTCAAGTTGTGTAACTGTGCCAGACATCGGTGCTTTAATGACAGTCCATTCAAGACGTTCCTCCTGATTTTTCAAACTACTCTGCCTACGGAGAAGATTCGCATCCGCACTAACCCTTGATTGCTCAGTCAACAACTTCTCATTTTCAATAGTCAGATTGAGTTCCTCTAACTGCGTAATTGAGTTATCCAAACGAATCTGACTCTCCTCTTCGGACTTCTTCCGCATTTTCTTTAGATTCTCTAAACTCAATTGCTGATATTGTATTGTTGATTGGCGAGTTTTTATGCCTGTTTGACGCGCAAGAATGGTACGTTTTTGCGAATCTATTGTTTTCTTTTGAGATTCTACACGTTTATTCGCATTCTTGTGTTGTGAGTCAGCACTTACGTAACGAGATTCTGCGTCTTCCAATGACTGTTTTGATACGAGCTCACTTTCATAGAGTGACTTATTTCTATCAAACTCTGACTTGGCTGTGTCTACGGAAACTTTAGCAGATGCAAGCGATGTTTCGTATTCTGCAAGCGTTAGATTCGCTTGTTCAAGCGCAATATTCGCTTGTTCTAAAGCGATCTTATCTTGGTCTAACTCATTCATTGTTGCTTGTAGATTTGTTTCTGCATTGCTAACTTGTGTAAGGGTAGTTGCTTGTTCTGTTTCAAGGTTAGCTCTGGCGATTTTTACTGCAGCTTCTTTCTGAGTAAGTTCACTGTTTAGACGTTCTTTCTTGAGTTCAATATTTAATTTTGCCTGCATCAATTGTGCTTCTGCAGCGTCAACATCAGCCTTTGCTTGCTTCTGCTCCTCCTTATATAGTTTTGGGTCAAGTTCAACTAAAACATCCCCCTCTTTTACAGGATCACCGTCTTTTACATATAAATTAACGACTTCACCCTCAACGTTGGATTTTACTTCCACATCCAGAAGGGGTTCAAGATTCCCAGTTGCACGGATTGTCATATGAAAATCATCAAGTTTCGCTACCTCAATTTTCTGAGAGGGTCCTGTTGCTGCACCGTTCTTGCCACGGCTCAGAACAACCCAGCCTACTGCACCAATAAGTATGACGATGATACCTACGGTAATAATTAATTTTTTCAAAATCCTAACCTCCTAAGATTCAACGGTATACGTGATAACACCATCTATCTGGTTGTTTCATACAATTCTAAGACTATCGCTATAGTTTCAACAGCACCAGTATTTAATCCGAACGCAGTGCTTCAACTGGCGTTAATTTCGCTGCCTTATGAGCAGGATACAGACCGAAGAACACACCGATACCAACCGATACAATCAAGGCAATGAACATAGTTTCAAATGAAACAACTGATGGCCAGTTGCTATCTTCCCATACAAATTTTGAAATGAGAGCTGCTGTCCCTTTCCCCATAAAAATACCCAAGATTGACCCAAGAATACCACCGGCCAATGTTAAGACAGATGCTTCAATAAGAAACTGTGTGATGATATCATTGAAAGTTGCACCGAGTGCTTTCCGTAGTCCTATCTCCTGTGTCCGGTCAGTAACAGACACAAGCATGATATTCATTACACCGATGCCAGCAACCATCAACGCAATACCTGCGATACCACCCATCAAAGCTTTCATGACCAAGCCAACTTTATTAGCAGTCGCTAATTCCTCGGTAGCTGTCCAATAGTTATATTCTTCACCTGTGTTTTTATGTATCCTGCCTAATATCAATTTTGCTTCATCTATCACTTGAGGAATAGTATCAACATCAATGGCTTCCACACGTATCCGTTCTACATCTTGTCTTCCCTTAAAACGATCTTGTAGGGTCGTTATCGGTATAATGAACCGATCATCCCAACCAGTCGTATCCATCGCGTCACCCTTCTCTTCCATCACACCAATAACCTTTAGACGCACTTCGTATAGACCACTTCTCCCTCTCCAGAAAGATGGACGTGACGCTTTGATTTCTTTATTTACAGGATCTTCATTTGGAAATATCTCTTCAGCGATTTTTGAACCGATGACTGCAACACTACTGGCTGCTTCCACTTCATTTTCATTAAAGAATCGACCCGAAGATGTATACCAGTTATAGGATCTGTCATATCCTGCGGTTGATGCGACAATGCGAGATTCCTTCTTTCGTCCTTTATAACTTACACTCCATCCTGGCATATCATCTTCAGCAATAACATTAACAACACCGCTTGCGTTTTTCCATATTTCAAAAGCGTCGTCTGTTTCCAGATGTTCGGCACGGTTTCTACGCCAACGACTTCTGCCACGAACTGCTTCTCCTGCTGCCCGACTTAATGTACCGGATTGTCTGTCCCAATCATCCTTATAAATCTCAATGATTTTTGTGCCACCCGTACGTTCAATTTCACGCAGTACCATTGCAGATGAACCATCACCTACAGAAACCATACTCACTACAGAACCGACACCGACAATTATACCTAAAATGGTTAAACTTGAACGAAGTGGATTTCGCTTCAGACTGGTGATTCCTAAGATAATACATTCAAAAAGACTCATAAACTCTCCAATTATACCAAATTAACAGGATATACCTTGTTTTATTGATGATCGGTGCGATTAGGAAATCGCACCTACCACATTGGTATTACATACGTTCTCCAATTACTCTGTTCGTAACGCTTCAATTGGGGATAGTGAAGATGCCTTGAGTGCTGGATAGAGACCGAAAGATATTCCGATCAATGCAGAGAAAGAAACTGAGATAACCACCCATTGCATGGAAATCACGGAAGGCCATTCAGGGACCATTTTAACAATATTAACAGCCAGAACCGACATCGCTTCGCCAGCAAGCATGCCTACTCCAACACCTATTGCCCCACCGATCAGACACATCGCAATTGATTCAATCAAAAACTGTAGCATAATATCAAAACGTTTTGCTCCAAGTGCCTTCCGCAGGCCAATCTCGCGGGTACGTTCAGTTACTGCCACCAACATCATGTTCATAATCCCTATGCCACCAACAAGCAGTGAAAATCCTGCAATACTACCCAAAGCAATCTTTATAACCTTACTAATCTTCTCTAATTGCGCCATACCTTCCCGCATATCCCTGAGATCAAAGAAATCATCCTGATTATTGTGTCGTCTTCTGATTACATCCTTTACCTCTTCAATTGCCTTTGGTACATCCTCCACTGTGTTGGCATGTACAGATAGCATTGAAATGTAATCGTTACCCGTGAAACGTTCTTGTGCCGTTGTAAGTGGCATAAACACCATATCGTCAAGGTTCCATCCAAATCGTAGACTTCTACCTCGTGGATTCATAACACCGATAACGGTAAATCGTTCAGCCATCCGTGTTTGATCTCTTCTACCCCATCTGTCATATCTATCGCCACCTCTACCGATCTTTATTTCCTGGTCTATGGGAGATTTGTTACCGAACAGATTCAATGCAACTTCAGTGCCGATAACACAAACTTTTTCTTTATTTTCAATATCTTCCGCTGAAATGAACCTACCTTCCTGAATTCCCCAATCCATTGCCTCGGAAAATGTATAATTTACCCCATTATAACCACTACGAACTTCTGCCCCATCATTCGTCTGAATTAGAACACCTCGCCATTCAGGTATTCTGGGAACAGCAACTTTCACAGAGGGACATTCAGCCTCAATAGCTAAGACATCCTCATACTCAAAGTGCTCATTGCTTCTGTTTGGCATCCACCGACTTCCAACGCGTCTATAGCTGCTACGAAACATAGTGAATTGATTAACCCCGCCAAGCTTCTGAGCATCTTGTAATACAATCTCTTTAGCACCATCCCCTATAGATATCATTGCAAGAACTGAAGCTACACCGATGATAATACCCAACATGGTGAGTAAAGACCTGAGTTTGTTACTCCGGATTGCAGTAAGTCCTACAAAGAATCCTTCCAATATCCGCATTTCATGTCTCCAAATCAGTAATAGAGAATACTTTTATACATAAATATTAGACAGAAATAGGCAAAAAAAGTTCGTCCAGATAACAGGGAAAGACCAAAGTCTGTGAGTAAGGAAATTTACTATATTTAATTGACGTAAATCTGTCAAATTTGGTTTATTACAATTATCTGATGATTAATCAGTCCGAAGTGCTTCAATGGGGGAAAGTGTTGAGGCTTTGATCGCAGGATATAAACCGAAAGAGATTCCTATAAGTGCAGAGAAGGTAATAGATATCAGCACCCATTCTGTGGAAACAACGGAGGGCCACTCAGGAACAATCTTGGCAATTTTCACAGCAAGGATTGCCATGCCTTGACCAGCAAATATACCTACACATATACCTATCAATCCGCCTATACCACACATAAAAACTGCTTCCATTATGAATTGAATAAGGATATCAAGCCTCGTTGCACCAAGTGCTTTTCTAAGACCAATCTCACGTGTACGTTCACTCACAGCAACAAGCATCATATTCATTATACCGATACCGCCAACAAGCAAAGAAAAACCAGCAATGCTACCCAAAGCAATCTTTATAACTTTGCTGATTTTCTCCAACTGTGCCATGCCTTGTCGCATATCAAATATCCTGACAAAGTCATCTTGGTTTCTATGACGTTTACGAATGACAGCTTTTACCTCTTCAATAGCCTTTGGGACATCTTCTACTGTATTCGCGTAAACGACAATATCCTGTATCCTGTCATTACCAGTGAATCGTTTTTGGGTCGTTGTTACTGGCATAAAGACAAGGAAATCGTAACTCCATCCGAATCGCAGACTTCTCCCTCTACGAGTCATCGTCCCCACCACAGTAAACCGTTCTGTGTACCTTTCGTTGTCTTTTCTACCCCATCGGTCATAACGTCCGTCACCTCTGGCGATTTTTATCTCTTGTCCTATAGGTGATTCTTCACCGAATAGAGCAGTAGCGACTTCATCTCCAAGCACACAAACACTCGCCGCATTTTCTACTTCTTCGTCTGTAATGAATCTGCCTTCCTGCACCTCCCAATCCATCGCAGTGTGATATGTAGCATCAACACCGTTATAGCCAGCACGCATTTGACGTCCTCTTGATGCTTCTATCAGAGCACCTCTCCATTCTGGAATTCTGGGTGTTACGTCCTTGACCGAAGGACATTCTGCCGCTATTGCGAGTACATCACCGTAGTTCATGTATTCATTGCTACGAATTCTAACCCACTGCGTTCCAACCTGCTTATACCACGTCCTGTAAATTGTAAATTGGTTTGCACCACCTAGTTTCTGAGCATCCTGCATGACGATTTCCTTAGCACCATCCCCGATAGAAATCATTGCAAGAACTGATGCAACACCAATAATAATACCGAGCATCGTCAGTAAAGACCGCATCTTATTTGAGCGCATTGCAGCTAAACCGACAACTAAAGCTTCAAAAATTCTCATCTGTTTTCACCAAGATGATTGTACCCAGGCAGTATAAAATGAACACATGGAAGAATAGTTTCTATACGAACTTGAACTAATTATAGCTCAAGTTGCCACCTATGTAGCACAAACTTTTAGTTTGTGTCAAATGGGCGCAAACTGGAAAGTTTACGCTACAATATTGGTAAATTATCAGCATTTTTTCCTTAAAGACGGTGTTTCCATGTCTAAAATCTATAGGTGGCAACTTGGGTTAATTATACTACTAAATGCATTGCAATTCAATACCGTCAGCAAAACTGAAACGAGAGAATCTTGATCTATTCTTTTCGGAGCGCATCTATAGGAGACAACATGGATGCTTGTATTGCCGGATACAAACCGAAGGATATACCAATCACAGCAGAAAATAATACAGATATTAATATCCATTGAACAGAAAGAACTGCAGGCCATTCTGGAACTATTTTTGCAATTTTGACAGCAAGAACAGACATGCATTCACCTACAATTGCTCCAAGACAGATGCCGATAATTCCACCTATGACACACATCGTTACTGACTCGGTAAGGAATTGGAATATAATATCACCCGGTTTTGCACCGAGGGCTTTTCTTAGACCGATTTCTCGTGTTCTTTCTGTCACTGCAACTAACATCATATTCATTATACCGATACCACCAACAAGTAGAGAAAAACCAGCAATACTTCCAAGCGCAATTTTTATCATTTTGCTTATCTTCTCTAAATGACGAATACCTTTACGCATTTCATATATTTTAACGAAATTGTCTTCACCTTTGTGTCGGTTGCGGATAACTTCTCTTACTTCTCTTACTGCGTTCGGAACATTCTCAACAGAATTTGCGTAGACAACAATTTCCGGTATCTTGTCATCACCTGTGAACCGTTCTTGTGCCGTTGTAATTGGAAAAAAGACCATACTGTCAAAACTCCACCCAAAACGTAGACTTCTTCCTCGTGGCATCATCGTCCCAGCAACTGTGAATCGTTCTGTGATTCTTCTTGTATGTCTTCTTCCACGTTCGTTGTAATACCTGACATTTCTGACTATTTTGATTTCTTCACCCAACGGGGAACTATCTCCAAAGAGATCCCTGGCAACTTCTGAACCAAGCACACAAATTGTCATGGCATTATAGACATCTTCGTCAGAAATGAATCTACCTTCTTTGATTTTCCAGTCCAAGGCATTATCAAATGCTGCATCTACGCCATTATAGCCAGCACGAGTTTGTCCACCATTAGGTCCAAGAATTAATGCCCCTTTCCAATCTCGTATACGTGGTGTTACTGCACGCACTGTTGGACATTCAGATTCAATCGCGAGCACATCATCATAATTTAGATATTCTTTGGTACGGATCGGAATGTTGTGTCTTCCAAGTTTCTTGTGTGAACGTCTGTAGATAGTAAACTGGTTTGCTCCACCAAGTTTCTCGGCATCTTGCAATACAATCTCTTTTGCACCATCACCGATTGCAATCATCGCAAGAACTGCAGCTATACCGATTATAATACCAAGCATTGTAAGCAGTGAACGCATCTTGTTCGCGCGCATCGCTGCTATACCTATCAATAGACCTTCAAATAAACGCATGCAATCTTCTCAACTTTCAATAACGGACAAAAAAACATGTGTTTAAACGTTATTAAGCCAGAAGGGTTTATTTAAAGCTCTTTAGTTTTTAAGATAAGTACTATAGAAGAAAGGCGGATAAAAAGATCCGCCTTTAGATATGATGTTATTTCTTCTTGGGATAGGCTGTATCAAGAGATAGGATGGCATAACTGGTTGCTAACACGGGGAGTGCTTCCATCCAACGACTGTTCTCATTTATCCAGAATCCTTCCGGTTTCTGAACGCTTATCAGTTTTTCCGCGAGTTCTTCATACCAATCATGGGAGACACCTTTCGCATCAATAATGATATCTCTACCGTAAAGTCTTAATGCCTTTGCCATCGTATGATAGTTATAGTATAGACCTTGTGCACCCATACCGTAGTTTTCTTCGACGGTGAAATGTCTACCAATCCATTGCACTGCTGCTTTCACACGGTCATCGTTCCTGTCAACATTTGCGTAGATGAAACTTAGCAGACCCGCGTAAGTCATGCTAGCATAAGAACGCGGCTTTCCTTCTATGTCAGATCCTGCTTTACTCTCTCCATCAGGTGAATAGATAAAACCACCATCATTCCCTGCCCAACTCTGATCATTGCTTTCACTACGGTTCTGTGTGCGTTCCAAGAATTTGACTGCTTTTTGCCAGACTTCATCATCATCTGAACCGCTCTCCTTTAAAGCCTGGATAGCAAGATTCAGGTTTGAAAGGTCATGCACTGTTTCACGGCTACCATAACCGATACCACCATAATAGATACTCTCTTCATCCTGTATCTGTAAACCTTTTAGGAAACCTTGTGCTTTCTTGATGACAGCATCATATTCCGGGTTTCCTGCAGACGAAAGTGCCAACACAGCAATGGAGGTGTTGTAATTTGGGAGAGCAGGTTGCTTACTAACATCGTAGATACCGCCGTTCTCCTGTTGCATAGCAACCAAACGTTTCAGTGCTTTCTGTATGAAAGGATGTTTTTTTTTAGTGTATTTTCCTTCAGGATGCCGTAAGAATGCAGTAATTGCAAGTGCAGTTATGCCAGGATGATCAGCAAATAAACCGTCTTCACCTTGTTCACCTTTTAACCACTCTAAACCTTTGTCTATACTGGCGATTACGCGCTTATTCAATTCATCATATTTCATTGCGGTTAATTCAGGATGCGGGTGCCCGAAAACGGGAATAGTCCCAACAAATACTAAAAATACGATGATAATTCCAATTAGTCTCTTGATATTCATGTTACTTCTCCTTTAATGATTATGCTCTATCTGAGCAAATCTAATGCCAATCTGTTCTTATAGTCAACTATTGATTTAACGATACACTTTGACTTGTAGGAGGGAACTCCGATTCCCGACTGAACACTTTGATAGTCGGGAATCGGAGTTCCCTCCTACAAGGTCTTTGGTATTATTATTTTCGATCTTCACTATATATTGATAGTTTGATATTAGTGGGTTTATTCCACTAAGTAATCTATATGCATGTCACAATTTGGACAGTAGCGGTCACAATTTGGACAGTCAAAATTGTTTTGTTTCAAGAAAGTGAACATTGTTATTACGTGTAACTACCTAAATTGTGAAATATCCCAGATAAGTGCCGTTCCATCCCAACTGCCACTTACAAGCGTGTTACTATCTGGACTAAATGCAACGGATCTTACACCACCTGTATGTCCAGTCAAAGTTGCAATTTCCTTCGTCATTTCAACATCCCATAGAATTACTTTCCTATCAGAAGAATTTCCGCCACTTGCCAGTATACTTCCATCTGGACTGAAAGCAACACACAGAACCGTATGTGAGTGTCCCTCCAATTTTGCGATCTGTTCGCCAGTATTTACATGCCATAGATAAACACCATCAGTATGACCTGAAGCAAGGATGCTTCCATAAGGATGTAATGATAGACATTGTAAATTCTCAGGTGTTTTAATTTCAATATATTTATCAGTAGCTACCTTCCACAATAGAATTGCATCATATCTTCCAGAGGCAAGCGTCTGTCCATCTGAACTATATACGACACCGTTTACATATTCCATAAAATTAGCACGGTGACCAACCTGATGTGCTTTAGACCGATCTTTCTCTGTCCCTGAAACTAAATCCCATATTATAACTAACCCATCACGACCACCACTTGCAATAGTCTTTTCATCTGGACTGTAGTCAATAGTCACAATTGCATCAGTATGTCCTTCAAGAAGTGCCGTCTGTTTTCCTGTATCTACATCCCACAGTTCAACGTTGTCTGACAACCCGCCTGTTGCGATTTGGCTGCCGTTTGGACTGAAGGTAATGGTCTGCGGAGCGCGAGACCACCCGATAACCGATTTCAGTTCAATGGTATCGGCATCCCAAAGTCTTACAGCATATTTTCCACCTGTGGTAGCGAACGTATTTCCATCCGGACTATATGCAACACTTGAGACCGTCTCTATAAAACCTGTAGCTATATCCCTGAAACCTCCACCTGTTTCGTTCCAAATCCGTATAGTTCCATCAACGCCACTGCTAACAATTGATCCGTCAGTAGGATTGAATTTAGCACTCGTTACGATACCTTTATGTCCGACAAATGCAGCTACAGTTTTCCCTTTTTCCACATCCCATAAATGTAATCCATCAACACTCGCGGTTATGATGTTTTCTCCATCAATACTATATGCAATGTTTGCAATCCCACTAACACTATATGAAATTGTTCTGTGTTTATAGGTATCAATATCCATTAAGATAATATTACCGTACCTTTTACCAATTGCAAGCGTATTTCCATCGGGACTAAACGCCAAACTCCATACTTCCCCCTCTACCTTACTATCATGTATCACAGATGAATACACTTTTGCACCCGTATCTGTATCCCACAGAATCATCTGCTTATCATCACCACCGGATGCAAGAAGTGTTCCACTGGGATTGAATACAACCCTATTGACCTGACCTTTATGTCCTGTTAGTTCCGCCTTCTGTTCATGTGTAGCAGTATCTATTAATGTCACCAGAGAATTATCACCCGCACAAGCGATTGTGTTCCCATCTGGACTGAAATTCAAACTAAGAACTCGTCCTAAATGTGCAATTGGGATTGATTTCTTATGTGAAGTTCCGATATTTAGAAGATCAATCACACCGTCCGTTCCAACTGCCAACGTATTACCATCAGGACTGAAGGCAACTGCATTCACAACACCCGTATCAAGACTGAAGTGCTCTTTTAGATTCCCCGTGTTGGCATCCCACAAAGTTACACTTTCGTCTAATCCACCACTTGCGAACGTACTGCCATCTGGACTGATCGCAACACTTTTCACTTCATCTTTACCGTTAATGTTGATCGTTTTCAGCGGTTTTGCACTGTCAATGTCCCACAAAAATATCTGTTGGTAGGTTGCACTCGCTAACGTTTTACCATCAGGACTAAAGGCAACACTGATGACTGAAAAATGTGTTGGATGGAAACCTATCTGCTTACCTGTATCTACATCATATAGCGTTACATTTCCTTTGCCTACAGCGATCATGCTACTATCAGGACTAAATGCGACACTATCTGAAATTCCACAATTTAGATTCTTGTTTTTTTCATTATCTGGTGTGTGTTGGATATCCCACAGTAGTAAATTATCCTTTTTCTGACTCGCACATACTATTTTCTTGCCGTCTGGACTGAAGGCGATACCATTCATATCATCATTTACTGTTATTTCACCTAACTCTTTATGTGTATTGATATCTTTTAAAAGTATGGATTTGTTTCTTCTTGTGTCAGTGCCTTCAATGAGTAGACTTTGTCCATCAGGACTGAATTCTACTCCCGTTATATTATGTCCACGGATACTATATGTCGCTTTTTTGATACCTGTTTCTACATCATATAGATATGTATTCCCATAGGAAGTTCCACCTGCAATTGTCTTACCATCAGGACTGATTGCCGCACTTAGAACATCGTTGTCATTAGGTTCTTTAATGTATGTTTTTTGAGAGCTATTCAACATATCCCATATTACTACGTTGCTGCCGCTATCATAAGCAAGTATACTGCCATCTGCGCTGAAATCTATGCTGTTAATTTCTCCTGTATGTGCACCGAGCAGTGCAATCTCTTTATTAGTATCTGTATCATATAACCAGATACCAATATCCGTTGCGACAGCAAGAATCTTTCCATCTGGTGTATATTGAATTTCATTGATATACCCTTTTCCAAGACGTGCTTTAGCATTTTCAGGCAAATGCCAATTAGAAGTATCCCCGGCATAAATACAGGACAAGAACACAGTAAAGAAAAGGCAATGAATCAGCATTAGAGTATATGTTTTATTCATAATTTTACACATATATCCTACATTCCGTCCTCATTGTGTACGAGTTCTTGTGTGATATGGGGTTAGACTGATATTATATTGATTTATAGAATCAAGTGGGGAATGTAGGGACTACTCCTAATATGCAACGGCGTGGCGTATATCACAACACCGTTGTTTAGGATGATCAGGATAAGAGGCATTCATTGTTGAAAGGTGTGTTTAAGTCCGAACTAATCTCTACCGATGCCATTCAGATCTATATCATCAAAGGATGTCGCAGTAAGGATCTGATCAAACAAGGTATCAAGTCTTGAACGTTCCTGAATTTCGTGGATTGCTGTAACCACAGCATCTGAAACATCTGGAAACTGATGCGTCAGTAGCTTGATGACCACATCTCGTTTCTCTTGTGTTTTTCCTTGTTCTTTGCCTTGTTCTAACGTTACATCTATCATTGACTTAGCCATCAGTTTTACCTCCTCTTCATCTGAAAACTGATTTACTAAATCCAACAATTCAGTATGTTCATCAGGTAGACGGCGATAACACCCAGCGAGTACTTCTATCTGGAAAATTTGTCAGTATATACTTAGAGAGATCTTTCAATTCCTGTTCTCTAAGAGTTATGTTTTCTGACATGTTCTCTCCTAAGGATAGTTTATTCATAGGATAGCACAAAGATGGTACAGATTCAACAGAAAATGAGTGCTTGTGTAGCTCCGAAGAACGTGCTAAATATTACCTGAACGTAGGAAGATCGGGACAATTTTATGCTCACCCCTCAAATGTAGAAATACGACATCTAATAGAGACTAAAACGGACAGTCTGACCTGTTTCTGCGGATTCCATTGCAGCATCATAGACCTGCATGACTTTTCGCATCTCTTCCGGTTTTACAACCAATTCTGCACCGTTATTCAGTACATCAGCGATATTCTTATAGTACGATTTCCAAGTGCCACGCACACTCTCAATAACAAGTTCTCTATGCTCACCACCGGCAGCTGTCCAAACTTTCGCATAGTTTGCGGGGTCTTCTTCAGCAGAGTCTATATCACCATCACGCATCGGACCCTCCTGTGGATCCAGACCGTACTTAATCAACCCACCTTCATCACCGACAACATACCAACGCGGTTTCTCTGCCTTTGACAGGTTGCTGATCTCAATCTGATAACGTATTTCGTTTTCGAACTTGATGATAAGATTACCATAATTCCCAATGTCTGTATCCCATTTTGTATTGTAATGAATGTCACAATACACAGATTCAACAAGGGCATCACCGAACAGCAGTGCCTGATCTACAAAGTGTGCGGGCCAATCATACAGGATGCCACCGCTATGCTTCTTTATACCACGCCAACCCCCGGGTGCACCGTAACGCATAATTGCAACTTGGAAAAGGTAGGGAATTCCAAGCAAGCCATCTTCAATTACTTTCTTAACCGTGAGGTAATCCCAATCCCATCTGCGATTGTGAAAGACGCTTAGCATCACATCGTTACGTTCACTCGCGGCAATCATCGCATCCGCTTCAGCCGCGTTCATCGCCATAATCTTGTCTGTCACGAGGTGTTTTCCTGCATCCATTGCCGCAATAGCAAGTTCTGCATGTGTGTCGTGCGGTGTTGCTAATACCACAAGGTCAATGGCATCGTCTGCTATAACCTCATCAATTGTCTGATACATTTTTGCATTCGGATACGCTTCCCGTGCAGCTTCGCGACGCTCCTCATTTCGTGTTGCTATTGCATATAAATTCAACCCGTCTTCCAAACCGATAAGATAGGAGTGAAACGCTCTCCCAGCATAACCGTATCCAATAACAGCTGTATTTATCATCAAAATATTCGGTGTGGAAACCCCTGTCTTTAGACGGGGGAGGAAACACCGCCTCCTATAAAAACAAACTTGACTTTTTAGTAAAAATATCGTACAATACTAATACTGTATCAGTGCAGGTGTTGTGAGCATCTGCACACCTCTCACAAAGGGATACAGAAACTTTACCGATACAGTGAAACCATGAGAACATACAAATACAAAATACGCACGCACAAGAAGAACAAGAAATTTGGTAATATGCTGGACGAACTTGCTGATGTCCACAACTATTTTCTTGCTCTTGAAAATAGGTATTATCGGATTTATGGTAAATATGCTGGCAGATATAGACTGCAACCACATCTTACGAAACGCCTTCATACCACCCACAAACATTGGGCTTGGATACCACGTGACACACTTGACACTGTTATTATCCGACTTGATGATGCGTAGGATAGGTTCTTTAAGAATGAATCGGGTAAACCGAAATACAAAAGAAAACACCGGTATCGTTCTGCTAAGTTCCCAAGTGGATACAAACTTGAGAACGGACGTGTCCGTATCTCTTTTAAGTCTTGGCATGAAAAAGAACAAAAGTTGAAGTTTGATAAAATCTGGTATTCTTTCCATCAACATCGTCAGTGGCACGGAGATGTCCGCTATATCCAAATCCTTCGTGACGCTGCTGGCGACTATTGGCTTTGTGTTATCACGGACGACACTTCTACCGAACCCTTTACGCACACAGGTGAGAGCGTTGGTATAGACTTCGGACTGAAGGCGTTTCTGACATTGAGCAATGGTGATAAGATACAAGCACCAGAGTTTTTGAAACAATCCTTGAATACATTGCGGTCTCTGAATAAATCGTTGAGTCGCAAAAGTAAAGGTTCTAACAACTGGTATAGAGCAGTCCGCAAGCTCGCACGACATTATAGGAAAGTTGCTAACCAACGTCTTGATTGGCAATGGAAACTTGCCACCAGACTTTGTAGGCGTTTTGACATTATCGTTGCCGAAACACTTAACATTGACGGTATGAAAAGATTGTGGGGACGCAAGATTAGCGACCTTGCACCTTATCAATTCTTCACAATGTTGGAATATAAGTGTGTTAAACATACTAAAAAGTTCCATCCTATAGATCAGTGGACTGCTACGACTAAACCTTGTTCTAAATGCGGACATAAAAACGATAACTTAACTCTCAATGATAGATGCTGGACTTGTCCTAAATGTTATGCTGAACACGACAGGGACATCAATGCTGCTATCAACATTCTTAAGGCTGGCTTAGCAGCCTCTGTGGAGCAATAGTTCTGGATTGCTACGAAGCACAAGCCCCTACCTTTAGGTAGTGGGTACTATGACAATCACCTCAAAATATATTTTGGCACTATCGGTATTAAGAGTTTACCGATATTTCTCCTCTTTATTTTATATCGTTTAATGACCAATCATAATCCAAATATTGAAACGTAACATCTTCCTTTAGCACAAACTCGGCATCCTCTGGTGGTAAATAATCAGCGAGAAAATCCGCTACACCATCATAACCTTCTGTAAAATCCGTTTCATACCATTTGAATATCTTTGACAGATAGACGATGTTTTCGTTCCGGTTTAACCTGACCTTTTCTGGATCTGCAATAAACTTTAGTGTTACGTCATCCAACTGCTCCTCAATTGTTTCTGGCAAAAATACAGTCTCCGCCAAGGGTGGACAACTTTTGGAGGCACATACAAGAGCAAAATGCACACGTGCATCTACAAATTCTGTCCTGATGATATCGTGTTCAATCTGATTCAACGTATACATTTCCCCCGCAACGTTGAATTTTAACCGTGAGAAAAAGCCGCCAAACAGCTTCACACTTCGGACACTCTTTGTCGGATAATGGTCAATTACACCTTTAATCACAAGTGCATTGTAGGCATTAATCCAGAACGCTAACTGTTCTGCAAATGACATCTCTTCAAGATTTGCCCCTGCCAATACATCCAAATAGTCTTCAAGTTTTTCTGGATTTGCTTTAAGGTTTGTGTAATGCACTTGTCCATTCTCCACATGTTCTTTATACACTTGATCAAGAAGGTCGTGAGAGAAAGGTGCATCTGAGTGTTGCTGATCAGATCTAACATCAGTCTCAACTCTGTAGTGATATAGAAATATTATACTGATAAGAGACAGTATCAACAGACACGCAATCAGGATTATCTTCTTCATTATTCCATTCCCCATTTATCTATTTTATCATATCACAAGTAATTGTGCTTGTAAAAAGGAATTATAGCACTATACCCACTAACCTTTGCCACAGAATGTCGATCGTGATTAAATGATTAATGTCAGTCTTGTAATTCTCAGTACTATCTGATATACTATAAGTCTGGGAGAATAGTATATTATATGTCCTAACCTACTCTATTCTTGGGGTGTTTATAGGAGAATAGTCTTGGAAGAACCTAAATTTACTCAGCATCCAACGGAGTTATTTGGTTATCCTTACATTATCAAAGACTCAGTTGTACAGACGATAAGGGAAAAACAGTACTGTCCCTTCTTGAAAGGTGAATGTAAAAAACCTCGGAAAAGTCAACCCGAAATTAAAATTGGAGTCTGCTCGGTTGGCTACAAAGGCAACTTTTATGAAAAGATAAAGCCTGTTATTATATGTCCTCATCGGCTTGAAGAACCTATCATCTATAATTCTATTAAGGAACTATACTTTGGTAGTTTACCAGATGGGTATGAGGTAAAATGGGCATCTGAAGTATCTTGTGGAGTGGCAGGAAGTATCGATTTTGTCGCCGCCAAAATGAAAGAAGATAAAATTGAGGATTTCCTATGTGTTGAATTTCAGGCTGCTGGAACGACTGGAACACCTTGGCAAGCAGTCTTAGACTTCAAACAGACCGGAAGTTTTCAAAAGAGAACCTATAAATATGGAATAAATTGGGCGAATCAGTACATCAAAACGATGATGCAGCAGGTTTATAAAAAGGGAATGGTAATTGAAAGTTGGGGTAAAAAAATAGTGTTCGTAATGCAGGATGTTGGGCTAGAATATATTCAGTCTAATACTGATGCCCAGGACTTACATGAAGTGAGAGATAATGATGCTATCCATTTTTGTACTTTTCGGATGATATGGAATAAAGGATCAAAGACTTGGCAGCTAGAATTTAACAAGCGAGTGAGCACAAATATAGAAGGCATTCGAAAAATATTAGGTGGTGCTCATGAAGATAAATTTCCCTCCATTGATGAATTTGAAAATAACATTAATAAACGACTCAACTTCTCAAAATAATTGAGGAGTACTTAACCTGTTTCTGGCAATCTCCACATATTTTTCACTTAACTCAATTCCGAGTCCTTGCCTGTTAAGTTGATTAGCAGCTACCAACGTACTTCCTGTCCCCATAAATGGATCGAGGATAACACTACCAACTTGACTGGTTGCTTTAATCGGTAACTCTAATAACTTAGTTGGAAATACCGCATAATGTACATCTTTTCTCCATTCATCCTCTGGAACAATATTCCAAATATCAGTAGGCAAATGTCCTTTGGCGTTGCTCGTTGTGATAAAGAAACCTTTTGTTTTTAATTCTTTGGCTCTTCCGCTAATCTCCAAATTGTCACTATGGAAGGTCCGTTGTTTTCCTCTAATCGTCATTCTAAAATCAACTAACTCGCCTTCCCTCATTTTCTCTAAAGTCTGGTCAAGTGCCGTTATCGCGGCTGTGCGTTCTTGTTCATTTAATTCCTTAGACTCAAGAATCTGTCTGCGGTATTTTTTTCCACTGACACCCGTAGCAGAAATAACTTCTTTCCCATTGACTGTTGGAAGTTTCCTAGGTTTAATCCTGATAATGTCAGTGTCATAATAATACTTTTTATTCTTAACAAAGTGAAATACGTGTTCATGGACATCTCTGAGTCTATCTTTTGCACTTTGTGTTCCTCTCATTTGATGCCAAATAACATCGTTCCTAAGAATCCATCCATCTTCCTGCATAGCGATCGCAACCCGCCAAGGCATTCCCATGAGATTTTTGTTATGATATTTATCGCCAAGATTTAACCATACTGAACCATCTGTTTTTAATATCCTCTTTATCTGGTGAAAGATTTTAGAAAGTCTTTTCACATATTCCTCAGGAGTTTTTTCCTCACCAATCATTGCATCAGGATCATTTCCATTTGTGTGATATTTTCTCATCTGCCAGTACGGAGGCGAAGTTATAACGCAACCGACACTCTTATCAGGGAATTCAGTCAAAATATCTTCGCAATTTCCTGTCAATAACCCGTTCTTCTGACTTCCATTAAGGACGCTAAAAATTAATTCTCGATTTGTCATGCTAACATTTCCTTCTAATTTGGTGTGCTTATTACTTCTTCTGTCTCATTATCTTTCAGATATTTTCTAATCTCCTTAGTATCTACAGTTGTTCTAAGTAGTGTTCTTCCTGTAATCCATAGGGTCATTATTTTCATGAATTTCGCAGTGCTATTTAATAATTTTAACACAAGACATATACTTAAGTCAAATCATCACAGCAACAACATAATCATCCTGCTTGACAACTTGTCCTACGTGTGCTATATTAATTACCAATAAAATTGAGAAGCACGTTATTCTAATGAGACTAAGAACAGATTTCTTACAGCAGACCTTCAACACTGCAATCAATTTCTTATATCCCACACAGTGCAGAATCTGTGAAAATCAGATTGGACTATATGCAGTGCCATTCTTATGTAATGTCTGTTGGGATAGCATAGATTTTATCAAACCACCATTCTGTGAAATCTGCGGAACACCTAACATTGATGGAACCTGTGCAGATTGTGACGCGAACCCGCCACGTTATGGAAAACTACGGACTATCGCACTATACGATGGTGCGTTGCAACAAGCGATACATCAGTTCAAATTCGAAAAACGGAAAAATGTAGCAAAATATCTGATACAATTGCTTATTGAACATATACCATCGAATTGCAACATGACCGAATATGATTACATCATACCAATTCCAATACATAAAATACGGTTGAATGAACGAGGGTTCAATCAGTCAATTATCCTTTCAAATGGAATCGCAGAGAATTGCCAGGTTGAAGTCAGAACCGATCTGTTGATTAGGAGAAAGAACACTTCCCCTCAAAGTAGTCTTGATAGAGAAAAACGAAAAAGTAACATAATTGGTGCTTTCGGTTTAGAAAAGAGAGAGCAGCTCCAAGCCAAAAAACTACTCGTGTTTGACGATGTTTTTACAACGGGTGCTACCATCCAAGAAGCAGTCAATGTCCTATGGGAAGCTGACCCAACTGAAATTGATGTGCTAACGCTTGCGCGGACACCCCATACACCAATGACTCGGTTGTAACCTAAACACACAATTTACGTAAATTATGTAATAAATAGTAAGTTAAATGTGAGATAATATACCGTTAAGGAAACAAGCAATAATTTGCTATAGTCTTCCGGAGGTGCCATTTGTATTTAAAGAGCATCAAAATCAGTGGATTCAAGAGTTTTGCTGAAGAAGTCGAATTAGTATTGGAACCGGGCATAACTGCAATTGTTGGTCCGAATGGGTGCGGTAAAAGTAACGTCTCTGATGCTATACGCTGGGTGCTTGGTGAACAGAGTGCCCGCGCACTGCGATGTACCAACATGCGAGACCTACTATTCAATGGTGGCGCAAACTTTAAACCCTCTCAAAGAGCACGCGTAACACTCGCTTTTACGAATATATCACAGAATCTATCAATTGAAACCCCTGAAGTAGAAGTCTCACGACAACTTACACGGGATGGTGAAAGCAGCTACCTGATAAATAAAACACCGTGTAGACTCCGTGATATAAGCGAACTCTTCATGGATACTGGCGTTGGGGTCGATGCATATTCTGTCATGGAGCAAAACAAAATTGATGTGATACTCAACGTGAGACCTGAAGAAAGACGATTCTTGTTTGATGAAGTCGCTGGAATAACAAAATATAAACACAATCGGAAAACAGCTTTACGCAAATTAGAAGCAACTAAACAGAACCTGGTGCGAATCAATGATGTCATACAAGAATTAGAAAGAGAAAACGAATCGCTAAAAGAACAGGCAGCACAAGCACAGCAGAATCAGACGCTAAAGGATGAATTGAAGCAGTTAGAATTGGGGTTAGCATATCGTAATTACGCAAAACTGGCAGCTGATTACAACGAAATGCAGAGGAAATTAGATGTTATTCAAAATGAAGTCTCAGACGCGAATCAACTCATGCAAGAAGCGGACGAGAAAATCGAAAATGATACCTTGAAAAGAGCGAAATTAGATACTGCAATCACTGCAGAAGAAGAAGAAATTAGAAACATCGCAAAAAGAAATGAGACTGTTGAACGGACAATATTCCTTCACAAAGAAAAACAACTGAATCTAAAGCAACAACGGGAAAGAGCACAACAGGCACTTGAAGAAAGAAATGCTGAACTCGCTGACCTGCAAACACTTAAACGCCAACGTATACAAGAACAGAAAAAACTTGACTCTTCATTAAAGATTGAGGACAGTCGTTTATCTGCACGGAAACAGGTCCTGGAAGACTTAAAGTCAGGCATCAATAAAACTAAGCAGTCTATACAACAAGCACAGACTGAAATGCAGGAAATGACGATAGAATTGTCAAAACGAGAGAACAGACGCACCTCTATTGAGGATACCGTCAAAAACTCTCAGGACAGCCTCAACCAACTTCAGGAAAAAACGCAGAAATTCAAAACAGAATTACAGATAGCAACTGATGAAAGAGAAGTCGTGCAACACTCTGCTACCAAGTTAGAGTCAGAAATCATATACATTACGACTGAAAAGGAGAAGGTTGAAGAAAAAATAAAGGAGACCGAAAATGCACTCCGGAAGATTGAAACCGAAATGCGGGGGTACCAAGAAAAACTCGGCAGCAGCACATCACTATACAGATCATTGGAGCAGCTACAAGCCACCTATGAAGGATACTATGCTGGTGTCCGGTCAATTATGCAAGCAAAAGAACACTATCCAGACCAATTCAGCGGAATATGCGGTGTCGTGGCGGAGCTGATTCAAACTGATAATGAATTTGAAGTTGCAATAGAGGTTGCACTCGGCAGTCGTATCCAGAATGTTATCACTGAAACAGCAATGGATGTAAGGAGAGGTATAGACTATCTCAAAAAGAACCGTGCTGGTATCGTTACGTTTCTACCCCTTGATACACTGAGAAGCAGAACATTCTCTGATGATCGGCTGCTTGATGAACCTGGTGTCATCGGCATAGCAGAAGAATTAGTCGACTATGAGCACATTTATGAAATCGCTATACTGCACCTATTAGGAAACACGCTCGTCATTGAAAACCTTGATGACGCAATTGCACTTACCAAAAGATTCCGACACAATGCCAGATTGGTGACATTAGAAGGTGAACTCATAAATACTTTAGGAGACATCACGGGAGGCTATAACAACAGAAAGAAAACTGGACTGCTGAGTCGAGCAAACGAACTGGATGGACTTAAAGATAAAATCGGTGAATTACAGCAGATTGTCAATCAGAAAGACAGAGACAGCAAATCTTACGCTTCCATTATTGCTGATTCTCAGATTGTAAGACAAAAACTCTTCGGTGAATTACAAGATAAACAGATAGAGAAAACCGCTATCACCAAAGATATTGAGCAAGCGGATAAGAACATAACACGATTTCAAAATGAACTTGATGGGTTTGAAAAACAGAACACTGAACTTCAGCAGAAGTTTGAACTGACACGCGAGGAAAAGGAAACACTTAATACTGAAATTGAGGAACTGACAAAAAAACGAGATTATAAAGAAAAATGGATGCAAAGAATCTCCGAACAGATGGAAAGTGATACACGAAAACTTGAGGATTTAGCCAAAAGATGTCAAGATGTGGAGATCTTTTTGGCTGGACAACGGCAAAAATCTGAAAATATGACCAATGAAATTGAGGGTTTTGATGTACAGCATCAGCAGGTGCTAAAGATCATTGATGAACAACAAGCAATAATTGATTCTGATGAACAGAAAAAACTGGAAATCGCAGATGAAATACAAGAAGCACAACGCACCTTCCTAAAAATCGAAGGGGACCGCGCGGAAGCGGAAGCAAGATTAGAAGCCTTAAAAGAAGAACGTAAATCACTACTACAAGAGATCGAATCTCTTCAAAAGGAGATGCGGAAAACACGAAGTCAATTTGAAAAGCAGAACCGTGATAGGAGAAAACTCGAAATAAGAACAACTCAGCTTGAGATGGACCTTAAGTCTATTACAAACCGTATCCTTGACAAATATCAAGTCTCCATAGACGAAATACAGAAACCGGATCCACAGGATCAAAATGTGGAAGAAGTAAGTATCGCTTCTGCACTTGCCACCTCCGAACTTGATGAGATTGACTTGATGGACAAAATTGAAAAGTTGAAAGCGGATATTACCGCAATGGGTCCCGTAAATCTCAAAGCGATACAGGCACATCAAGACCATCAGAAGAGATTAGACTTCCAAGTAGAACAACGGGATGACATCGTTCAGTCCATCCAATCAACAGAAAAGGCTATAAAGAAAATCAATGAAACCTCACGTGAAGAATTCTTAAATTCCTTTGAAAAGGTAAAAGTTAACTTCCAAGAAGTATTCACACAACTCTTTGGCGGTGGAGAAACAGAATTAAGGCTAACAGACGAATCCGATATACTCGAATCAGGAATTGACATCATCGCACGACCGCCAGGGAAACGTCCACAGAGTATCACACAACTCTCTGGCGGAGAACGTTCACTCGTTGCTATCGGTTTATTATTTGCTGTCTTCAAATTGAAACCGAGTCCTTTCTGTGTCCTTGATGAAGTCGATGCTGCCCTTGACGAAGCGAATGTCCTACGTTTCTCAAATCTAATCAACGCTTATGCAGAAAACACCCAGTTTGTAATTATCACACATAACAACCGAACAGTAGAAATAGCTGACGTGATGTATGGTGTGACAATGGAACAAGCAGGCATGTCTAAGATCATCTCGCATAAGTTCCGTCGTTGACTTCAATGCGGTTCCATAAGAATTGTATGTTATCTCGTTTTTGCCATCTTCATTTTTGACAGATTCCGGCCCACCCTGAATAGAAATCACTTCTACATTGTTTGCCAATACAAGGCAATAATTACAATAGAGTGTGTAAAGTTTTTGGCATAATCATCCTTCTAACATGAAACTCAGTAATAAACATGTTTCTGATGTGTCCAGTTCTTGTAGAAGCACATGAGTAAGGAGAGAAGTAGGTTTCTGTAAAATGTCAAGCCCCAGAGGGGCGAAAGGTGTATAGAAAACGTTGATATTACCAGAGTAAGCCCCAGAGGGGCGAAAGGTATATCAT
>JAAXGN010000096.1 GCA_012267415.1 Candidatus Poribacteria bacterium | reverse complement strand
CACTCCAAGACTATTGCTACCCCAACGAATCGTCATTGCAGAACGGTGGTCCAGTCAGGAGCGGTTCAGAAGTTGCAGACAAAAATGATTTTGCCAACGATGTTGCGGGCCTGTCCGAATGGATTCATCGGCGAGGGTGTGTTTGGAAGGTGTCATAAGGCCTATTTGCAGGGAACAATTGTATGCGTGAAGGAGCTCAAAGTCCATACGCCGAGTTCCAAGTCAGTACTACTGCAGGAGGCTGAAATGCTCAGCAGAATGTGCCATCCATCCCTTTGCTGGTTAATGGCAATACAAATCTATGCCTTTCCATTCCAGCTTGTGCTACCATACTATTGTATAGAGGGTGCCTCAGTAACCTACCATGATGTTCTTTTCAACAAAGAAAAGCTTCAGGTTCCAAAGTTTCAACTTCCTCAGTTATCTCTTCAATTCTGGATGCCATTGTTAAGAGATGTTGCAGATGGTCTCCAACACATTCATGCCTTGGAGCTGGTATACAGAGACAACAACAGAGTTGAACAAGTTGGTAAGGAAATTAGACCGCCGGCATGGTAAAGGAGCAAAAAGGGGAACTTTTGCGCCAAGAAAAGGGTTAAATCAACATCTTCTAATATAGATGTTCACCATGACTGCCCCAGCTGGGCAGTTGACCCTAATTACGGCCCACCAGCACGACCTACACCAACACGTTCTTCACTGACATGTGAACGTCAAAATCCAACGGAATTATTTAGTACATCCTCAAATCTGGATAGCTCCAGCAGTGATGAGGATTAGCATGCACTGTACTTGTAGTCACACAACTGTCACTATATACATGCACTACATGTACATTACTTTCAATACACACAGTAATATTGTTTGTTCTTTATGTGTTGTTGCTTTGGTATGCATATTGCACAGTTTAATAGGTATTTGTTATCGTGGAATAAAGGATAACACTAAAATCACTTCAGTTATCGGGGCAGGAATAGTTGAGCTTGAAATCATTCCTGTGTAGGTGTACTGGCATAAACTTACGTTGGCATTCAGGCGTAGGATGTAGGGTTGAGGGAGAAG
>JAAXGN010000118.1:1892-2067 GCA_012267415.1 Candidatus Poribacteria bacterium | reverse complement strand
CCCATGTACCCGCAGTGCGAGAAGTCCGGGATTATATTGCCCTTTTCATCCGGTACATAGACCAGTCGGCCATCAGCTCCCGGATATACCAATTTGCTGTGGTTTCCTTCTGCCCACGCGGTTGTGGTGCAGGAGAGAAATACGCACAGTACGACGATAAAGCTCAGTAGATCAA
>JAAXGN010000118.1:1352-1769 GCA_012267415.1 Candidatus Poribacteria bacterium | reverse complement strand
GAGGTTTACAAATGTTTTCGAGAAAAGGTTTTTTGTTTTTTGCTGTTCTTCTGCTGGTATTTGCAGGTGAAACCGCTGCAGGCCCCAATGCCAATTCTGTTCCTGATGTCACACCTTCCCCCGATTTTGATGGGGATGGTGTGGTTGGTATTCCCGACTTTTTGCTATTTGTAGATCGCTTCGGGACAATGCGTGGGGATGGGAAATATGAAGCGAGGTATGATCTGGATGACAATGGTGTGATAGGGGTTTCGGATTTTCTGATCTTTGTGGATAACTTCGGCCAAGAAGTGCCGCCATCTGATCGTGGTGGCAGTGGAGAGGTGGTTGCTATTCCAGATGGGAATCTGCGTGCTGTGGTTGAGGAAAGTCTGGGCAAAGCGAGCGGCGTGCCGATTACCGGCACAGAAATGGCGA
>JAAXGN010000118.1:878-1326 GCA_012267415.1 Candidatus Poribacteria bacterium | reverse complement strand
ACCTCACACATTTATATCTTCAGGGCAACGACCTATCAGATGTTTCTCCACTGTCCCACTTAACCAATATGATCCAGCTAAGTCTTGCCCGCAATAGCATCTCGGATGTATCTCCACTGTCTAATTTGACCAATGTAAGGCAGCTCTTTCTTCCGAATAACAACATCTCGGATGTATCTCCACTGTCTAACTTGAACAATTTGAAGCTGCTCTATCTTCAGAATAATAGCATTTCAGATATATCTGCCCTATCTAACTTGAACAGCCTCACACACCTCTATCTTCAGGGCAACGGCATCTCGGATGTATCTCCACTGTCTAATTTGACCAATTTGATGCAACTCTTTCTTCAGGACAACAACATCTCGGATATATCTCTACTGTCTAATTTGACTAATTTGACCCAGCTAAGTCTTGTCCAAAATAGGGTCTCAAATATATCTGCACT
>JAAXGN010000118.1:0-743 GCA_012267415.1 Candidatus Poribacteria bacterium | reverse complement strand
CAAACACAGGATTGGATACAGGAGATATGGTCGATGTGAGAAATAACCCCCTGAGTGCGACATCAATCAGTACGCATATTCCGGCACTTCAGAGCAGAGGTGTCACCGTGCAGTTTTGATGTTTTTGTGTTTACACAATATCCCCATATCGCGGCAGTGTGTCTATAAAGCGATATGCGTTGTTTTTTCTATCGATCATACAGCAATAATGTTGCAGGCCATTTGTCACAATGAGGTAGGTGGCCTGTACGACTGCATTGTATCGCCCGATCTGGTCAAAGACCTGTTGGGTGATTTTTATTTCGGGGGCTTTGCATTCTGCCATTAACAGTGCTTTTCCTTTTGCGTCATACACGAGTACATCGGCGCGACACTGCATGCCCTGAAATACAAATCCGGTTTCGATTGCGGTGCGTCCCTGTGGGTAGCCCAGTCCTTCGATTAAATACCGGACAAAATTCTGGCGCACCCATTCTTCAGGGGTTAATACCACGTATTTTTGACGGAGGGGGTCTAAGATCATTTCGCTCCCGTCGCGGTTTGCGATGTCAAAGGTGGATGAGGTTGGGAAGTTCAGTTTTTGCATGCGTTATTTTACCAATTCAAAATGTAACCACCGATGAATCACGGTCCGCAGATGGACGCAGATGGACGCAGATACACACCGTTCCACAATTCCAAAGAACGCCTTGCCATTTACGACATGACGTGCTGACCCACCTATCTTACAGCCCATCCCTCTG
>JAAXGN010000076.1 GCA_012267415.1 Candidatus Poribacteria bacterium | reverse complement strand
AGTCCTTTACTAACCAGCATCAACTGAGTCAGTCATTCGGGAATGCAACGAATGCCAGTCAAAATACTGTACGTATGTACCAGGTTCCATGTGCCACATGCCTGACGACACCTGGGTCACATACAATGATCCACAACATTTATGCCCTAACTGTGACCCGAGTCGTTATGGACTGGGCATAAATAGGGCATTATTTCCTGCAACATACTGACAGGTTTACTTGTATTAATGTTTAGTTTTGTGTTAATGGTATTTGTGTTTGTTATGTTCATGTACCAATTTCTTTTTTGCTTACATCACTTATGTATGTCTAACATGATTTACTTAGAAATGACATGCAATCATATAACTTTAATGGTTACATGAAAGCCCGCCAGTTGACTTATAATATGAATAGGTTAATCAAACACAATCAATAATATGTGTGAGGAGGAAGAATAGTTCTAGTGTCTCTTCAATTGTGATAGGTTGGTGTAAATTACGTCTAGAGAGGACAGAGTGGGCAAATGTTTTAAAATCTTTGCAAACACATCAAACTATTTGTCAAGTGCTCTGTTTTGGCAAAAGCTTAAGGGAAGTAGCTTTGGTGTCATGTCTAAAGTGTTCAGTCATGCTCAGGTAAGCCTTAGTATGCCATACGTGGTGTGCTGAAATGAACATTAATGTAATTTAATGGTTGTTGCAGCTTGAGCAAGTTCTCAAGCTTATCCTTGACTTGATAGAGAAGGAAGCAGGGGAACGTATTGGTGAGCGCATGGTATTTGGTTATGCATGTGATGGTCTGTTTCCTGAGGTAAAACATTATCATTGCATTGGTTTACCCTCTGTACATTATCTTTGAAAACTGCAGTTGTCCATCCAGTGCATCGTCAAAGTGTGTAGGATCAACTATGAACAAGCAATGAATTTGTACTACAACTGATCTTTAATCAAATTGTATGATACAACACTGAAAAGATTTGAAAGTAGTAAGTATTTGTATATTAGACTGATTTTATAAAACACTCGCAAGACTAGATAGTTGAGTGGATGCATCAATTGGTGAGGCTCAGATGTTGCTATATTGCATACAGCATCCTTGGTCACCAAGTCTTGCCAGGCAACTGTCTGCATTAAGTGGCGATAGGAGTATCAGATTTTCCTATAGATTGGCGAAGGGAGAAGGACCAAGCGATCCTTATTCGCTGTAATCCTGGATGGGGATACGTCGCCCTAGGATATCGTATCCGGGGGGGATGCGAGATCCTAGG
>JAAXGN010000059.1 GCA_012267415.1 Candidatus Poribacteria bacterium | reverse complement strand
TTAAAAGCAAATTGGATGAGACAACGTTAATGAGTCTTTCGCTCAGCTTAGAGAAAGGAGCATCAATTTGGCTATCCACGCTTCCCCTCAAAGCTCTTGGATTCCACCTCAATAAATCGGCCTTCAAGGATGCCATTCACCTCCGATATGGTTGGGATATTCCTGATACCCCCTCATTCTGTCAATGCGGCCAGAATTTTACTCTTGACCACATCCTCTCCTGTCCAATGGGTGGTTTTCCCACAATACGCCATAACGAGGTCCGTGATATAACTGCATCATTATTGTCTGAGGTATGTTCCAATGTAACTGTCGAACCACTGCTGCAACCGCTTACTGGAGAACAATTACAAATGACGAGTGCCTCAGCAGATCCCAATGCTCGTTTGGATCTATCTGCTAATGGCGTCTGGGGTGGTCGTTTCGAGAAGACGTTTTTTGACGTTAGAGTATTTAATCCTTTTGCCAAATCTAACGCAGAGACGTCTTTGCCGGAAACATATCGTCGTCATGAGAGAGAGAAAAGGAGAAAATACGAACAACGTATTAATGAGGTCGAACATGCCTCTTTTTCTCCGCTGGTTTTTGCCTCAACCGGTGGTATGTCCAAACTCACCTCTCTGGTATATAAAAGATTAGCAGAAAAAATCGCTGAAAAGAGACAATCTTCCTATCCTGAGACTATGGCCCTCATTCGCTGCAGACTGTGTTTCGCCCTTCTACGTTCAACAATTATGTGCATTCGGGGCTCACGGTCTTTCTCAACAACACCTATTCTTCACTCTGCTATCGATTTACAGATCGCCGAGAGTCGTCTGACCCCTGATAGTTAAACCTTACCTTCCTGTCCTTTAAATAACCTTGTCTTCTTTACTTTCGTCTTGTTTAGTTATAGTTTACTATAGATTTTTGTCTTGTATCGTCTTTGTCTAATTATTATATTTTTGTTTGCTTGTTCTTCACTTGCTTCTTGCTCTATATATAAATTAGCGAATCAGAAGACTCAACGACAAACCGAAGCCAAAGCAGTCACGATCAATAAGCCACAAAGGCGTTGTAAACACTAAATAACTAAAGAGATCGGACCGCGTCTTGCATCCGTGGATATTGAAACGGTATAATTATGAATATTCTTTTTCCAAAAAATTCCAATCATCATCGTGC
>JAAXGN010000138.1 GCA_012267415.1 Candidatus Poribacteria bacterium | reverse complement strand
AACATATGGGGATAAATTTTTTCCAAAAAATCTATTGCGTTTGTGGCACCGCGCATATCAGTGCGTGAATTTAATTTCCGCGAGAGTGTACGCTGCACAGAGGTCGTTCGACCATTCCTGGGCAAACCGGAGGTGCTGATTTCGAATCTGATGACTGTTTTTTGATAGAATATACCTATATGACGCTATGCTGGCTAACACAAATCTATAGTTATCAAAATAGGTACTAACGGAAGTGTACTTACCCGCATCACAGGCGAATATTGTCTCAGAAGCACAAAGGCGACCTGCTCACAACATCATTGTAACGATTCGTGAGCACTGCTGTTCCGGAAATGAACGCTAGCATTATGGATAGCATGTTATTGGATGAATTGTCACACTAGTTGGAGCGGATCGACACTACTGACGCAGACGACCATTACCAGTTGCTCCGAGCTAAACTCGGGACGCGGTGAGTAGTACCCTAGTGGTTTATTGGTGCTTTAGCTAGGTTGCTGAGACTCATTTCTTGAGTTGAAGCCCTGTCTGTGATCTCGGTATGTCATCCTTTTGCCATTTAAGTTAGTGAAAGACTGACAGCTACCTACTGGCTCCTAGCTAATACAGATAGCTAGCTACACTTTCAAGCAAATAGCTACTGCATGTACTGTCTAATGTGAAGCTGAATGCTGGGCCTATAATTCAGGAATACTTACATGTGTAATATTATTACAAAGCTCCAATGGACCTGATGTTCAGAAATTGTCTGAAACAGTGATTGAAGCCATATAAGTCAATTCTCGTATCACTGAATAAAATTAAATCATTAATGATCATTCTGGTGCAAGTTTCATGTTCATAGCTTATTCTAAAGTGAAGTTATTGCAAAAAGAAAAATACTACTTTTAGCATGACATTGCGTGAATACATGTTTATGCATAGTCACGGTGCCATTTTTTGTATGGAAAATCTGGAAAAGTGAAATTTCACTTCTTTTAGTCGTATCTTGGGTTTGGAATGAGCTACGAACATCAAACTTGCACCAAAATGAATCTCTTGGGCTGCAGAAATTATCTGAATACTGTAAGTGGTGCATTTGTATGGTTTCAATTTTAGTTGGAAATCACTACTAGCGATTTCCAACCTCTGATTTT
>JAAXGN010000107.1 GCA_012267415.1 Candidatus Poribacteria bacterium | reverse complement strand
CCAGAGGGGCGAAAGGTGTATCAGATTAGGGAATTAAAACACACGTTCTATACACCTTTCGCACCGCTGGTGCTTGGTTTTTTGCTGTTCACACGTTCTATACACCTTTCGCACCGCTGGTGCTTGGTATTCTGTTGTTTACACGTTCTGTATCATGTCTGATTAAACTGCAATTAAAAACCTGATTGATCCGGTAGGATTTCTACTGGATCAATCAGGTAAAATCTTTTTGACTCTATTATAAGCTAAAAGAATTCTCTAATAACGTGCCTTTAAATGTCCCCAAATTGTAGGGAGTTTGTTTGCAGGTTCAACAGCGGTTGCTTCTGAAGTAAGGAGTTTTGCATCTCCCAAACATGAATGGTCGCACCCTAAACCGTCGCCGCCATCTCCCATCACGATTGTGAGTTCTTGTGCGTTTGCAGGAATCTCAAATTCAACCTTTAATGGTTCGACGTTTTCTCCATCCAAACTTCCTGTTAAAGTGTCAGTTTCAACTATCACATTACCATCAACAGAAAAGGCGAAATGACTACTGCCACCATGTCCACACCCACCTGGGTCTTTTTCATCTGACATACCCGCATAAGCTTCAAAATGTGTATAATCAGCACCTGTTAGATCGTAGACGAAAGTGCCAACTGAATGTGCACCAATACCGCGTTCAAAGTAAGTTCCACCAATGACGATATGGTTGCGTGTGGTTGAACCTTCACCGATTGTAACGTTGTCAAAGTTAAGCGGACCACCCCAACCTGTCCATTGACCAGCATCATTCTTTGGGGTCAATCCACATCCATTTGGGGCGGGTTGACTTCCACCTAATAAAGCCAAATAGACAACACCGGCTCTGTCATCCTCTTCAACGACCATATCGTAATCGTTTGGCGTTGCGAGATCTTCGGAAGATACTTCTGAGATTGGCACAGCACCTGCTCCATCAAGGTTTGTACAGTCGCCCTTGTCAGCATAACCATTAAAGAGTAAACCGGTTATGAGCAATATGCATAATGTAGATATATAACTAACTTTCATTGTTTTAAGCCTCCATTTGAATTAAAATAAAAACTAAATTAACGTAGACATATAAAATAATTACACAACAATTAATAACTTTCTTTGAGATGCCCCCAAATTGTAGGGAGTTTGTTTGCAGGTTCCACTGCAAGTGCTTGTGCGGTAAGGAGCTTAGCATCCCCAATTGTTGAATGGTCGCAACCTATACCATCACCGCCATCTCCCATCACAATTGTGAGTTCTTTGGCACCCGTAGGGATATCAAATTCGACTTTGACTGCCTCTACATTTTCGCCACCATCCGCACCTGGGAGCGTTTCAGATTTGAATGCCTCTTTGCCATCAATAGAGAAAGTAAAATCGCTTGTTCCACCGGCTCCACAGCCACCCGGGTCTTTTTCATCGGACATACCGACATAAGCCTCAAATCTTAGGTATTTGTCCCCAGACAGATCGTAAACAAGGGTGGCAATAGCGTGTGAACCGATGCCACGTTCAAAAAGGGTGCCACCGATAACAATATGATTTCGTGTCGTTGTACCTTCGCCGATGGTGACGTTGTCAAAGTTAAGCGGACCTCCCCATCCTGTCCATTGACTGGCATCATTCTTTGGATTAAGTCCACAACCGTTTGGTGTCGGTTGACTGCCACCGATCAAGGAGAGATAGATAACACCTTTACGGTCGTCCTCTTCAACGACTTCATCGTAATCATTGGGTGTGTTGACATTTTCACTATTTACTTCCGATATTGCTACTGCACCATCACCATCTATGTTTGTACAGTCGTCTTTACCAGCATAAACGTTGAAAGCGACTCCGATGATGAGTACCATAAGGAATGCGAAATATAATGGATGCTTCCATCCATTGCGTGTTCTCACTGTATTAACTTTGTTCATTGTTTGTCCTCCTCATTTCTTAGTCTTACTATGATTGTGTTAATGTAACGTAAGTTTGATAAATGTAGCGCAAACTTTCCAGTTTGCGAAGATGTGTCACAAACTAAAAGTTTGTGCTACAATTCACGCCTCTCGGATACGAAATGGCGTGAGTGAAGCATCCAAAATGCTTAATCAAACTCACGTTAATCGTAAGAACAGAGTTCTTCTGGAGAAAATAGGATTGCCAATTCGGACTCGGCATTTTCTGTGCAATCGGATGCATGCACAAGGTTAAATGTGATGTCAGTGGAAAAATCACCACGGATGCTGCCAGGAGCAGATTTTAAGGGATCGGTTTCCCCATTGATTAGACGGACTAAATCAATTGCGTTGTTGCCTTCAATCGCAATTGCGACAATAGGTTTTGAGGTCATAAAATCTATGAGTTTCTCATAGTATGGTCGTCCTTTATGGATAGCATATAGTTCCTCCGCTTTGACGCGAGAGAAATTCATTAACTTTAATCCAATAAGTTTTAGTCCCTTGCTTTCGTAGCGGGAAATTATCTCACCGATAAGTCCGCGTTCAACGCCATCTGGTTTCACTAGCACAAGTGTCCGTTCTACTACCATTTTTTCTCCGTTTCACTCTGAACATATTCATTTATTATAGTAAACTCTTGAATTAATGGAACATGTGAGATGTAGGAGGGAACTCCACTTCCCGACTACCAAAGCGTTTAGTCGGGAAGCGGAGTTCCCTCCTACAGGGACTTTGTGTCATTATTTTCAATGTTCACTATATAATTAAATAGGTGTCTTGACACCTTACTATTTTAAGTATATGATATTCAAAAAAAAATGTCAATAATTTTGTTATGTGGGGTAGAAATGTATAAAATATTAGGAAATACTGTTCTTAAGACAGGTCAACAGATGGAAGTGGGTGTGATATCTGCACCTGATGCATCACACGCTGATGAGATAATGAAGTTTCTTGGACATAAACCGGGTATTTTCAAATGGCATATTGATAGGTGTGTGACAGAATCAATGGATGCATTAGAGACGCGGTTCTATGTTGGAAAGGTTGAGGGAACAATAATTACTAACATCATGACCGTGGAACATGAGGGAATTGGGATATTAGGTCATGTTTTTACACTTCCCGATGAGAGAAGGAAAGGTGCCTGCAAAGGTGCAATGGCTTTTCAAATGGAGGACTTTCGGCAACGGAAGGGTCGTGCTCTCTACCTTGGAACAGGATATAATGGACACCCATACCATGTATATAAAGGTTTTGGTTTTGAAAGTGTGATACCCGAATCTGGTTTTATGAAGTATTATGTAAACTCAGATTTTGAGGAAACGTATTTCTCGCCTTCTCCCGTTAAGACGAAATCTGTTGAATGGTGTGATTGGTCAAAAATCACAGCACTGTTGAGTATTACTGGTGGAGATATACTGCGAAGTCTTAAATGGCGTTCTTACGGACCTACCAATTTTGAGGGAGGTTTTCTCGGCTTTAAACAGGATTTGGAAGAGAAAGATGATTATCACGACGCGAAGTTGTTAATCACGTCAGATGGTGCAATTGTTGGTTTGGGTACTATCAGTCGTGATACGCGTTGGCGACCTGAAACTGCTGTTCTGGATATCTTTTTTCATCCAAATTTTGCAGGTGATGCTGCAATTCTGCTTTCATCATTAGCGTTTCCAGATTCTAAGGTACAGTGCTATGTTGATCATACATCTGAAAAGAAGGTGTCGGTTTTAGAAGATGCCGGATTTACTTGTGAAGGTCAGCTTAGGAATCAGTTTACCTATGCGGATAGAAATTACGATGTATTGATCTATGCACGTGAAGCATAGATGAATGTTACGGTTAAGTATACAACAATTACACACTTATTTTGTAGGAGGAAACTCCACTTCCCGACTAAACGCTTTGGTAGTCGGGAAGCCGAGTTCCCTCCTACAGAACAGAATGTGTAATCAATTCCATATTCTACTATAATTCGTTCTCAGGTATGCTACTTAATGACGACAATTTTCCCAAACTTTTGAACACGTTCGTCGTCCTTTGTTGCTGTAAATTTATAGATATAGACGCCATTTGCAAGCGGATCACCGTCCGCATCTAATCCCTCAAAGTGGTATTCGTTATAGGAGGTAGATGCATCAAGTGTATCTACCGATGTGATGAGTCTACCTGTGAGTGTATATATTTTAAGACTTACTTTGTCGGCACTTTGGGTGAGATAGTAGGCGAAATCTGTGCCTTTTCCTTTACCTTGTCCTGGTTTAAACGGGTTCGGGAAGTTTGCGATGTTCTTTATCTCAAATCCACCTGCGACCTTTGCATTGAGTTCTGCATCGTCTACATTTCCGTTTGCATCATGTGCTTGCAAGCGAATTCTTAGATTTCCACTCTGTAATGCAGTCGTAGGTGAGTAGGTTACCAGAAGTAGATTGGTGTTGGTTGCAGAGGTAGATAGGGTGTATTCATCTTGTGGTATTCGTTTACCGTTTTGTGTGAGGATTATCTTACCTGGATGTGGATCAATTCCGTTGGCATCTTCAATTCTTGCTGTGAATGTAGGTAAATCAGGGATGTAATCCCCTTCAATAAACCCTTGGTTTTCAACAGTTAAAGAGAGTGTTGGTGGGGTACTATCTGAATGTGAAAGCAGTGCAAAGGTACCGGGAAGCGTAACCTCTGCAGAGATAGAGTCTTCGTTTTCTATTTGTTGTCCGATGCGAATCCAATTTCCCGTTTCACCGTCTTTTTTATAGATGTATTTTTTATAGCTGTTTGGGTCATCAGGTGTTGTTTCTACAAAAGTCACTATACCCTTCAATTCAGTTTCCTCAGTAACGTCAAGACGGTATGCAAGAGACGAACTCGGATCAACTACATGAGATGTATACGTTATATCTGGTTGGTTAGGTATTGTCAATGCTTCGGTTTTAAAAGTAATTACCGACAAGGTACTGTCATTTTCATCTGGGATGGAGAAATGGAATATACCGTCTGGACTCTGAATTGGAGTTCTGATGTTATCGGGTGTAAGAAACAGACGATTGTTGTTAAACTCAGTTGAAGCGAAGTTATTGAATTCATTCGATTCCTGCAGAACCCCGTACGGATTTTCGTCTGAAGTCATGTCAACCAAAATAGCGATAAGGTGTTTACCGGGGGGCGGTGTCCATGGTACTCCTACCACTGTTACTTCATTCGGACTTACTTCCGATAGTATCTGTTGCTTACCTCCAATTAACGTAGCGTTTTCCAATGTTTCACGTGTAATATCCTGTGTCTCAGCGTTTTCATCAACAGGTATTTGAAAAAAGTGAACGGGTATATTCTTTGAGGGAACTGTTCCGTCGTTAAATATCTGAACTGACAGAAGGTATGGAGAATCGCTACTCCAGTTGATAGTATTTTCCAAGACAGTGAGATCCGCTTCACCAATGTCAAAGGTGACGACTTCAGTGTGAAGTATAGGTCCATCTATAGGTTTTATCCGAATAGTGTAGTCAATCTGTCTACCCGAGTGGCGAAAGGGGATGGGTTCCTCGGTTTTAAAGGTATTTCCTTCGATGCGAATCATTGGTATTTGCTCTGTATCATGATGTATGGATCTGATGTCAATATCGCTCCAGAACAGTGTCATTTCATCAATTAGTTTATGATTTGTGACATCAGCGACAACGTGTATGGGTTGTTCAGGTTTGGCGGGATATGGTTCCGTTTGATGGTTTTTAATATATCTATCAATAGGAGCAAAAGCTGCGTATCCGATAGCATCTTCATCAGTATTCCATGCATACACTCTTAGATTAAAAGCCTCAAATTCACTGTTGTAAGGAAGTTGTATTTGTGTTTCAAATTTTCCATCTACCACTTGAACAGTTTTAATACGCGGTGTGTTATCCAATGCGTGTCGTGTATCAATATCGGGTGTGCGGAATGATGTTCGTTTTTTCTTTATTTCTCTGATTATAGGATTGGATAGGACGGTGATCTCAGCATTGCCAGTAAAGTTATTGTTGGGTAGTTTTCCTGATACAGTGAGCTCTGTACCGGTCACGAAGTCGTGCTTGTTCGTAACCTCTTGTACTTTTGTGTTGATTTGTAATTCTGTATGTGGTAAATTCAGTTTTGTTGCGGGATCCCCAAATAACGTAAAGATATTAGCTAAATCAGGATAACCGGGTAAGAGAATAAGAAAGTTGGTTTTTGCTTCAGCGACAATTGCACCTAAGTGCTGTGTTTTGTCATCAAAAATGACTTTGAATAGTTGTCTATTGAGTATATGGTCTTGCAGTAGTAATCCTATGCTGGTGCCTCCGAAGACTGCTATTGCTCCCCCATTTTCAGATCTAAGAAATTCTTCAGCCAAACATCCACCTGGGATATCAAATGCTCCGGTAAAACAGGTCATGCTGATTACGAAAGGCAATTCTGAGATATTGGTTAGGTTTATATGCGGATCTTCCAAATCCATCATACGACTGGATGCCCATCTACCGCCTCCGCCATGTCCGACATAATTGACAAGGCTAGAACCCGCATTGAATCCATCAATTACTTGTCTTCCGACAGGTGTAACACCTTCTCCTAGTGTTAATTCATCCTCTGCAGTTGGCGGTGCATAGATGACATGCGTCTCATATTTTCTTGTTAAGTGACTGCGTTCAACGAGTGAATCAGTTTGGTGGTGAAAATCGGCATCAGAACCTGCCAGCATAAGTATGCGTTTGTGCCAAGGACCTCTGTTGCCATTGCTTTCATAGTTTATGGCGCGTTCTACAAAAATGCGTGCCTCAACACTATTTGTTACTGGGACTCTTCCAATTAGCATGTCAGGAAATTGATCATCTCCACGGATTGTCACAAATTGGTGATCGCTTGCAGAAGAACCGTAACCTGGTACTTGTATCTGTATTGTAGGTACAGTGCTACTTTTTTCTCTTAGATTTGTATCACCGAGTAGCAAAACATAAGTTGGTGCTGGCGGTTGCCAGTTGTGATAGGTGTACTTAAGGAAATCTTTGAGTGCATACGGGTTGGATATGCCATGATTGAATTCATCGTATATGTCTTGGACTTCCACTATTTTGGATCGCAATCCTTGTTGGCTACGGAAGTTAGCAAGTGGCTGTGCATCCCGTACGAATTCCGTATCCGTAATAATGATGTAATCTGCGCCGTTCTGTGTGTTCTTTAAATCTGATGGTGTATCCTTTATGATTTCCACCGGTTTTTGGTATTTATCACTTGTTAGTGCGATATATTGAATAGATGGATTGAATTCAATTTGTCCATCTGGTTGATACTGGGGTGCTTGACCGATCCGGACAGATTGGAAATCTACATTAAAGATACCTGGATTATCCTCATCTTCGATCGGTGCGATCCCGACAAAGCGCGTACCGTCAACGTCATAGATTTCAACGTTGGGATTTGTGAAGTTTTTTACCGTAACCTTAAAGGAGATATTTCCATAGCTGCTTGTTTCATCTGGCAGGCTTGTAATAGAAAAAGGTAGGACATTATTATTTGCTTCGTAGGTTCGCCAATAATCAACTTCAAACCAGTTCAACATGACTAAGTCAAGACCTTGTCCACCTGGACTTATCATATTTAGAGTATTTTTACCATTTCTGAGATTGGACTGTGAGATTTGACGGTCTTCAAAGCGATATTCTGTATCACCTATCCATTCTGATGATCCGAGTAGGCTATTATTGTTCAACCATAGATCAGTTTTGTGTGCGCCTTCTGATCTGCCGTGGAGTATGACCCTGATAGATGCTTTTGCACCGGTACCTGCGACTCCGTGTAGTGAAAAAGAAAAATCCCTGCTTTCAGGAGCACTTACCTGTGCCCAGAACCAACTATCAGTCGGTAGATCTGGTAAAGTACTGATATTGAAGTTTCTTAATAGTATCCCATCACCGAACTCACCGATATCCGTATCCGTATCCAGACCAAAAGTTTTAAATCGTCGAAACTGTAAGTCTTTTTCAAGATGAACACGTGTTAGGAAATTGTTCGGTTGATATAGTGTAGGTGTGTCGTCAAAAGATGGGTCGGTTTCTGACGAAAGCACAGCGGTTTCCATTCTAAGACCTGGTCCGCCATTCCACGAAAGCCAATAGACGTTCACATCAGAATTAGGATCAATGTAAGTATTCTTTCCACTGTGACGTTGTCCGTAGAAGATAATCTCAGTATCAGCATCCAATCCAGAAGTATTATCTAAAGTTTGTCCGTTGCGATAATTTCGTATGTATATCGGAATCTGCTTACCTTTGTTTGAAAGGGATATTGTATTGGGTCTGATTGATGAAATGTCCGCTCCAGCTGCAGCTAAATCGCTTGCTGTGATATGATACATTCCTGATTCTGAGATAATGATCTTGTATCGTGGCGATGTAATTGTGGGTGCACTTTGTATTTGGAAATGTGATTGATCTTCTGTAAGTCTTGAAGATGTAGGCATGTCATCTCTTGTCGTCCATTGCGTGATTGGAGATCGCCACTGCTTTGCGGTTTGTGGATTAATGAGAACTTTCTCATACATTTCCACATAAGCATCAGATTCAGGACGAGGTAAACTCTGAATCGCTGATGGTGCCTTTGCATCACTGATGAACTGCACTTCAACGACAATACGATGATAGAGTTTAACGATACGAGTTGCAGGATTGTACTGTACTGGATAGATTTTTAAAGGAAGGACACGATTCTCTCTAATCAATCCTGCTGTCCCGATCTGCGCAAGCTTGTTCGGTAGAAAACCATCTATAATTGGAGGATTTACTGTATTGCTGTCTCGGTTTGTCTTTTCGGTGTTTGGGTGGAATCCTATTGTTTTCAATCTGTGTTTTAGTTGAACCGTAGTAGGTTCTGCGCTTTCGAGTATCCGCACAGTAAAACGTGCGTCAAAAGGAACGCCTATCAATGCGGTTTGCATTGGGAGCATAGCAGAGTCGTAATCAGTTGTATAATGGCAATTTGGGAAAGACAGACTTTGGAATTGTTCACCATTATGTTCCAGTGTATCAATGTCAAAATCAGATTTTTCAATTGAGAGCTGAATTGTAACCCCTTGTGTGGACGCGGCCAACAATTCGACCTTTCCACTCTCAGTTTTATTCTTACTTGCATATAACTGCCTTTCGTTGTGACTGTTGTTGGGGTTGATAGCAGTTTCGATTGGTAAGACATTCCCAAATGAGACACATAAGAGGATGAGTAAAATTGCTGCGAGGACAGAAGTGTATTTCATAAGTATTGTATAGTATAATTTGTGATAGGTGAGAAGGGATCATCTCACTTTTTTTGTGCGAGGTGATATACCTCTATTTCACGAACTTGCGCTACAGATGGTCGTACAACGCGGAAATGAGGCAGATATTGACCAGCGAGTTCTCTACGTTGATTGACAATCTTGTCTCCAGGCTCTCGTGTGAATTTGTTTACGATGATATCGTCCACAGTGCGTGAGACGTTTATTCTTATCATTTGTGTTTTAAAGTTCAATCTATCAAATTCAAAGATAGGTTGTGCTCGTTTTCCTTCTAAGTTCCGTCTTTGTATCACATTTTTAAACTCCTGCCATTTACCCGTATCAGGATTTAGGTATTCCATCTCAAATCTGAATAGGTTTCCATTGTGAACGACGATTTTGCGGACAGGATGCACATCTGCAAATCGTATGATGAAGTTTCGTACATTTGCAGCTGGAAGTGTTGCTACAGTTTCAGTATTACCATCATTCAATCCTGGATGGTTTGCTTCAGTGCCGTAGCTTGCACGTGCAATGTTCTCGCTGTATTGTGTTGACAAGACGTGAGCAAGTCGGCATGCATTCAGAGAGAAACAGACACAGCATAAACTGATTATTGTCAATGTGTTTATCCAGACAGACATGGCTGGGGGTGTGCGTTGAAGATGCTTTCTGATTTTCATACTACCTATTCTTCCTGTTCCCATTTGGTTTCCTCCAGAAATGACGTATCAAAATGATCGACGATTCCCATGATGAGTTCTCTAATTGGTGCGTTTTCTATACCGAATACTTCTTGTGCAACACCGGGTCCGGCACCAACGATGACGGTATCACCTTCACCCGCCCCCACATAGTCAACTGCAATTGTCGGTGTTCGGACAAGTTCTGACCTAAGACTTATGGGTTGAACAAGCAACAAGGTGCGATTCTGATATGCAGGATGCTTTATTACAGAGACAACTTTGCCGATAACTTTCGCAAGATACATATTAACCTACCGTTCTGTCCAGTTTAATTCTGTAGGTCGGGTAGAGCGTAGCGTCATTAAAATATAAACTGGCGACATGATAAACTACATTGAAGACATTAAATAGAAAATCTTCAATATTTAGGTGATTCTTTGATTGTCTTCTTGTCAAGTGAGACCGTATCAACAATACCCACTATTGCCACATCTACCGGCATGCGTCTGCCGGGGAGTACTCCAACAGCATCTCCCCCAGTAACGTAATAGACGATTTCACCTATCCCAGCGTCTCGAAGCGTATCCACTGCGACAATTGGTTTTGAAATAGGCTTGTAGTTTTCATCTAACGGCTGCAAAGTGAGAAGACGCGTACCTTCTAAACTTGGGTCTTTTCTTGTAGCGACGACAGTCCCGATTACTTTTCCTATATCCATTAGTATAATCTCAACCTACATTTGTTCAATATAAGATGGAAAAACATTATTTGATTCCGTATTCATTTAACTTTGTATGAAGTGTGTTTCTGTTAATGCCAAGTATTTCTGATGCCTTACTGCGATTACCTTCAGTATGTTGAAGCACAATCTCAAAGAGCGGTTTTTCATAAGTTTCTCTGATTTCTGCATGGAGTTCACCCCTATCTGTTTCAGATTCCAAGTAAAGAGAGACTTGTTGTTGCAGCAATGCATATACTTGTTGATCAATATTCTGACTCTCTATGGGATTTTCAGGTTCTTTTTCGAATAGCTGCGAAAAATGTTCTGTGAGGAGCATTTGTCCCGAACACATCACAAGTGCCCGTTTGATTGCATTTTCCAGTTCACGCACATTTCCGGGCCAATGATATGCAATAAGTTTTTCTATTGTATCAGAAGAAATGTTTATCTTTGGAATTTGATACTCCTGAGCGAATTGACTGATGAATAGGTCAATAAGTTCAGGAATATCCTCTTTCCGTTCTCTGAGAGGTGGTAGAGAAATCGGGACAACATTCAAGCGATAATATAGATCGTCCCGAAAAGTTTTTTTTGCGATTGCGTTGTTCAATTTCTGATTTGTAGCGGCGATTATTCTGACATTTACTTGTCGCGTTTCGTTACTTCCGACAGGTTCGATCTCTCGTTCTTGTAAGACACGTAACAGTTTCATTTGAATGTCGATTGGTAGTTCTCCTACTTCATCAAGAAAGATTGTGCCACTGTCGGCTTGTTCAAACTTTCCCTTTCTGTCAGCATGTGCGTCGGTAAATGCACCTTTGACGTGTCCAAAGAGCGTGCTTTCAATCAAACTTGGTGGGATAGCACTGCAATCGACCACGATAAATGGATTTTCACTGCGTGGACTATTCTTATGAATGAGTTCTGAGACTAATTCTTTGCCCGTTCCGCTTTCTCCCATAATCAGTACGGTTTCATCACTCACGGCAGCACGACCAATTATCTGATATACAGTTTGCATAGCGGGACTCTGCCCCACCATTCTACCTTGTGCATCAATGGTCTGTGAAGTGTGTGCAGCTTTGACTTCACTTTCCTCTTTTGTAATAGTTGCTGCAGCTGCTGCACGTGCGACGATGTTGAGCAGTTCCTCTTTATCAACAGGTTTTGTTAGGTAACTATAGGCGCGTCGTTTTGCAGCTTCAATAGCCGTTTGTGTTGTACCGTGTCCAGTGATGACGATAATCGCAGTTGATGGATTGCATTTCTGAAGAGATTCAATTAATTCCAGTCCATCTACATCCCCTAAGAATATATCCAGCAGAATGACATCAAACTCATCTTGCTGTACACATGTGATTGCATCTTTCCCATTTTTTGCTTTGACAGTCTGGTATCCTGCCTTCTCAAGTGCAGCACTTAGGAGTTTACATAGATTATAGTCGTCATCTGCAATAAGTACTGAATATGCCATATTTTTTACTCAGATAAGAGGAATTAATCGGTTGTGCTTGGTATTGATATAATGAACGCAGTTCCCGTTGATAACTTAGCATCAACTTGAATACTACCTCCGTGTTCAGCGAGTATTTTCTGACTGATATACAATCCAAGACCTGTCCCTTTCTGTTTCGTTGTATAGAATGCGTCAAAGAGATTTTGGATGTCCCTTTCTGGGATACCGAGTCCGGTGTCTTGTATCCGGATACGGGTCATTTTTGTTTGGTCAGAACAATCGGTATTAATTGTTAAGGTTCCGCCTTTTTCCATCGCCTCAATAGCATTGGAAAACAGATTGAAAATTACTTGTGTCATTCCATCTTGATTGACGTTGACATAAGGTGAATTGCCATATTTACGGATAACCTGAATTGCATATCGGTCAAATTCTGGCTGATATGTAGCGATGCAGTTATCAAGTAGTTCGTGTATATTACACTGTTCTGTATCCGCTGTTGCTGGTTTACCGAAAGCGAGCAGTTGTTCAATTGAGCGGTTAAGTCGGTCTACCTCTTTGATAATAATAGAGGTGTATTCATCGATTTCTGCTTGTTCTTCATCAGATAGTGGCAAGAATCTATCGTCAGGTTCACTGAGAAGTTGTGTTGCTAAGCGTATACTCCCTAACGGATTTCGTACTTCATGTGCTATCGTCGTAACGAGTTTTCCGAGTGCTGCGAGTCGTTCAGATTGAACCAAAGCGTCTATTGTCTGCTTGATTTTCACTCTCTGTGCGATAATTGCGGCGATGATCTCTAATACGTGTAAGTCTTCTGCAGCAGTCAGTTCGTCTTTCGCCTTGTCAATCCGGAGTGTCCCAATAATTTGATCTTCAACAATTACTGGCAGACACCAAAAGTCAATTTTGTCTTTAGATTCTACCTCTTCTGGCGGTAGTAATATAACGAAAGGTTTAGGGATACGTTGGTGTGGTATCCCTCTTGCCTTCCCATCAGCTAAGACTTTTCTTTCTATTTCTTCAATTTGGTGGTCTGTCCCTCGCTTTAGTTCAGCTTCAGTTAATCCTAAATTCACTTCAATTGGTTGAACGATCTGTCCATTCTCATATAGGTTCAAAGTTCCACGATAGATGCCTAAATGTTGTGACAGGATTTCAATTGTTCGGTGAAATAATTCTTCAAGTTCAAGTGCAGCATTTGCAGTTTGACTAACTTCGGAAACAACGGATAGATTACGAACCCGTTTCTCCAAAGTTGTCTTTGCCATGCTAATCTTATCCATCTCTTCTGCGCGATTTAGTCTTTGAAACTGTAGTTGACGAATAGTGCTAACAAGATTAAACGCAATAACAGGGTATAGAAATGCTATTGCGATACCTCCAATGTTCGTTGGATTTGTAAAGGCATAGAACAAATTTGCAACATTTGTCAGACCAAGTAGTAGGTTCTGGCTTCTTGTATTCTGATATGCAGCTGCAATAAGTATGACCCCATAATATATGTGCGATATAATTGGATAATATTGGTGTATTCCTGATACAACATAAACGAGAATGTTGACACATAACACACCGAGAGCTAATAGCAGCGTTCTCATGCGGCTTAACCTCTAACCCTCTTTATGGTCTCCCCTCATCTACTTGCCATTTCAGGGAGTTATTCAACATTTTTAATCCGACGCGACTGCTTTTCTTCAACGGCACACGGAGTGTGCCTGCTACTTTTAAGCATATCTTCCGGTATTAGCTTCTTTATGGTCTCCCCTCATCTACTTGCCATTTCAGGAAGTTATCCAACATTTTTAGTCCGACGCGACCACTTTTCTCCAGATGAAATTGTGTTGCTACAATGTTCTTATATGCTATTGCACTACAGAATTCAATACCGTAAGTTGTTTTTCCAATGACAGCATCCATCATATCTGGCACAGGATAATAGGAGTTTACGAAGTAAAAATGTGCGGGATTTGGGACATCTTCAAATACTTTGTGTGGACGAACCTGCGCGACTTCGTTCCATCCGATCTGCGGAACTTTGAGTCCATTGTGTTTAGGGTATTTCTTTACTGAACCGTGTAGAAGTCCGAGGCAGTCGGTGTCTTCTTCCTCACTATGCTCAAATAGTATCTGAATACCGATACAGATACCTAACATGGGTTTACCAGATTCGTAGAATTTGCATAGTACGTTGTCAAGAGAACGCTTTTGCAGATTTTCCATCGTTGCTTTTGCGGCACCAACGCCGGGGAAGATCATGCGTTCTGCGGAAAGTATAGTGTCTGGGTCATCAGTTATCTTGTTTTCATAACCGAGTTGGTCCAATGCCCGCGCAACACTTGTAAGGTTACCGGCTCTGTAGTCTATAATTGCAATCATTTGGTATATTCTAACCCAGGTTGCCACCTATGTAGCACAAACTTTTAGTTTGTGTCAGATGGGCGCAAACTGGAAAGTTTACGCTACAATATTTGTAAACTATCAGCACTTTTTTACTAAAGAATTGGTATATTCTAACCCAGGTTGCCACCTATGTAGCACAAACTTTTAGTTTGTGTCAGATGGGCGCAAACTGGAAAGTTTACGCTACAATATTTGTAAACTATCAGCACTTTTTTACTAAAGAAGGTGTTTTCCATGTCTAAAACTTATAGGTGGCAAATTGGTATATCCTAATATCTAACTTTCAAGCGTTTGCAGTTGTTTATATAGGTTTGCCACTTCAATAGCGGTTACAGCTGCTTCAGCTCCTTTGTTTCCGGCTTTTGTTCCAGCTCTTTCAATTGCCTGTTCAATTGTGTCTGTTGTAATAATACCATAGATAATAGGGACACCGGTATTTAACGCGACTTGTGCGATACCTTTTGCACTTTCACCAGCGACATAATCAAAATGCGGGGTAGCCCCCCGGATGACTGCACCGATACATATTAGCGCGTCATATCTGCCGCTATCTGCAAGTTTTTTTGCTACGGTGGGTGTCTCAAAAGCACCGGGAATCCATACGACATCTACGTCATCTAAGTTGCCGCCATGACGTTTTATTGCATCAAGCGCACCGTCTAAGAGTTTCGTGGTAATAAAACTATTAAACCTACTGACAACGACTCCGAATTTTAATCCATTACAATTCAGGTCACCTTCATATATATTAGGCATAATGTAGAAATTTCCTGCAATTATATTTGTATTGTTTATAGGAGATGTCCAAGTTTATTACGTTTCGTCTGTAGATAATTCTGATTATAGCAGTTGGGTGTTGTCTGTAAAGGGATCTGTTCAACGATTTCCAACCCGTAGCCTGATAATCCTTTGACTTTTTGAGGGTTGTTCGTCATAAGTTGCATCTTTTTTACACCTAAATCAACGAGTATCTGTGCGCCGATTCCGTAATCTCTTAGATCTGGTGGATATCCGAGTTTTTCGTTTGCTTCAACAGTGTCAAGTCCTTCATTATCCTGTAGGCTATATGCTCGGATTTTGTCTTTGAGTCCCATTCCTCTACCTTCTTGCCGCATATAAAGAAGCACGCCTCTTTCCTCTTTCTCAATGTTTCCGAGTGCGATTTTTAGTTGTTCACCGCAGTCGCAGCGCAGCGAGCCGAAAACATCACCTGTCAAACATTGGGAGTGAACCCTAACTAAGATGGGACCCTTATCGCGAATTTTTCCTTTGGTTAATGCGATGTGGGTTTCTGTTGAATCACTCGGTGCTGGTGTGCCATCGACGTTGCTTTCGTAAGCGTGGAGTTTGAATTCACCATGCACAGTGGGAATTGCAGCAGTTGAGACTTTCTTGATAAGCGTTTCAGTGCGTCTGCGGTATGCAATAAGGTCAGAAATGGTTATGATTTTGAGATTGTGTTCTTGTGCAAATTTGAATAGTTCGGGGACACGTGCCATGCTACCATCATCGTTCAATACTTCACAGAGGACGCCTGCTGGATATAATCCTGCGAGTCTTGCTAAATCCACTGTGGCTTCCGTATGTCCTGCGCGTCTGAGAACACCACCGGGTTTCGCTTCCAATGGAAAGATGTGTCCGGGTCGCACAAAATCGGAGGGCACCGCATTTTCATCAACGAATTTTTTGATAGTATATGCGCGTTCTTGTGCTGAAATTCCGGTCGTAACTTCCTTCGCATCTATCGTGACAGTAAATGCAGTTTGCATCTGTGCGGTGTTGTCAATGACCATTGGGTAAAGTTGCAGGTCTGCGAGTCGTTCAGAACAGGTTGGTAGACAGATTAACCCGCGCCCGTACTTTGCCATAAAGTTGATTGCCTCTGGTGTTACCTTTTCCGCTGCCATAATCAGGTCACCTTCATTTTCGCGGTCAGGTTCATCAACGACGATTATCATCTCACCGTCTTTAATAGCTGAGATTGCATCGGGAATGGTACTAAATTCCATATATCTGTCTCCACCTTGCGTTTTTTATGCATAGCCATGTTTTTGTAGATAGTTTAAATCTATTGTATTGACAGGTGTTTTCTGATTCTGTATGAGGGTTTCTATGTAACGTGCCATAACATCCACCTCAATATTGACAACGTCCCCTATCTGCCTATTGCCCAGGGTTGTAACATCTAAGGTATGCGGAATGAGTGTCACTTCAAATTTGTTGTCAGTAACATTAGAAATCGTTAAACTCACGCCATCAACGGCAATTGAACCTTTATATGCTATGTAAGGTCTAACATTTTGACTGACTGTGACCTGCATAATGGACGAAGAACCTTCTCTTTTCCATCCACTGATAGTGGCAATTTCGTCAACATGTCCTAAGACAAGATGTCCTCCCAGTCGGTCTCCTAATCTTAGTGACCGTTCCAGATTTACGGGTATGCCGACTCTACATGAGCGTAACGTAGTTCTGCGACATGTTTCTTCGCTAATGTCAGTGATAAATCCATCTTCATTGCGTTCGCGTACTGTTAGACAAGGACCGTCAACTGCGATACTATCACCTATCTGTGTATCTTCCATCACAGTCTCGGCACTGATTTTGATAGTAAGACCACTGGATTTTCGGTGTATTTCGGTAATCGTTCCGATTTCTTCAATGATTCCGGTAAACATTATTTGTCAAATAACCTTCAATTAACAGATCGCGTTCAAGTTGCGTGACTGTAAGTTGTTCTAATTCAGGTGCTTCGGTCAGCTGCTTTATGCCTTCACCGTCAAATACACCGCGTGCTTCTTTTCCGCAGATGAGTTTCGGAGCAATAAAACACTTGAGTTTATCCACGACACCTGAAGACAGTGCGCTTGCGTTGACCTTTCCACCTCCCTCAACCAAAACACTTGTTATGCCACGATCCCCTAATAATTCCATCAGTGATTTGAAACAGACCTGTCCATTTTTTTCAGGTATAACGAAGACTTCTGCTCCGGCTTCTTTTAGAGACGCTATGTTTTTCTTAGAAGCCTTAGGTGTAACAGCAATTATGACATCTGCATCACTCTCTGAATTAATGACTTTTGCATAAGTAGGTGTGCGTCCGTATGAATCTAATATAATACGTGTTGCGTCTTTTCCTTGCCTGTCTGGTAATCTTGTTGTTAGCGATGGATCGTCGCTAATAACGGTTCCGATTCCGACTAATATTGCGTCTACTTCATCACGAATTTTATGCACAAGGTGTCTTGATTCGGGTGATGTTATCCATTGCGATTCACCTGTCGCAGTTGCGATTTTTCCATCAAGGCTCATTGCAGTTTTGAGTATTACAAAAGGGTATCCTGTTCTGATGTATTTTATGTAGATTTCGTTTAGTTTCTCTGCTGCATCTTTACACAAACCGACGTTAGTTTCTACTCCCGATTTTTCTAATATATCAATGCCTTTCCCTGCAACGATTGGATTCGGGTCTTTGTGTGCAATATATACAGTTGCGATTTCAGCATTCAGGATTGCGTCCGTACAAGGTGGTGTTCGTCCTAAATGGCAACACGGTTCAAGGTTGACATAGAGCGTAGCACCTTTTGCCTTATTTTGTGCTGCGCGTAATGCATGTATTTCCGCGTGCGGTTCACCTGCTTTTTGATGAAATCCTTCGCCTAGGATTTCTCCTTCATTGACGATCACCGCGCCGACATAGGGATTCGGACTTGTTCGTCCTCTTCCGCGTTCCGCTAAAGTTATGGCGCGTTTCATAAATGCTAAGTGTGTGTTATCCATTATGAGTGTAACACCTACAATGCTAATCCTCTAATAAGTATACCACATTTTCACAGCAATTCAAAATCATTTTATTACTATTGGACTTGACAATTTCTCAATTTTCATATACCTTAATGTATTATGTCAAGTAAATCTTACGAGAAACCGATACAAGCCACTGAGAGTTTCCGTGCTATTCCAGTAACAGTACCCGAGAATCTTGCGAATATCCGTATCATCCTTTTTGAACCGCGTGAACCTGGGAACATCGGCTCTGTTGCAAGAGTCGTAAAAGGGATGGGATTGTCGGAGTTATATCTTGTAAATCCTGTGCAATTCCAGAATGTAGATGCTGCCTATAATATGGCACACGGTGCAAGGGATATATTGAAGACCTGCCATGTTGTTCCTGAATTAAAAGATGCACTTGAAGGGATTCAGTATCTTGTCGGAACAACCCACAGACGGCGGGATGTGAGATTACCACCACCCGTAACAGCGCGGGATGCTGCGCAGAAGATCGCTTCCATCTCACAAGATAAATCTGTGGCGTTACTTTTTGGACGTGAAGACTTTGGACTCTCTACGGATCAAATCAGTCTGTGTCAGTTAACAGCCAGTGTACCGATGGCAACAAAGAATCCTTCACTGAATTTAGCACAAGCAGTGCAAATATTTGTGTATGAAGTTTTCATCGCGAGTTTAGAAGATAATCCACTTGATGAGATTGAATATGCCGAATTGAATGCATTGGAGGATTTTTATGGAAGGGTTACTCGGCTATTGGATAAAGTCGGGATGTCTCCGTATAATCAGGAGTGGGAGACGTATCTGAAATCTTTGCGACGAGTCTTTTCGCGTGCACCGCTTGAGGAGAGAGACATTGCAACACTTGACATGATATTCTCTACGACCTATCGGCATATAATTCGATTGGAAGAAAAAATAGGAATGAAACAAGATGAGTAGTCTGATGTAGACGATAATACCTGCATTGATTCTGAGGAACACATGAGAACATTTGGCACACACGGACCTGTGAATCCTGAAGATCATTACGTTGTCTCACGTCGTGTAGAAATCGCTGATTTTATCAAACGCGTAAAGCGGGGAAAGTATATCGTTATATTCGCACCTCGGCAGACAGGTAAGACGACATTTTTCCAATGGGCGGTTGATGCTCTCACAGATGATACTGATGATACATACTTTCCAATTGAGTTGAATTTTGAGGTATATGCAGATTATACTGGGTCAGATTTTTACCCCTCACTATATGAAAGAATATACGATGAGATTGAAGGTGTTTTCAAAAAACGCGGAGCCGATCTATCAGAAAAACTATCTGATTTCCTAAAGAACACAGAGATAAACGATCAGGTTACGATGCTTGCGTTTTTTCAAGACTTTGGAGATTTCTTACGAAAAGAGAAATTAGTTCTTATCATTGACGAATTTGATGGTATCCCGCGTGATGCCGTCAACGGTTTCCTTCATGCACTACGAAGTATCTATGTCCAACGTTCTTTGCGGAAATGTCCATATAGCATCGGTATTGTTGGGGTCAAGAATGTAACACAACTCAACCTAAACCGCTCAATTTCGCCTTTCAAGATACAGGACGAGTTCACTTTACCGAATTTTTCCTTAGAACAGGTGTGTGAGTTGTTTGGACAATACACGGATGAAGTTGGACAGACGTTCGATCCTGAAGTACTTGAGAATATTCATAGACAGACTGCTGGACAACCTTTCCTTGTCAATCGTTTCGCACAGATACTCACAGAGGAGATGAACATTCCAAAAGCAGAAACGATTACGATGACTCACTTTTCAAACGCACACATAGAGATTCGTGAGGAAGACAACGCAAATCTTTCTCACCTGATGGCGAATATCCATAAAGACCCACGTTATAAAACCTTACTGATGCGAATCGTTTCTTATGAATCGGGTGTGCGTTTTAACCCAAGAGACGACAACATCAGTGAACTGACAACACTCGGTGTCATCGGAAAAGCATCAGATGGCATGTGTGAAATCGTGAATCCAATTTACCAGTATTGCATCATGCAAGCATTCAAACCGACGATAACGGACTTGAGCAGGATTACCTGACAGACGATACCGATTTTCTGGACTATCTCACGCAGACAGGTGAGATTAATATGAAAATGCTACTTGATAACTTCCAGAATTTCATTACACGCGTAGGGTATAGAATACTTCAAGTTCCAGAAACACCTAAAGAATTCGTCGGACAAGACCTGCTCTATGCCTATCTTGATCAGTTTGTTAGTCTAATACGCGGTGCAATGTTCCTTGAAGTTCAGACAGGACGTGGTAGGATGGACCTGATCATCTTTCACAACGGACATAAGTATATTGTTGAAACAAAGATTTGGGAGGGCAAAATGCGATACGATGCAGGTATAAAACAGTTGTCAGCATATCTCAAATCAGAGCGCGTAAGTGAAGGATATTACGTCGTTTTTGATCATCGTAATGAACCCGAACCACGTGTGGAAATAGAGACGATAGAGGGTATCAGCATCCGATGCTACGTCATCCCAGTGGTACAAGAAGTACCTTCAAATGGCATATAGCAGGTTGTGGGTTGGAAGGTTGGAAGAATGGGAGCGTGAAAGCAAACGTATCACACCAACTCTAAGCACCAGAGGTGCGAAAGGTGTATAGAAAACATATCGTCCCTACGGGACTAAAGAATGAAAATCGAACACGCCAAGACGCAAGCACAGATAAAAAGAAAAAATAACATTATACTAAATTTTATTTGACAAACACAAAATAATGAGTTATAATATAACTTACGAAAAGATAACAAGGCGTATGCAATGCAAATTCGTAAAATGTCAAGTGTTTCAATTTGGACTTCGACCGCAATATCCGTAAAATATATTTGACAATTTAGTTCTTACAGTTTAGCAAGTTTTAAAATTTTAACAATCGAAAAAAACAGCCTATACAACCTTACACAGACTGGATTAAAAGACAATTTACAAAAATGTACGACTGTACAAGATTTCGTACGAATTCGTAACTTTTTGAAAAATTCACATGTCAAATAAAATTTACGAAAATACAAGAACCCAAACTGACAACTGGTGGGTGTTCCTACAAAAACTTTACACACCAGAATCATGTTGAAAATTAGAGTATGCTCACGTATCATGTAATTACTATACTTTGGACAATATTAAGGATTCTTAATAGTTGACAGATTGAATGTAACATAAAATCTATCTGCTGGTTCTATACACCTGTCGCCCCGCTGGGGCTTGACTTTGGTTTGAACACAGTTTCTATACACCTATCGCCCCGCTGGGGCTGCCCTTGTGATAAATGAGATTCATAAAACCCACCGTCTGGCTCATCTTTATACTATCAGGTGCAAGTGCGCTCATCTATGAAGTGATATGGATGCGGCAACTGACACTTGTCTTCGGTAGCACTGTCTTTGCGACAAGTACCGTGCTGACCGCTTTCATGGCAGGACTCGCACTCGGCAGCTACTACTTCGGTAGAAAAATAGATGAGAGTAAAATGTCTCCACTGAAACTCTATGCAATTCTGGAAGTCGGTATCGGAGGCTTCTGTATTATTTGGCCACTCTTGCTAAGCGTACTTACAGCTATCTATGTACTCATCTACCGCAATATCACGACTGAGTTTTATACACTTTCACTGATACGATTTATTCTAACTTTTGGTATTCTGTTAGTCCCTTCAACACTGATGGGTGGCACTTTACCCGTTCTGACAAGGTTTTTTGTCAAACGGTTGGAGCAGCTGGGGACTAACATCGGAATTCTATATGCACTGAACACCTTCGGTGCTGTCATCGGAACAGTCGCTGCTGGATTTATCCTAATTGAAGCATTCGGTATTACTTGGTCGTTACGCGTAGCAATTATCATAAATTTGGGGGTTGCGTTAGTCGCATGGTTATTGACACTTCTGGCACACAAGGTTGAGGAAGATGAAGAAACCACAATAGTGAATGAAACAGTAGACTCTGACGAACCAACTGCACCGCCTCGTCGGATAAGAATTGGCACGTGGCATATTCAGGAAAAGACTTTCGTATTATTGGCGATCGGTATCTCAGGTTTCTGTGCATTAGCGTATGAAGTGTTGTGGACACGTATCCTCGTATTTTTTCTGGGTAGCACAACCTACGCTTTTGCCACGATGCTTGCAGCGTTTCTGTTCGGCATCGCTTTAGGAAGTATGGTCTTCTCACGTTGGGTTGATCGCATACGGCAACCGCTGATCGCTTTCGGTCTTGTGCAACTGGGTATCGGTCTGTTCGCACTTATTCTGATGCCTGCTTTTGAGAGTCTGTACGGCATAACCTATGCTTTACAGTCAACATTTGGGGGTAGCAGATTCTGGACATTCTTTTCCTGTTTCCTTGTGATGAGTCTACCTACGTTCCTCATGGGGGCAAGTTTTCCACTCGTTACAAAAATCTATACCGGGAACACACGTCAACTCGGTAGAAGTATCGGAAATGTCTATGCGGTAAATACAGTCGGCAGTATATTAGGTGCATTTTGTGCGGGATTCATCCTGATTCCGCTGTTGAATATCCGTCCAAGCATAATTTTAGCAGTCATGCTGAACACCACAATCGGTTTTCTGCTTGTGATGACTGGATGGCAAGCTGCCAAGGATCAAAAGACAACTACGGTGAAACAAGTTACACAAGGGATCGGTATCGGTGTGCCGATTCTCAATATCGGCTTTGCCATAATTCTGTTGCTGACATTAAACCAACCCCTCTTTCTAAAGAGTACGATTTTCAAAACACAACGACCAGGGGATACGGTTGTTGACTATAAAGAGGAGATAGACGCAACGGTAACAACATTGAAAGATGAAGAGGATGTCTATCGTCTTTATGTAGATGCTAATCAGGCAGCGGATGCTTCCCGTTGGGATTCACCATCACATCGCGTCATTGCACATCTACCGTTGCTATTGCATCCAAATCCGAGACGTGCACTCGTTGTTGGATTTGGAATGGGGTTAACATCATACTCAATAACACAACACGGTGTGCAGGTCGATGCAATCGAACTGTCTAAGGGAGTCATTTCAGCAGCAAGAGAACATTTTGCAGATGTCAATGGAAACATATTTGAAAACCGCTTGTTCAATTATTCAATAAATGATGGTAGAAATCACATCTTAATGACAGAGAAGAAGTATGATATGATTTCAACAGGGATAATTCATCCGCTTGTCAGTGCCGGGAGTTCAAATATCTATACAGCCGATTTCTATCGTCTGTGCAGAAGAATACTCACCGAAGACGGTGTGATGTGTCAATGGGTGCCGCTGCATCGTCTACCCGAAGCACATTTTAAGATGATAGTCCGTACATTCATTCACGTGTTTCCAGAAACAACGTTATGGTATAAATATACACCTGATTTTGTCATTCTGATCGGCACCTTGGAACCTTTGACTATTAATTACAAAGATTTTATAAAACGATCTAAGATATCCGGTATCCGAGAGGGACTCGCTGCTGATGACTTAGACGGTCTATCATTGCTTGATTCATTCATGATGGGATCAAAAAATGTCTTAGAGTATGTGGGATCAGGACCAATACACACTGATGACCGACCTCGATTGGAATTCTTCAAAGCAACAGACCTGACAAGTTCAACTGCACAGAATATTATCGGATTGCAGGCACTTAGACAAGATGTCATTCCGCTTCTAAGTAATTATGGTGCGACTAAAACAGAACAGAGAGCGGTAGAAGAAAATATCAAAACATACTTTGATGCGACTCAAAAATTGATCGTTGGACAGATCGAATATGCAAATGCACAATCTGCACTCATGGGGGGTAACGTAAGAGAATTCAATACACACATAGACAGTGCTGTTGCTTTGATAAATGAAGCGGTAGAAGTAAATCCGAATGACGAAACTATCCGATACAACTTCGGTGTTGTGAGTGGGATCTATAGGGAAGATCTACAGCAAGAACTCAAAAAGATGGAAATAGAGGCTAAGGAGAAGTTACGTCAGAATCCTGATAACGTTCAAGCACATGTGAATTTAGGAATTACCTATCGAGAACAGGGAAAAATTGATAAAGCCATAACTGAATTTGAAAAATCACTTAAACTTGATCCAAAACGTTACGCAATATATATGCTCTTAGGACCGCTCTATGAGCGTAAAGACGAATTTCAAGAAGCACTTCGTATTTATCAGAGATATGAACAGATTGAACCCAACTTACCAGCACCGATCTATGCTGCAATGGCTGGCGTCCATCTCCAATTAAACAATGTTGAGGAAGCTAAGAATTATGCAACAAAAGGTGTTCAAGCGGATAGAAAGTCGTGGCGTTCACACTATCTACTCGGTAGAGTCTATAGTGAACTGAACGATCAGAAAAAGCAGATTGAACACTATCAAGAAGCAGTGAAAATCATAGATAGAATCATTGAACTTTCACCAACAAATGTAAGTACTCACTTAAACAATCGAGAGATTATTCAGAATGAAATTAATGCAATTCAATATTAGGAGGATAACAGATATTCATTATGTCCCAAGAACCTTCTCTACAACGCACACATTATTGTGGTGACCTGCGATTAAGTGATGCAGGTTCAACCGCTCAACTCAACGGGTGGGTCAGACGCAGACGCGACCATGGCGGTGTCATTTTTGTTGATTTACGTGATAGAACCGGCATTACACAAGTCGTTTTTGATCCGCAGATTGATGAAAAGGCACATGCACTTGCTGAAAGTGTCCGAAGTGAATATGTACTGAACGTCAGTGGAACTGTCCGTGAACGTGCACCCGGTGATATCCTCATAAACGCCGATGCAACATTTCAGGATGAACTCACCGATGATGCTACGTTGTCAACTGAATTTCGGTCTCTCTTCTCGGATTTAGATACGAAGTATACGCTCTCTGATGAGATTAGCATTGATACTCGAGAGAATGGTAAACATTGGCTACTCACAGATATTGTCAACAACAGGACCTACGACATCATCTGTGAAGACAATACACTCAACATCTATCAAGGCACTGTGAATCCAGAACTTGCTACGGGGGAGATTGAAGTTGCAGTCGATTCGCTGCATATTCTCAATACTGCCAAGACGCCACCGTTCCCTGTGGAAGACGATATTGATGTATCAGAAGATATACGGATGCGGTATCGGTTCATTGATCTGCGTCGTCCAGAGATGCAGAAGACACTTGAAATGCGTCATAAAGCAACACTCGCGACACGCAACTATATGAATGAAAACGGATTCTTGGAAATTGAGACCCCAATATTGATGAACAGTACACCCGAAGGCGCACGAGACGTCCTTGTTCCGAGCCGTCTAAACCCCGCAAAGTTCTATGCACTACCGCAATCACCACAGCAATTTAAACAGATTCTGATGATGAGCGGTGTTGACCGTTACTTCCAAATTGCACGCTGTTTCCGTGACGAAGATACACGCGCTGACAGACAGTTGGAGTTCACACAGATTGATCTTGAGATGTCCTTTGCCAGTGCTGATGATGTGTTTGATGTCACCGAAGGATTGATGAAACGCATATTTGAGGAGGCAGGTGGAATCCCAGTGCAAACACCCTTCCTACGATTACCTTACCATGAATCGATGGCACGGTTCGGAAATGATAAACCGGATACGCGTTTCGGTATGGAGTTAACGGACCTGTCTGATGTTATGGCTGACTGCGATTTTCAGGTCTTTACGAATGCCCTCCGTGCTGATGGACAGGTGAAAGGTATCGCTGTACCGGGTGGGGCAGATTTCTCAAGAAAAGAAATTGAAGACCTTACCGACTTTGTTGCGACATATCGTGCAAAGGGATTAGCGTGGGTTAAAGTTACTTCAGAAGGATTCTCCTCCGGTATTGTCAAGTTCTTTAAGACAGAACACCTTGAAACTGCACAAGAGAGAACGGGGGCAAAACCTGGTGACATCATGTTCTTTGTCGCTGACAGACAAAAAGTTGTCGCGGACGCACTCGGTAATCTTCGTCTACATCTTGGGCGAAAACTAAACCTGATTGACGAAACACAATACAATTTCCTATGGATCGTAGATTATCCACTGTTTGAATGGAACGATGAAGAGAATAGATTTGAACCATTTCACCATCTGTTTACGGGTGCAACTGAAGAGACACTCCACCTATTAGACACAGACCCTGGTAAAGTTCAAAGTCAGCATTACGATCTTGTGTGTAATGGTTCTGAAATCTGTAGCGGAAGTGTTAGGATTCACCAGTGGGATGTCCAACAGAGAATCTTTGATATATTGAATATTTCAGCAGAAGAAGTCAAAAACAGATTCGGTTATTTTATTGATGCATTGGCTTATGGCACGCCTCCTCATGCGGGGATAGCTCCCGGTTTAGACCGGATTGTCATGTTAATGCGGAATGAGGAAAACATCCGCGAAGTCATCGCGTTTCCAAAGTCACAACAAGGTCAATGTCTCCTTACAAACGCGCCATCAACTGTTACAGAAGAACAACTTGATGAATTATCTATTCGCGTGGATACAGATACATAATGACTGAGGTTATGTTCTTAAAAGTAGTAGGCACACGCCCTCAATTAACCAAAAACGGAGGTAGAACTCCATTTAGAAAAGGAAAAAATCTATGAATCATAATGGAAATGGCACCAGTAAGAGTGAACTCGGTTTACTCTACGGTATAATAATTGCTATCATCTTAGGTGCATTCATCGGTGGCGTATTCCCCGATTTTGCTAAACATACACACATTCTGGGTGATATATTCTTAGCACTGCTCCGCATGATAGTTGTTCCACTTGTTATCTTTTCAATGGTAGTCGGTATTACAAACTTAGGTGATATACGCAACCTTGGTTCAATCGGCGGCAGAACTGTGCTCTACTATATGGTAACTACCGCTATTTCGGTCATAATCGGTATGGTTCTGGTTAACATCATCGCACCTGGTAAGGGCTTATCATCAGGTGAAGAACTTACAGATGCAGGATATACACTCGGTGGTGAAGCGGGTCTCACTGTAACACTGTCAGATGCAGAAATCGACGGAATCTATTCAAATAAGTATATGCTGACGCTTATTGATCAGAATATCGGTGGTGAAATTGTATCTATGACGAGCAATACAGTTACTGTAGAGGAGTGGCACTCTCTGGATGAAGATGTTCAATATATCATAACTGAAAGCGGAGAACGGTTGATGGTATCAGGTACGGATTTTGCCACCCTCACACCACAAACGGCAGGAAGCGGTGTGACAGTCTCATTACCTAAGGTTACAGCGGTTAAAAGTAAAGAAGACAGCACCATGCTGCAAACACTTGTACAAGTCTTATTGGGTAACGAAGAGACAGGAAAACAGGGAATGATCCCAAACAACGTGTTTAAAGCGATGGCGAATATGGATATCCTTCCGCTTATCTTCTTTTCAATCCTCATCGGAGCTGCGTTGTCAGTGATTGGCCAAGAGGGTAAACCTGGTATAGACATATTTAATGCGTTTAATGGGGCAGTGATGCAGATCGTTAACTGGGTCATGTATTTAGCACCAGTCGGTATCTTCGGTCTGATTGCTGGGAGGATTGGAGAAGCGAAAGGATTCGTTGGATTCTGGCCAGAATTGGTCGCAGTTGGCAAATATAGTTTGACTGTGATATTAGGTCTCGGATTCCATGCTTTCGTAATCCTACCGTTATTACTGTTCTTCTTAGGACGAAGAAATCCGCTTAACTACGCAAGGGGTGTGGGAACCGCACTGTTAAATGCATTCTCAACTGCAAGCTCAAGCGCAACCTTGCCATTAACGATGGAAGGTGTAGAAGAGCAGAACGGTATCTCTAACCGGACGGCGAGCTTTGTGCTACCCTTAGGCGCGACAATAAACATGGATGGTACCGCGCTTTATGAAGCGATCGCCGTGATGTTCATCGCGCAAGTATACGGTATTACGATGGGACCCGCACAACAGGTGATAATTGTCCTCACAGCAACACTCGCAGCAATCGGTGCTGCAGGAATTCCCGAAGCAGGACTCGTAACGATGGTTATTGTCCTAAATGCTGTTGGACTACCTATTGAAGGTGTCGCATTGATTCTTTCAATTGACTGGCTTCTTGACAGATTCCGCACCACAGTTAATGTTTGGGGTGATAGTGTCGGTGCAGGAATTATTGAAACCTTTGAAGCTGGAGATAACATTGAAGCTCCTGCGACTACTTGATGTTTATAAGATACTATAGTGAACTTTAGAATTAATCGAAATACTCAGCAACGGGCGAGGGGACCTCGCCCCTACGCTGGGTGGTCATTGTCATCGTTGTATGGAGTGAAATGTAGGTGCGATATCCTTATCGCACTGGATTTGCCCAATACAGGGCATTGGATGGTCTTCGCGTAAGATTCCGTGCGATTAGGAAATCGCACCTACCGGCCTGGGAACATCACTAAATTGACACCTTTGGTGGGATATCCATATCGTTTCATAGGCATCAAAGTATGGATATTGTACCTATTTGTTAGTTGATAGTATCGTACACATTCCGTAACGTAAGCAGAATACTTTGCGTTAAAACGTTACCTTTTCAAACAACCGATTGTTTACTGTTTAATCTTATAGTAAACTTCTGAATTAATCGAACATTTTGAGATGTAGGCGACCAGTTAACATATTTCTGGCCGATTCCCGACTATCACTGATTTAAGTCGCGATTCGGAGATCGCTCCTACAAGAGATTTGTATTACTATTTTCAATGTTCACTATACATTTAATGGCATCAATTCTCCGATAAATAGTTGCACCTTGAAGCAGACAGGACACCTGTCTTACTATTTTCATTTTACATCAAAAAAGATGGATACCCAAAACGGTACGAACCACAGACGGAATGGAATATCGGGTGAATCTACGTTGGCAATAATTAGCGTGGCACTGGCAGCTTTCTGGATAGCATTTGCATTCTACAAGGGTGGCAGTCCCGATGAGAATGGTAATAGAATTATGCTATTGCATCCGCTCATTCCTGTTGCGCTCATCGGTCTGCTGATGCGTATCTACCGTTGGGTGGGGATAAAATTTGTCGTTCAACTTGAGATCATTCTGATCAGTGTTTGGCTCCTTATCAGGATGCTTGGTGTCTTGATGCCGTTCATACTCGGCTTTGGGTTCGCATATCTCTTCCGTTTTCTGTGGAAAGCAATGCCTTTAAATAAGATATATCAACGCGTGATTGCAACTGTATTAATCATTCTTATCTGTAGTGGTGCGCTAATTCTTACTGGATTTGGGGTTAGACAACAGGTTGAACAGATGGCACGCGGACTGCAAAAGTTCTATCATGAGTCTTTGCTACCTTTAGTAGTAGGCGAGGAGTTTACTGACTTTACAAGTTATGTCTCTAATGGAACAGAAACGCTATTCCTCGGTACGAATCACGGGATATATATCCTTAAGGAAGAAAATGGGGAAAAAGATAAGGAAAAAAATGGGAAAACGATTAAAGACCTTAAAAGGATAGGTATTACAAACGGGGAACTTCTTGGAAAGCATATTCATTGCATTGCTGTTAGTGATAAGTACATTTATGCTGGCACACAAGGGGGTATATACCGATGTAGCAGGAAAATTGTTGACCTGGCAAGAGGTGAAACAAAAGGTTCATTAATCAAACCTGACGACGACCAAATTTGGAAAAAAATGACTGCTACACGGTTTGATGACCGTTCCATTGTTGACATAAATATACCTTCGTGGAATAACGCATTAATTTATGTCGGTACAGAATTGGGAATGTTTAAAGGTGTATATTCTGATGATGATGTCGTTGAACAGTGGGAACATGTGGAAATTGATGGCATTACAGATAGACCTATCGTCAGTATAGACTCAATTGAGAGATTCGCGAGAACCAGAAAGGATCAGAAGATCTATCTGGTTAGTAAAAAAGTAGAGAAAGCGCGAGAAGATGAACTGAATGATACTCAGGAAAACATTGGAGTACAATTGTTCAATCAACTCATGCAAATGTCACAACAAACACCTGTCGAATTAAATGAAACAGATGAAACGCCAGAGATGGAAGAAACGAATACCGAAACTGCTACTGTCTTACATGAAACTAAACATACGGCAGAATTTGCTCAGGAAGAATGGGAACCTAAACCAATAAACATTGAAATGCCTGAAATTAAAACTCTTACAGCGACTGACAAGAGTACCATTCAACTTTATGCAGGTACTCTAAACGGTTTATATGCCCGGAACGATGTTGAAAAATGGGATAAAATGCCTTCATCGGATCGTCTACCGAAAAATATATCCTTATTAGCCACTGCTTCTTCAGGATTATATGCAGGAAACAGCAACGTCATACACTATAGTCCAGACAGTGTAAATAATTGGCGAAAATTTACATCAACACAACCGGGAATCTTGATGTACAGGGATGATCCTTATGTAAAACAACTTCAGGCATATCTAACCGAAAAAATACCGGGGTGGACTGCGAGCGGAGGTGCATTCATAAGATGGTTGTCCGGTTTGGCTGGGTCTATCGCTTTTCAATTTGGTGGATTTATCGCGACTCTCTTCTTAGCATTCATCGTCTTTGTATATGCAAGCCAAGGATTTGATAAGTACTTCCACGGTTTTATCAGCTTAATACCAGAAAGGCATCAAGAAACGACCAAAGCATATTTCAGAGAAATTGACAATAACATGCATCAGTTCCTGAAAGGACAATTCACCGTAATTGTAATCATCACAATTATATCGTGTATCGTCTATCGTCTGATCGGTGTTCCCTTTGCACTTCTGGTCGGTATTTTGGCTGGTATCTGTAACGCTATCCCAACGTTCGGCCCTTTCATCGGTGGGGGATTCGCTACTATCGCCATGTTGATGGGACTCGCTGCAGGGGAATTTAGTAGTACTACCAGTTTTGCGATCCGCTGTTTTGGTGTATTAGGTGCAATCCTCGGGATTCAGGCAATCGACAACTCACTCATCTCACCTAAAGTTATGAGTAATGCTGTTGATGTTGATCCACTATTGATCATGTTTTCAGTCATAGTTGGGGCATCCACCCTCGGTTTTTGGGGAGTATTGTTGGCAATTCCAATCATTGTTGTGATAAAATCTATTATCACAGTTTCAAAAGCAAACGGTAATGGTACAGAAATCGATATGACACAGGAACAAACTTAATGCCAAAACAACTCCCTATCGTCGCAATTATCGGTAGACCCAATGTAGGAAAATCGTTCCTTTTCAATCGCATAGCAGCTGAAGCCAGACTGAGTTCATCCCATCCAAAACAGGTCGCAGTCGTAAACGATCAACCCGGTGTTACCAGAGATCGAAACTATGCTGATGTGAACTGGGAAAATACAGCATTTACGATTGTTGACACTGGCGGGATAGATGTCGATCCAGACGATCCGCTCATTGATAATGTTCAGATGCAGGTTGACCTAGCCTTGGAAGAAGCTGCACTTATCCTATTCGTCGTTGATGTCCGTACGGGTGTGATGCCGCATGATTCTATCGTAGCAGATAAATTAAGGACCTCAGGTAAAGACATTATCCTTGTAATCAATAAGGCAGATAGTCGTAACCTTGAAATGCAAACTGCAGAATTCTATTCACTCGGACTCGACGAACCTGTATTAACATCATGTGTTCAAAACATTGGTATACATCAACTCCTTGACGATATTATCACACGACTACCTGAAACTGAGGAAACTGAGGAAGATGACACTGCTCCAATAAAAATATCTATTGTCGGTAGACCCAATGTAGGTAAGTCATCACTGCTCAATTCGCTGTTAGGTGAAGAACGTATGATCGTTGACAATCGTCCAGGGACAACCCGTGATGCTGTTAACATGAGCTTCACCTATCAAAATATCCCCTTTGAACTTGTTGATACTGCTGGGATGCGGCGAAAATCTTCAATCAAGGACGAATTAGAATCTGAAACTGTTCAACGGGCAATCCAGAGTATCCGGCAAAGTGATATTGCCGCTTTGGTATTGGATGTGACACAGACAGTCGCGCAACAGGATAAGACAATAGCAGCATTCATCGCACGGCAGGGAAAAGCATCCGTTTTAGTTCTCAATAAATGGGACCTGATTGAAAAAGATAACACAACACATACGGAATATATGACCCGTTTAGCTGCCGAAGTGCCGCAGTTAGATTATGTCCCTAAAATATTCGTTTCAGCCGTAACAGGACAACGCGTTACAAACATTCTTGATGTCGCACTTGAGGTGTATCGTGAGTATTGCACCCGTATTCCAACACCAGCACTGAATGACTTGTTGTTTGAATTACGCACACAACACCCACCACCCCGTGTTAAAGGTACACGTCCAGCACTCAAATACATCACGCAGGTTGAGACACAACCACCGACTTTCCTGATATTTGGCAGAAATACACACAGGATTCGTCAACCCTATACAGCATATTTGATTAACAATATTCGTGACACTTTTGGATTCCACGGGACACCTATCCGAGTGTTTTACCGACGGAATTAATACAGTCGTTTCAAACCGTTAGTAGTAGGGCAATTCATTGCCTGTTTAGTCGTTAGTAGTAGGGCAATTCATGGTTTCCCTTCGTGCCAAAAAGGGCATATATGTTTTAGGTTTCACTATAATTTGGTAGCATCTTTCACCGAACAGCGAGGTATCAGATGACAACCCCTAAAGTCTTTATCACCCGTCCCATTCCCGACCAAGTTCTCAAAAAAATTGAAGCAGAATGTGATGTTGAAATGTGGCATACGAGTGCGATTCTTCCACCCATCGCTCAAAAAATCCCACCCCTTGATGGCTTGATGACCTATGGACATGAACCTGTCACAGCAGATATGTTTCATACCTCACCAAACCTGAAAGTTGTCTCTGTTGTCGGTGTAGGTTATGATCATGTTGACGAAGACGCTGCAAGAGCGAGGGGTATTGCTCTCGGACATACACCGGGAGTTCTTAGCGATACCACTGCGGATATGACATGGGCACTGTTGCTCGCTGCCGCACGCAATGTAGTACCTGCTTACAACCACGTACACGTAGAAAAGCAGTGGTTATACTACGACCCAAACATCCTGTGGGGATACGATGTGCATCACGCAACAATCGGTATTATAGGGATGGGACGGATCGGATATGCTGTTGCTAAACGGGCATTAGGGTTTGACATGAAGGTATTGTATAACAAACGAGAACGTAGACCAGATTGGGAAGAAGAACTCGGTATTGAATATGCGGAACTCGAACATCTGCTAAAGGTCTCAGACTTTGTCACACTCCATGTGCCTTTGACAGAAGAGACAACACACATGATCGGCAAAGCAGAATTTGAATTGATGAAACCCACATCAATCCTCGTCAATATTGCAAGAGGACCTGTTGTTGACCACGATGCCTTATACACAGCACTCACAGAGGGACAGATTTCTGGAGCAGCACTGGATGTTACGGAACCCGAACCGATCAATACAGACCACCCGCTACTTGAATTGGATAACCTATTGATTGCGCCCCATCTCGGCAGTGCAACAATACAAACGCGAATGAAAATGGCAACAATGGCAATGGAGAACCTGTTTGCTGGATTGAAAGGTGAACGGTTACCTTACGGTGTAGTACAGCTGCCTTGATAGACGTTTTTTGGACAGGATAAATCAACATGGAAAAAAAAGACCTTGAAGGCATTACCAAGATTGCCGTAAAAGGATTTAAGTCAATCGCTGAAAAATGTGAAATTGAAATCAGTCCATTGACAATCCTTGCGGGTGCAAATAGTTCTGGCAAATCCAGCATTATGCAACCACTGCTGATGCTAAAGCAGACGTTGGAAGCACCCTATGATCCTGGACCGCTTCTGATTGATGGGCCAAACGTTAAATTTACTATCGCTGAACAATTTCTGTCCTCGTTATCAAATGAAGTTAAAGGGAAAAGTTTTACTGTCGGAATTGAAGGCAGCGACGATGGTCTTTCTTACTTTGTAAATTCGTCTTACAGAAAAACAAAAAATCAGATTGAAGTAATGAAAATGACAGTTGATCAATCCATTTATCCTGAGAACTTTACATTGCGACCTAAGATGTCAAAAGATGAGATTAAAAAGATCGCGGAACCACCGTCGTTTTCTGAAGATGCTGATGTTGTAAGACGTTCAGGTTGTTTTTTACGTTTGGAATCTCAACACGGTTATTTGATATATAATATAGTTGATATTCTGGCGGATCATATCTATGACACTATTCACATCCCAGGATTACGAGGAAATCCAGAACGCGTCTATAAAATCAGCAGTGTAGGTAAATGGTATCCCGGCACCTTTGAAAATTATGCAGCAAGCGTTATTCATCTATGGCAAGAATCAGCAGATACCCGCTTGAAATCAGTTGCAGATAACCTACATGCACTCTCCTTGACTGGAGATGTATCTACAAATAAAATCGGTGACGTTGGAATTGAAGTTAAGGTTGGCCGTCTTCCTCTACACAGCACTAGCGACCCAGATTTGGTTAATATAGCAGATGTTGGGTTCGGGGTATCTCAAGTTTTACCTGTCATAGTCGCACTGATTGCTGCAAAACCGGGACAGCTAGTCTATATTGAACAACCCGAACTGCACTTACATCCAAACGCACAAGTTGCTTTAGCACAGATTCTTGCAGATGCCGCAAAACGGGGTGTACGTGTAGTCGCAGAAACGCACAGTTCACTACTGCTTCTGGGTATTCAAACACTCGTTGCGGAAGGAAAACTCTCCCCAGAACTGGTCAAGCTGCATTGGTTTTCAAGAAATAAAGATGGTATTACTGAGGTTGACAGTGTTGATTTAGATGAAGCAGGTACTTATGGTGAGTGGTCAATAGATTTTGACCAAGTTGATCTAGCCGCTGAAGAGCGTTACCTCAATGCTATAGACAAACTAAGATTTGGAAAAGAATAACTATAGTGCCTAAAAAAGATTCAAAGAGATTAGTAGTTGATGCAGATGTTGCCCGAGCTGCGGGTAGCACAACAGCGATACATCCACGTGCAATAAATTGTAGAAACTTCCTAATTCAATTTAGGCTGCAAAATCATCAGTTAGTTTTGTCTAAAGAACTTAGCGAAGAGTGGAAAAGACATCAATCTCGTTTTGCTCGTAGATAGCGACTATCAATGGATGCACGAAAAAGAGTTGTTCGCATCAAAAACTCTGAAGACAATCAACTTCGTAATACAATAACTACCACTTCAAGTAACAACAATGAAATTGAAGTGATGCAGAAAGATATACATCTACTTGAGGCCGCGCTGGAAACCGATAAGACTGTCATTTCGCTTGATGATACCGTTAGAACACTATTTGCAAAGACATCTCAACAAGTAAGTGTAATAAGAATGATAATCTGGGTAAATCCTAATCGTACTACGGAGGAACAGCCTATTGCTTGGTTAAAAAGCGGTGCTCCTCCTGAAGTACATCGTCAACTTTCTGCTTATCAAGTTGTGTAAATGTCTACCCCCGCCATGCCGTATCAATACTGGTATATCCGTGCGTGTATTTTTGAAGATGTGGTGGTAAGTCATCTAAAAACTTCTTGCCAACATCAGGTATCTCCCACGGTATATCTATATGATGTGAACGGCTGCGGAATCCAATAGCACAAGACAACCTGATTTCGTCAATCTGGTTCGGGAATGCACCGTGATATGTGCGATGTGCAAACACTATCATATCACCTGGATCTGTAAAGAGCGGCACAACACCCGGCACATCAAAATCTGTATATGCCTTTTCTTCTCCACCGATCTTGTAGAATGATCGTTTATCTGCTGTCAGTTCAAACCCTTCAGGACCATCCCAATCCTCCGCATGCGAATCCGCGATCACGCATAAACCCCCATGTTCAGGACGCGAACCTGTGATGTAGAACCATTTCCCAGATGGCCACATACCACGGTTCAAGACATCACCAGAATTCTTAGGTGTATCTGTTGAGAATCCACACCAATCGGTATGCCATGCGACGGGATGTGAACCCGGCATCCGAATGATCGCAGCAGAACGATGCACTGTCAATTCATCTGTACCAATCAGATGTTGATGAATCTTCATAAAAGGTTCATATTCCAGCAGTTGCCATGCACCTTGACCCGATTCTATCCATGCATGGCGTGTTCTGCTCTGACCATGTTTTAAGTCCCTATTCGGATCTGTCCCATCAAAAACCGCCTGCTTCAAACAGTCTATCATCTCATCTGGTAAAACATCTTTGATGATAGCAAATCCGTGTGCTTCCAAACATGCTGACATCTGTGGCAGTTGGTCAACTTCAAACTGATATGTATAATCAAGTTCCGGTTTCTGAATCTCTAAATAGTGTTCCATTATGAGGAGTCCTTTAATTATAGTGAACTTTAGATGTAATGCCAGTTAAAATATTGACTGGCTTCACAACGGGCGAGGGGACCTCGCCCCTACGCTGGGTGTTCTTCGTCATCGGTATATGGGTTGAAATGTCTCATCAATTATTCACTTTACTATATTTTTCCCATATTCTATTAGACATTGTATCTTGTGTCAATTTGATTTTCAGGTGACATAACAAAAGCATTGACCTTATATTGTAAATCTGATACGCTAATTGACAGTTCACAATCGCACACAATATATAGACTTGTGGAGACGGACATGTCAACAAACGCTGAACTGATTGCCAACTGGCGTGATGAACCCGCACCATTACTAAGTGTATTCCATGCATTCCATGATAGAGATGGATTTATCTCAGAAGAGGTATTACGCGATATTTCTGTTGGGCTGCGCATTCCGCTTGCGGAACTGTTCGGCACATTGACATTCTATCACCATTTTTCATGTGAAGCACCCGGACAGAGTGCACCACGCGTCTGTACGGGTCCTGTCTGTAGGCTGCAAGGCGGTATAGAAATCCTAAATGCCTTAAAGGATGAGGGGGCAACCGAAATGCCGTGTGCCGGTAGATGTGATGATTGCGTACCTGTAATAAAAGGACATCAGGTATTTACTGGTAAAAACGCAGAAGATCTATCAGTGCAATCCACACCATTACCACCGAAATATCCTGGTGATAAAGAGGAATGTATCTTCGCAGACATACGCGAACAGAACGGAAATACAATAGAAGGCTACCAAAATACGGGAGGATACGAGGCACTCAGAAAAACTGTTACATCCCTGACACCTCAGCACGTTATTCAAATACTCAAGGATAGTCAGCTTGCAGGTAGAGGCGGAGCAGGTTTCCCAACTGGCGTAAAATGGGAATCGGTATTAAATGCTCCCGGTGAACCAAAAACTATCGTCTGCAATGCCGATGAAGGTGAACCGGGATGTTTCAAGGATAGGGTCATCCTTGACTATGCACCTCACACAATTATAGAAGGGATGACACTTGCAGCTTATGCAACAGGAGCGACACGAGGATTTATCTATCTACGTTATGAGTATCCTGAAACCTTAAGAATACTTGAAACCGCAATTGCAGAAGCAGAAAAAGAAAACGTGTTAGGTAAGGATATCCTCAATACGCAATTCAACTTTGATATATACATACGACGCGGGGCAGGTGCTTATGTCTGTGGAGAAGAAGGTTCGTTACTAAACAGCTTACAAGGAGAACACCCATTCCCAAGAAACCGACCACCATATCCTGTAACACACGGTTTTGAAAACCTACCGACAGTGGTAAACAATGTAGAGACTCTCGCTGCTGCGACACAAATACTCAGAAAAGGGGCAGCTTGGTACAAAAGTTTGAGCTATAATCCCGACCTTTCAGGAACAAAAATCATCAGTCTATCAGGAGACATCCAAAAACCAGGCAATTACGAAGTACCCTTCGGTCTACCGCTTAAATCATTACTATATGATTGGGCAGGTGGACCATTGCCTGGAAGAAAAATCCAAGCGATCACTTCTGCGGGGTTATCAGGAGGATTCATCGGGGAGAACGACCTTGACATAAACATTGATGAACCCAGCTTCCAGAACGTTGGCGCGATGCTCGGTGCAGGCGGCATCATGGTCTTTGATGACACGCGAGATATGCTTGATGTTGCACATAATGCTATGGAATTTTTCGCAGAGGAATCTTGTGGAAAATGTTTCCCATGCCGAATCGGCACGCATAGATTAACCGAGTTACTATCTAAACCATTAAACCAGAAATCTAAAGATATAATTGCTGAAATTGGTTCTGTAATGAAGGCAACAAGTGCTTGTGGACTCGGAACCGCAGCACCCAATATAACAGACAGTCTCATGAAACTAATGCCGTAGGTAAAGTTTGATATTGACAAGGGAAACCACTATAATATGAACATATGCTTTGATGTGAACTGATGTGGACGCGCGGTTTCATATCTCTCTGTTGCGTCGTGTTTGTTATTGGACTGATAACAGGTCCGGTGCATCTTTTCTTTCCAGTATACGTAGAAAATGTAATGGGTGAAAACCCACTCTTTGCTGGAATACTACGTACCATACCAATCGCACTGGGAGGACTAACAGCACTTATTGGCGGTACACTTAGCGATAGATTCGGACGAAAACCTACACTGCTTATCGGCATGACCGGGGCAGTTGTTATAGGAGGGCTTTTTACAACACAAATACCACTGTTGATATTCGGTTTTTTATGTTATGAGGGTATTGCGTCTGGACTAAAAACTGCTGGAGGACAATCATATCTTATCAGTTCTGTTACATCAGAACGATTAGGATTCGCGACCGGATTATACTTTATCAGCAGAACATTAGGCAGTGCTCTTGGCAACGCAATTGCTGGAGAAGTCATCAGCCAATATGGCTATACTGACTTTGGTAACACAGCAATTATCTTTACATGCTTGGTCTTTATAGGAGCTTGCTTCTTACTACCGCGAGTAAAACAGAATGATATTAACCCGCTGCGTAGAAAGCAGAGCATTTTAAAATCAACGTTAAATATCGAAAAATATATTGACTTATGTAAACGATACCAGATACAGATGCTCATCGGTTTACGTGTCTTTCCGACATACTATTGGGGAACAGTAAATCTATTGATGCCTATTCTGATCAATCAACTTGGTGGAGAAAAAGCAACAGGTTACTACGGTATGCTGAGTCTGTTGTTTGCATTTATTTGCCAATTTGTAACGGGTAGAATCTGCGATAACGTTGGACATCGTCTACCTGCTTTCGTAACGAATATCCTTGTCACACTTATGGCATCTGCTTTGATAGTCTATCACGATTCATTATTCGCATTAGAATTCTTCGGTATACTCGGAACAGGTGCAGCGTGGGCACTCTCAACAACTATTCCGAGGTTTATCAACGAATTTACTGATGCACATGAGAAAGGACACGGTGTTGGAATCACACATCTTGCTTGGAGTACAGGATTTCTACTTGGATACCTTTTCAGTGGAATCCTTGTAATTATCTCTGTCAAGATACCATTTATTGTAGCAGGTCTTTTCCTGCTATGTTCAACTTATATAACCTATAAACTGTGGCATACAAGCACACATTAGAAAGGAACGACTATGATTATTGCTGAACTTGATTTAGAAAATGCTGAACATCTTGAACTAACGGAATCACAATGGCGGTTTGCTGCTGGACTCGTTCCAGGTGAACCCAATGGTGGATTAGTTGACCAGATGCCCGAATCACCTGCGCGTCTTGCTGACTATGATGATTCTGAGTGGGATATTTGCGAAAACATACAGGCGGTCCTCCTAACTGGACTCTGTTTCGGCTGGTATCGGATCACAGTTACTATTCCTGAAACCGTAGATGGAAAATCTGTTGCTGGTTCAAAAGTGTGGTTTCATACGTGTATTGACGACTACGGGGAAGTATGGGTCAATGGGGATATTGACTTGGCTTTTGGTGAGTCGGGACGTGGTGCCGCATCCGGATTCAATGCTCCCCAACGCGTCGTTGTTACTGAAAATGCGGAACCGGGGACAAAGCATGTTATCGCCTGCTTGGCAATTAACGGACCCCTGGCAAGACCAGGTGGTGGTATCTTCCTCCGTTTTGCTAAACTGGAATTTGAGCAGGAATAGTAGACTGTCTACCATTGAATTACATGTAAATTCGTTTAATGGCAATTCATTGCCCGTTTTCCCTTCAAGAACGGGCAATGAATTGCCCTACTACAAACGGGTTACAGCAGTTTTAAACTGGACTAAACAATAGTCTATCACCTATACGGGACGGTGATTTGCCGTCCCAACAAAGAATATTACTAACCTTGGCAGGACTAAATATTGCAGCCTCATATAGATAAAAGCAGCCATCATAAAAAAAGATCTGTCGTATTACTCAGTGGAGGATTAGACTCAACGACGACTTTAGCCATTGCACTCTCGGAAGGTTTTGAAGTTTATGCTATGAGTTTTCGCTACGGTCAACGAAATAAGATTGAGCTGGACCACGCGAAACATAACGCGCGAGAATTGGGTGCAAAACAACACATAATCATAGACATTGACCTACGAATCTTCGGTGCGTCAGCACTAACAGCCGACATTGAAGTGCCAAAGAATCGTTCAGATATTGAAGTAAGTGAAGGAATCCCTATAACCTATGTTCCTGCCAGAAACACTATCTTCCTGTCTTATGCTGTTGCATGGGCAGAGGTGCTCTCATCGGACACGATTTTCATTGGGGTTAATGCTATTGACTACAGCGGTTATCCTGATTGTCGTCCTGAATATATCCACGCTTACCAAACAATGGCTAATCTCGCCACACAAACTGGCGTTGAAAGCAAAACAGAACTCAAGATCCGAACACCTTTGATTGACAAATCCAAAGCAGATATAATCAAGACTGGTACAGCACTCGGTGTTGATTATACACACACGCTCAGCTGTTACGATCCAGATAAAGATGGAAGGGCATGTGGCAAATGCGATAGTTGTAAACTAAGAAAAAAAGGGTTTGCAGAGGCTGGGATACCAGACCCAACTCTGTATATCTAATGAGGGATGACTATGATAAAAGCTGTATTCTTTGATTTCTATCATACGTTAGGCGTATGGGATCAACCCCTGGAGGATATAATCCAAAAAATCGCTGATCGATATGAATTTGATGTTGATTGGGAACGCTTTGCAGAAGCTGAACCGAATTTATATGCAGATGCATCAGGTTCAGATCCTAAGGAACACACAATTCTTGGTACAATGCAAAAAATCGTAGAGAGTTATGGAGAGTTTATCAGACAACTCGGCGTTGAAGAACATGTTGACCAGATCACTTGGGAACTGCTGCAATCTGAACATTCGCTCTTTGCAGCAAATAATGCAATACTTTACCCTGATACAATTCCGACACTACAAATGTTAAAACGTGACGGATATAAATTAGCGATAGTCTCAAACTGGGACACACCCTTGTTTCCGCTGTTAGAACGACTTGGCATAGCACATCTCTTTGATACCATCACAGCATCACATGATGTGCGTGTACGATCTGCTAAACCTGATGCACACATTTTTGAGTATACCCTCAAGAAAATAGGGGTTTTGGCAGAAGAAACCGTCCACGTGGGTGATACTTACCAAGCAGACATTATTGGTGCAGAAGCAGTCGGTATCCGTCCGATACTAATTGATAGGGGTAACGTACACCCCGGTAAATGGCATGAAACCATTACACGATTAACTGAATTACCGGAATTGCTTTATAGACATCAATAAAGTATAAAATAGTTGACTTTCTGTCTCTGAATGTGTCATAATACGTTATCTTTAAATTGACAATTCAGGATGCAATAATTAGACTCTTTTACTTCAAAACAATTTACTTTCATATCATATTCATAGTGTAATCTGACATATGATTTTGAATTGTCAATATATAAAGGATACTATTGACTATAGGTAGTATACGGAATATATAATGTATTTTGAGAGAATTCACCTTCAACAGTATTGACAATGAGGATGGTTTTATGGCTCCGAAACGTCCGAAACGTCCGAAAAGACGGAAAAGACGATCTAAAAAAGAAAATATTATCCAAAATGAAACTAGGAAATCAGGAATAAGCAGTAGTAGGAACTCTGTTCAACGGTCTATTGTCCACAACAGGATAGGGGCAGATCATTTTACTAAAGGTGAATATAACAAAGCAATAGAGAATTACAGTAAAGCCATAGAACTTGACAATCAAAACCTTTTAGCATACATCAACAGAAGTAGGTCATACTTACACATAAGTGAATTTGATAAAGCAATACATGATGCTAACAATGCCATTAAAATTGACCAAGAAAACCCGCAAGCTTACTTCCATCGAGCTCGCTCTCACTATAACAAAGGAGAATATTTCAAAACTATATACGATTTAGACAAAGCCATAAAATTTGCACCAGAAGATGTTGAAGCATATGTGTTGAGATGTTATGCCTACTGTGAACTACGTGAATATGTAAAGGCGATTGCTGATTCAAACAGAGCTATCCAAATCGATCCTAAAAACCCTAGAGCTTATATTGGAATGGTTAATGCATATTTCAAAAAGAAGGATTATATCAAGGCAATTGAAACCTTAAACAAACTTATCAGTATCAACCCGAATAATGCAGATGCTTACAACACTAGAGGGTTGATCTACGATGTATTAGGGAATCACACTTTGGCTTTTTCAGACTACAATAGATCCATACAGATTAAACCTACCGCTGCATGCTACAATAACAGAGGGGCAGCATTCCGAGAAAAAGGTGACTACAATAAAGCTCTCATAGAACTTGACCAAGCAATTAAAATGCTTGGGGACCATGCAATGATTTACCTAAATAGGGGTTTAACTTTTTATAGGATGCACGAGACTACAAAAGCTATAGAGGACTACGATAACGCTGTCAGAATTTGTCCAAACTATAGAGAAGACTTTATAAATCGTAATTTTGTATTTGTGTATGGAGAAGCCACTGCTGAAAATGCAATTGAACTTTTGAACACTGTTATTAACTCACCGCCAGAAAGTACGGACGATTTCTATTACTCGGGTATACGAGCACTATTTAGGAACAATACAATTGCAGCTCGGAGATTTTTTGAACTAGCCCTGCAACATAATTATCATGACCTGAATAAGGTGAAACAACATCTTGAAAATCTGAAGAAAAAGAACCCTAGTTAGTTGAGGGGTGGGAATGATTATTTGACACATCAACCCAGACGGGGAAAGATATTAGGTGCTGCTTGATTCATCAAAATGCTGTTGTAGTAGCACAATTCATCGTGTGTTTCTGACTTTGTGGACAGCACACGGAGTGTGCCTACTACTTTTAAGGACATACTATCACATTGAATTTTTTATGTACACCCCTCAGTTAAGTTTTACCCATACATCCATAAGGATAAATATACAAACGTTACTACACGGTTGATTTCTTGCTTCTGTCAAATCCACAAAAATTGTCTTTTGAGGGATTAGGGGATCCTGCTTAAAGACGAAAAGACCATATTACAAGAATACTCAATTGAAAAATATAATTATCTCTCTTTGATAAGTTTCCAACCGGTTCTACGGTCATCCAGGATTTCTTTGTAACTCTCATGTGCAAGGACTATGAGCATTGTTTTTGCCCTACTCATACCTATATAGAGTACCCTATCTAATAGTTCAACGCGCGGTAAGGCAATTCCTCCAGCTAATTTAACCAAATCCTCAGTGACAGGCATTACTAAAATAGCCAAGTTACTTTCTAAACCTTGGAAGTCATAAACATTGCTGTACCTAAGTATGTTATCCTGTGAAGGGGCTCCAGGGACAAGTATATCTTCTGAATTATCTTCTTCTTCAACTTCGGTTATATTGCAAAGTTTCCATCCCCCGTAACTTGTCATGTCAACATTAAATTCATCCCCAACTCCGCTAGAAAGCAATATCATATCTTTAGACTCAAAACCTCTATTTTTCCAAGTAATTATTAAGTCATCTAACATTTCATTTAATTTATCTGAGGAAAAATATCTAACTTGCACTACTGGACCGTGAACACCTGACATAGGAATCGATTCTATATCAGCTAACATGGCTACTGCTTCTGCTATCTCATGTGTATTCCGACAGTTTGTTTCTAACTCATCATTAGACCAGTGAATACCAGTCGCAAAATCTTTTAATACATCCCTTCCGTCTCTTGTAAGGCGGGATGATACTATGTTCTGATTAGTAAAGTCGCCAAACATCGTCCATTTTCCATGAACTAATCCACCCTTTAACAACACATTCATGAGTTTTAGAAACATCTCTTCACACATATTTTGAGCTTCGTCAACAATTAGGTAATCAAAAACACCTTCCTCCCCCAAATCTGCAACTGTCTCATCTATAAATGAGGGCCATTTATCATCCAAATAATAACCATGCTTAAGCGATTCTTCCAATCCAGGTGATTCGGCTAGTCGACGTTGGTGTTTTTTTCTAAGATTTGAGTTCTCTCTGAATGCCCAATTTGGTAATGTTGCAAGAGTACTCGCTACAACTTTCCCACCTTTGTCACTTGACAGTGACTTAGTCCATTTGACAAAGCGACGACATAGATTAGGATTACTACAAAGAAGAGCAACAGTATCCCCAGCATCGCAGCGTTGTTTTGCAAGTTCCAAGGCAAGAACGGTTTTTCCTGTTCCTGCCGCACCATCAATTACACATCTGTCATTTATTTTTAAACGCTTCAAACTGTTGAGTTGATCGGTTGTCAAACGCAGCAACTCTTGGCGGAGAGAATTTAGATCTGCACTAAAAATTGTTGTGATTGCCATATTAGTTGACTCCAAGTTAGATTGTAATTCATTCATTTGCATTTGAGCATTCTTCATTTCCTCCTCAGTGCTTATTCTCTCCCATATTTGCAATTCAAGAGCATAATTCATCAGAGTATTACTTAGAATTTCAGGATTAAGAGCGTCACAGGATACATTGTATTCTGTCAGCAGAGCAAAACCAGTTAAATCATCAGGAAGTTCATTATCATTAAACAGTGATTCTAAGTGCACTGGTAATGTTTGCCTATCAAATTGTTGATACGTTGGGTAGACAGCAGCGAATCCAAGTGCAATCGGAGAATCGTTATTAAAGTGAGTAGTTACAAAACGGTCTTTTAAGAGATTCATTACCTCTTCCGACTTAGCGAGTCGTGATACAGGTGTTTTAGAAGAATGGGAGTTCTCTTGTCCTTCAGGAACAATACTAATAGTTATAACAGAAAAATAAGTCCAATCAAGTATAATGAAATCAATATTAGTTAAATTAGTAGCATCTTCACACGGTCCAATTTCTACAGAGTGTAATACCGTCCATTCTCTGGCTATTGGGTTAGTAGCGTATTTGAGTGTCTCAAACAACAATTTTTTTGAATCTGGGGCATCGCTAGGAAGTGAATCAGGGATCATTCTAGGCATTTTTCTCTTTCCTTGATAGAAATTGGCAGATGAAACTCTTTTATGTAAATATAACCCAAGTTGCTAACTATGTGGCGTAAACTTATGAAGATTAAGTGATTAAATCGAAAAAACGGTTTTACCCAAAACCAGAAAGTGCGCTTTCCTAATCACACCATATCATAACCAGAACCGTCTAGTATAAGACATGGTGCGATTAAGAAATGGTACCTACCGATCCTTGTAAAACGAAGTTTGCATTTCTAATTCTTATAGGAAGCAACTTGGGGTAATATAATAATTTAATTATAACGTATATGTCCTGTTTTTACAAACAAAATTTGTGTCTTTACTTTAGTAGAAGCATGACTACTTTTGAGAATTTGCATGAGATGAAGTTGTTTGCGTCTTCAACCGTTCAACTTCTTCTCGGAGCTGTAATAACTCCTCTTCAGCGCGTTGTCTTGCTATAGATTCTTGTTTGACAAGGGACTGTGCTTGTTCCGCTTTGATCTGTGCTGCTTCAGTGGGTGTCAATAGCACCTTATCAGTTTTTAAGTCTATTCTTACCAATTCTATGCTAAAAACTAGCTTTAATCAAGTAAATGACAGTTGAGTTTAATAAAGAAGCGAGAGTTTGCAAAAAAGACAGATTATGCAATTACTGTGTGGTTTGTTCCATTAATGCGCCATCCAAAGCTTCACGGAACTGATTTTGGTTTCTCTCCTGATAAAACGGCAAACCGATAATTCTATAGTTTTTATCTTCTATTATGAGTTCACTTCTACGTTCGGTATCAATCTCTTTCAGAAAATCTTCTTTCCATCTGTCAAAGTCTTCAATGTGTTCCCCTTTCGGTTCAATAAAAAGTTGATAACTCAGCGTTTCACCGTTTTCTTTGCCCAAAATGAGAACAAAATCGGGTTGAAATGCTTTACCGTCAAAAAAATTATAGATGGAAAAATGCCGCTCGTTGCGGATAAGATAAACGTCATCGTAAGTCTCTTGTAGTTCTTTAAGATGTGTCTGTAAAAATTCCACAAATGCTTTTTCTTCACTGGTGCCGTAGAGTCCGTTAAAGGCATACCATTTTTCAGCTTTTGCTATACGTTCTGCGTTGTGATTTTCATCTGCACGAGTACTATTGGCATTGAATTTCAGAATTTTGTTCTTGAAAGTATCTCGGATATGTTCCTTGAAAAAGTGTTTTGTGCCTTCCTGTTCTGTAATTTGTTCACGTAGTTCGGATTCAATTTTATTTAAAAGATCACAACACGCCCTGAGTTTTTCTGCTGGATTATTCTCCAGATTAGAACGATCACCCTTGAATTTGATTGACAAACCTCCCAAAAAGTTCTTTGAAATCCTAAATTCCTCCATAGACTTTAAATGCGGAAAATACTTTTTGAGCGATGCAAACTGGAAAAACGGATTACATGCAATGGCGGTTTGGACAATATTCTTTTGAATATCAGTTATCGGTATGTCCTGACTGTCTTTGTTCTGCATGGTATAGGAGATTCGGTCAGGCTCTGTAATATTCGTCACGCCTCCAGATCCTTCGTGGACAGTATGCTCATGCCATTTCTTTTGGACACTTAGCGACTTTAAGTCTCCAAGAGATTTGACGTCTTTATAGTCTCTTGGTGCCTGTTTATTTACCCATATAACACCGTATTTGTATAAATCGGTTTCCTTGAATTCTTTTTTGAGTTTCAGTTTGCGAGTCACAACCTGTTCGTCTATTAGACCTTGCTGAATCAATGCTTTTTTGATCTCGGAGATGTAGGGTAAATCGTTAATGCTGTGATAATGAAATTCTTCCAGTACTCTGAGTTCATGCTCCATGTCTTCGTCAAATTTTCGGGTATACTTATCTTCATGTTCTGGTGGTAGACTAAAAGGATAATAACGAGCTCCGCGTCCAATCAATTGCGCCTCGGCAATTGTAGTTTTGCCAATTTTGTTATGTCCTGTACTGCCGGTATCGTAACAGCGAACAATGTCAAATAAATTCAATACATCCCAACCTTCACTGAGCATCTGCACAGCAAAGATGGCGCGGATAGGGTTGTCTTTCTCTTCCAGTCTATTTACCTCCACTTGATACTTCTCTTTTTCAACTTTAGAGTTGACAGCGAGGCAGTATTTTTCTTGGAAATCGGTTTTTATATAACGTGCCAGATCCTCGGAATTGGTATTATCATTCTCAAAAAAGCGAAAAGCCTTTTCTATAATCGGAACTTCAGACCTTCGAATTCTGTCAATATCGTTTCCTGTGAGTGTATCCATAAATTTATGGAAGTCTGCTTTGTTCTTTTCGGAGTCTGGGATCGTTTTTGCTTTAAACAGTATAACCGGTTTCAGTTGGATTTTGTGTTTCGTTGCAACAGACTCCTTGTAATAATTGAGAATGAGTGCCTGTAAAATGCGATCCTTCAGACTGAAACTGGACCTCACTATCTCTATGTCTTTTGAGTATTTGTCATTCCGAAATTGGACCAAATCATAACGGTAGATGATCTTATTTCTATATTTATCTGCTATTGCAGACGTTTTGTCATCAAAAGTGGCAGTAAACTCCAGTAACAGATTATCGTGATTTGCGTTAAATATGTTTTCAACGGTATTTTCCCATGTCGGTTTTTCCTTTGGATTCGGACTTTCTCCCATTAGGTTCAATTGCAACTGAGCTCTTCTTGTAGAGACGTTCATGTGATGTGCTTCATCAGACAAGAGAACAATTTTCTTTTTCTTAAAATCGTCAAAGGTTAAGGCATTCTCTTTTTCTGTTGTCAGTTCGTTGTGTAATTTCTGGATTGTAGCGAATCGAATGTTGATATCGTTCTCGTTGACTCCTTCAAAATTTTCTACTTCCGTCACCTTAACTTGTTCACCCTTGAAATAGATATTTTTGTTAAAAAGGTATTTTGAGGATCCTTGGTTGAGGAAGTTGTCTTTTGTTTTTTCAATGATATTGTCGGCATTGACAAAGAATAAGAAATTACGGTATCCTTGTTCATAGAGATAAAGGATTAGACCTGCCATAACAAGCGTCTTACCGCTGCCTGTTGCCATGTTAAACAGTAAGTGCAAGGGATTTCTTTTACCGGGAAAATCATTGTTTAAGCAGTGAATGAACCTTGCAAACGCCTCTACTTGATAGGGACGAAGTTCATAAATGAAACTTAGGTTTTGCATAATGCTATCAGGCATTTCCTTTTTTAGCATTCCGAAATTGGAAAGCGTATCAAGTTGTTCATATAGAAATTGTTCAGACATTATACATTCTCCTGTAAAGTGAGTTGTAGCATGCAAACTAAAAGTTTGCGCTACAAAGACTCTGCACCGAGTATCAAACTGTTCCAATCTGGGAATTCCCCAGCTTCCAGAATCTTGATTATTGATTGCCGACATAGGTCCTGAACTTTAGGAATAAACTCTGATATAGGAACAGACTCACCTTTCCTAATCTTAACTGTTTGCGGAAGTTCTCCGATATGAACGGCTTTGGAACGCAAGGTATATATTGCCTTAAACTCGTCTATTAGCATCTCTCGATCTGCTTTATCTCTTCCAAGGTACCAAGATGCGCGGAGGCGGAATTGAAAAGATAATTCGGAGTTCCCATCTCTATCGAACAGATAAAGGGCTTCAAGGGCTATTCCTAAGTCAATGATTTTATCAATGAAGTCCTTATTTGCTGCTGATTTTATCCATCTATCAATCGGTATCTGTAATTTTTTTACAGTACTTGAATCTAAGTTAATTAAAATATTGAACAGACGTTTGGCTTCATCTATTTGATGCTGACCTGCTTCCGTAACATTTCCAGGCGGACGAAAGTGCCAATTACCTCCGCCGCCCACTCCATGGCTTAGGTTGTAGAGTTTATCTTCTGCCAGAAATGTAGTGTCAAAAGAAATTCTAACTGCCGAATGGCAAGCCAAAGATAATGCTTGGCAAAGTAAATTCAGAGGAAAATCATCTATCTTAAAGTTCGCAAAATCTTTGCTATTTACCTTGATCCGAAATGTAGAGTTAATTTGATCTCCATATTCTTGAATTGTCGATATTTGCAAAGGTTTGTGCAATATAGGAGATACAAAATAATCAATAACAAGTAGTGTTTTTCCGCTAAAAAAGTTTTCTGGTCCACTGTAAGATGCACCTGGCAGATAGTACAGGAGTTCTGATGTTGAATTAGGCAGAGGAAGAAGTCGTATCCCCTCAAACATTTGGATTTCCGTTTTTAATTTTATTCCCTCAAGTAATACAAGATCTTGAAAAAAACCATGTGTCTCCTCGGTGCCTCTATCAAAAACTAATACTGCCTCTTCTATTCCCCGAGCAATGGCGATTTTCATGAGTTGATCCAGAAGTCTATCTATGGGAAATCCTATGGACAATCCGTCGAAAAAACCACCTATTAGAAAAAAACTGGCTGGTAGAATCTTTTCCTCATGGATAAATCGAGCAAACTCCTCTCTTATGAAATCGAGCAATTTTGATTTTATAGTCTCACTTACAATATGAGGATTATAAGTTAGAGGATTATAAGTCAGAGAATTATAATTCATCAGAATCGCTATGGGAGATTCCGAATAAAATGTCCAACGTTGCTGTAGTCGTCTTCTATAATTATGAACATCCATAGATGGTGATTGAGAGCTATTTGATGAAAGAGGTCGTATTTCCAAATTCTCCATTGCTTCACATAGCAATTGCCTTAGTTTCTGTTTCCTTTCTTCAGTCATTTCTTTTACCTGCATTATTCTGTAGCACAAATTTTTAGGTTGTGCATTAGCACGCAAACTAACAGTTTGCGCTACAAAGACTCTCCATAAAACGCCCAATTCAACACCTTATCCGTTTCACTAACCTTAAACGTCTCATCCTCCATTTCAGAGAGATGGACATACAGCTGGTTCTTATCCAGCAACTCCGCTAACAGTTGTCTCTGTTTCTCTACGTCTTTAATAGCGATAAAGTGTTCTTCTGCTTCCGTTGGTGCTTGAGGTTTGACATACCAGTTCAGCATGGAATCTTTTGACATATCGCGCCAGATACCTAAAAGCTCTTCGCTTGATTCTGCTGACTGGATTCGTTCCATAAAAACTTGGTTGTAAGGCATTAACTCACATGAGACAAAGTCTCCGCCCGGAAGTCCTTCCTGTGCGATAACCTTCTCAATCCGTTCCTTGCAAACTGCTATATGTTCATCCAATTGTTCAACAAGTATAAACTTGCGATTACCGCCATCCTGTTTGTTGAGTTCTAATACGGCATGTCCGGTTGTCCCTGAACCAGCAAAGAAGTCAAGGATAATGTCGCTCTTATCAGTTGTGAGTTTGAAAATATCTAAGAGCGTATGTAAGGATTTTGGGTAATTGAATGGAGTTTGCCCATCAAACATTTTTTTTAGAAGGACAGTTCCATGGTGGTTTGCATCGTATCGTGGATCTATCCACATAGTTTGTGCTTTATTTTTTTTTCTTACTAATTTCCTATAAACGGCATATTTACCGTTGACTTTTCTCACTACGATTTTCTTGTCTTTTAATTCTTGTAAAAAAGATTCACGAACAAGTTGCCAAGTCCTTTTACCATTTCTATTTTCGGGTAAAATTTTAACGAAACCTTCACCTTTTTCATCTAACGTAATTTCTTTCGTCGTTGGATTGTAAAAAATTGGGTAATATTGGGTAGGTCGTGTCTCAGGAGTTGCGTCTTCTCGCCCACGTATAAAGGATTCCTCTTCTTCTACATCATCTGAATCAAAACGAAAATCTTCTTTAATTTTTGTAATATCTTTGGCATAAAATAGTGCGTACTCATGAACCGCAGAGAAAAAACTGCTTTGTGTTCTACCGCGTGGGTGATGCCTGATACAAACTACTCCTATTTTATTTTCTCTGCCAAAAACCTCGTCCAAAAGCACTCCTAAGTAATACATTTCAGCATCGTCAATAGCAATGACTATCATTCCTTCCGCTTTTAGCAAGTCTCGCGCAACCTCTAACCTATTTTTCATAAAGGTCAGCCATGTTGAATGATTAAAGGTATTATTGTAGGAAAAAATGTTCCCTCCACCTGTGTTGTACGGAGGATCAGCATAAATCAGTTTTACATCTCCGAGGAGCTTCTCTTTTAGGCAATGGAGAGCGATAAGATTATTACCTGTGATGATAAGACTTTCGCGTATTGTGCCATTGTCATCGCGTTCAATATCTGTAACTTTCTGTTCACCTGCGGCGGTGTGGCGTTTCCAGTTTGTGAGGACTTTCGGATCAAACATCCGATTGATTTCATCTTGTGCAAGGATTTCATTGAAGAAAATCTCTTTGCGCTTTTCTTCTTCCTTTGTCTGTCCGCCTTCAAGCACACAATCTTTGTAGGGCCAAACAAGTGTCACTTCGCCGCGTTCACGTAGATATTTTCCATCAATGTTCAAACCGATTTTGTTACGAAACTTAGTATAGGAGTCAGCAAAGAAGTTTTTATCGGTGATATACGTAATGAAGGTGTTGTTATCAAAAATCCAACGTCCCTCAATTTCTTTGAAGAATTTAGTCTCTACCTCTTTGTCCTTTAGCAGTAATTTAATTAGGTCGTGGTCAAGTTTCCATGCGCGATCTGTGACTTTTGCACGCAGAAGTTCTCCAGCGTCATCAACAAAATCGGGATTGGATTCAAGTAGTTTAATCAGTTTTTGGTCAAATTTTTCTTTTGACATATAGTCATGTCCTTTCTGTGTGAATGTGAGAGATAGGTTTGCTAATATAATGAATTTTAGTTGAATTGGGACCGCAGTACCCATAGACCCTGCCCCGGTTCACTAATGTAGAAAAACCCATCATCATTAAAACCATCAACAAGGGAACTTGGATTATACTGTGCAAGTACATCCTTAACCTGTCTCCATTCATAACCAACGGATTCTATTTCTGATTGCGAGAGATGTTCGGTTGCGTAAATGACCTTGAAACGTCCTTCGGTACTGCCATGAATAAGGTGTGCTGCAGCAGACAGATTCTCTTGTAATTCTGTATTTTCCTCAACAGCTTGAAGCGTTGCGGGTGTTCCGCGATAACCATATTTTCTGATAAGTCGATCAATTTCCTGATCTTCACCAAATTCGCGAAGTCCAGGCGCAATAATCAACAACTCACCGTCATCTGCCATCGCCATTCGCGTGCGATAAATCGCCTTGTTTCCCAGCCAAGTACTCCTAAACTCTTTTGGGTCTAAATAGACAACGACCTTATCTAACGGTTTATCTAAGAATATCATATTCACTTCTCTACTTAATTCAGCCGCAATCTCAAAGGTCTGTGCATCATCACCTATGTAGAGTCCGCGCATCACCCTATCACCGTTTATATCTACATCCATAACACTCATTACATAAACAATTCCTAGCTGCTTCAGATACTGTGAATGTGCATAATTCAGAACCTTTCTAACAGAGGTATCTGTACGTCCCATCAATCGTTCCATCCCATCCACTGCACCAAGAAAATGAGATTTGTTAATCATCTCAACACCACCGACACCGACAAGGATGTTCTTAAATCCATTCGCTATCCCTATTACCTCATGTGGAACCACTTGTCCAACCGAGATGATAAGGTCATAGTCACCCTTCACAAGTCGGTCATTGACTGCAACTGGAATGCTATAATCAAGTTTGTCCCCCGACACTTCGCGAACAAACTCTGTAGGCACATCACCAAAATGGTAAAGTTCTGTACGCCAATTATGCTCATAGAAGGTTGCTTTTGGCAAATCACCATACATGTCAGCAATCTCTGCTTCGGTCATTGGAGCATGTGTACCGATAGCAGGCAGTACGTCAAAAGTTATCCCGTTTGCATCATCCCAAAGTTCATATAAAATTCTTGTGAGTTCACCAGCGTTAGAATGAAAGCGCGTTATATCTGGGGGTACTACGAGAATCCGTTTCGGAATCCCACCCAACTTTAGCAGTGTCTCTTGAATTAATTCACGTTTCTTTTCACTTGTAACGATGACGTCTTTCCCGCCATAAGCAATGTAAGTTGACATAGTCCTATTCCTAAAAGAGTCTGAAGTAGTGTATGGGGAGAAACAGAGTCTCTCCCCATAAGATTAACCCTTAATATGCAGCTTTTATGACACCCCAAGTCGTGCTCAACTTATCCGAGGGTTCTACAGGCAAAACGAGATCTTCTACTTTGTCACCAATAAAAAGATTATCAATAAATACAAGTCCGTAATTGCCGAATTTACCAGTTTTGCAATCTCCATCATCGGCAACTGTTGCTGGATCAATGCTGTCAAAAGGCGTTTTATCATTTCTTTCCTTTAGTTTGAAAGTAAACGATGCCCCATCCAAAATAAGTTGAGCACGATACCAAACTTGTGGTGAGTTATCTACCATTCCATCTCCTATGAGCGGCCATGAACCGTTCTGTCGTTTATAGAATTGATAGACTTTCCCACCTAGTCTGCGGTCACTTAGATAGAACTTTTCACCATCCTGAAAACGAAACACAACACCCATATAGAAATCGTCAGGGAACATCATATCCCATTCAGCGACATAATCGTCCCAATTTTCATTTCCACAGACATAGATAGAGCTGCCTGGACCATCGTGACGTGAATCGTTAGACGGATTTGTTGAAGTCTTTAAAACATTATTTGAAGCATCTTTAGGGTCTGCAACAACTTCAGCCTTTGTCTTACCATTGAAACCGATTTCCCATTTTGAGGGTTCACTGCCGATAGTATCCTTCTCAAAATCGTCATGAAACAGCAACTTCGCTGATAAACTGCCTGATGTAAGAGATATCAACACCAGCAATGATAATAGAACAAAGATATATCTAATATACATTTCTTCCTCCTTATATAGTGAACTTTAGAATTAATGCCAGTGTAAAATATTGACTGGCTTCACAACGGGCGAGGAGACCTCGCCCCTACGCGGGTGTTCTTCGTCATCGGTGTATGGGTGAATAATCTCATTAATTATTCACTTTACTATATTTATCAGTTATCAGATTTTACTTGAACTTTACCTGAAACTATTATATCATGAAATGAACAATTTGAAACGTAAAAGAGGCTTGCATGCGTATTCTGCATACTGCCGATTGGCATATTGGACAAAGGTTACACGAACGGCAACGGATTGATGAACACAAAGAATTCTTAAATTGGCTACTGACTACTATACAGGAACAGAAGGTTGATCTCCTCCTTGTTTCTGGTGATATTTTTGACACAGCACTACCCTCCGCAGAAGCAACCAATCTGTATTACCGTTTTCTCTTCCGCCTTTTCAACGAAACCGATGCTTATACGGTCATAATAGCAGGTAACCATGATTCACCACGACACTTAGATGCGCCAAAAGAATTCCTCAAGATGGGAAGAATCCATGTCATTGGCATAACGGATGAACCTGCTGAATGTGTTGTTGAAATTCCCCCAGATGATCCTCAAATTGCAATCGCTGCAGTTCCATACCTCTCCGAGAATGAACTCCCACACATATCTTATGAAACCGAGATAGATAAACAGGAACGTTACCGTGAACGGCTTAAATCATTCTATCAGGATTGTGTTCATAACATGTCTGAAAATATACCTAAAATCTTGATGGGACACCTATTTGTTCATGGTGGAAGCATTGGAGATTCAGAAAGGAACATTCAGATTGGTGGTGCCACTGCAATTGAAGCCAACGACTTTCCTGACAATGCTGATTATGTCGCACTCGGACACCTACACAGACCCCAAAGTTTGAAAGGAAAGGATTATCCTGTACAATATGCTGGATCACCGATACCACTGAGATTCAATGAAGCAAATTATGATAAGAAGGTTTTTCTTCTGGAATTTTCTGAAGATAACAATCTGATACGAAACGACGAAATTAATATACCTGTATTCAAAAAACTCATAACACTTGAAGGTGATGAAAACCATATACTGTCACAAGCTATGTTAGGAAATTGGGATGGAAAGTATATCCAAGTAAAATTGAAATTAGATACTGTGCGGACAGGCATTGCAGACGAAATAAGGAAGGCATTTGGTGACCGAGGTGGAGATGTCCTTACCGTTGAACTCCAGATGCAGAATGAAGGTGAAAGACCACCCATACCCCCAGGCAAAATGAAACAACCTGAAGAGCTGTTTGATCAATTCTACCAGACACAATTCGGTAAATCTCCAGACAATACACTAAAACAGACTTTTACTGAGTTAATGGAAATGATTGAGGATAGATAGATGAAGTTATGTAAAGTGAAACTCAAGAACCTAAATAGTTTTCGGGATGAAATAGAATTAGACTTTGAGAAACCACCTTTAGATGACGCATCCCTTGTAGCAATTACCGGTCCTACAGGTGCGGGGAAATCAACACTTTTAGATGCAATCTGTATCGCACTCTACGGAAAAACACCTCGCCTGAGTGGAAACAAAAACCAGCATGCGAGTCATCTTGTCAGTCATGGTGAAACTGAAGGTTTTGCAGAGATAGAATTCCTTGTAAATGACACACGTTTTCACGCAACATGGTCCATTAAAAAAAGAAAATCAAATAATGACATAAACGTTAAGTTATATAATTTAGATGATAATAAACTCATCAGCGATAGGTTGTCAAAGAAAGGGAAATCTCTCAATTCAAGTGAAAAAACGGTAGCTGAAGAGGTCGCCTCACTCTTCGGTCTCGACTACGATGCATTCAAACGTTCCGTAATGCTTGCACAGGGGGAGTTCGCAGCATTCTTGAAAGCAGACAAAGAGGTTAGAAGAGAAATCTTAGAGGCAACTGCTGATATTCATGTTTATGATATATTAAAAGAGAAATTAAACGAGAAAGTTGATTCCGTTTCAGAAGAATATGATAACATCAATAGAAACTTAGAACGGATGGGTGAAGTATCTCAAGAATTGGTAAAACAGGAAAGTGATAAACTGAATACATTAGATAAAGAAGTAAAGGAATTAGGAAAAGCGCATGAGGAAATCTCAAAAGAAAAAGTGATAGAGATTCAACGAAAAGAAAACTATCAAGAACTGCAAGAATCAGAAAAACAGTTGGATGAAATAAATAAACAACAAAGCGACATAACAGATCTTAAACAGGAATTGGCACGTGCAAATCAAGCAGATAAACTCCTTCCTGAGAAACAGTCTTTTGACAACGCAAATTCAGACTATAAAAGAGCTGCACAGGCGTTACAAGAAAACGAATCTCAACTTGCAGAGGAAAAGCAACGTAATAAGAAGCTGCAAAAGGATTTTGAAAAGAGAGAGAAAGACTATAATGAAGCAGAAAAAGAGAAAAATGAAAAAATGCAGCTTTACACCGAAGCGAGAACTGATCTCGAACGCGCCTCTGAAAAATTTGATGAAGTAGAAGACCGAAGACCTAACCTGAAGCGTTTGAAGGGAGACATTGCTGCTGCCACAGAAGAACTAAAGCAACAAACATCAGACCGAAAAGAACTAAATGCACAGATTAGCGATATACAGGAATTTCTGCAACAGAATCCACTTCCATCAGACCGAAACCAACGTCAAGTGAAGTTAACAACACTCTTAACTGAACTTAAGACGTATGAACATCAACTAAAAGGTAAGAACGAATCACAATCTGAATATAAGAAGAAAATAAAACAGATTGAGGGAACATGCAACGATTATTCCCAAGATTTGAAAATACTTCAAGAGAAAGAAATCAAACTTATTGATGCATGCAATAAAACTGAGCAGAAATATGAGACACTTCAAAATGAAGGTTCCCTTGACAACTGGCAGGAACTAAAGGAGAATGCTCGTAACGCGCAACCCATCGCACAACGTTATGAATCTTTGATGGAACAAGTAAATGATGAACAGAACGATTTGACAGACTTTGAGAGTAAATTAGACACAATTGAGGATACGCTTGCTGATCTTGACAAAGAGCACACAAAACAGATCTGGTTGTGTAAACGTGCAGATGCCGAAGTTAAGAAATTAGAAGCCGACGAGGAATTAGCAAAGTTGGCAGAGCCAGTAAGCCAACTTAGACAGCAATTGGAAGATGGCAAACCGTGCCTCGTATGCGGTTCTACTGAACATCCCTATGCAGATATGGTAGAGATTGACAGTCATGAATTTCTTGAAACTATACAAAAGCAATTGGAGATCGCACAAGAAAAAGCGGATGAAGCAGAAAGCAAACGACAAAGTTTAGAACGAGATCAAGTAAGTTATCAACGAGATCACACAAACACAATACAACAAATTAAGACCTGCAAATCTAATATCAAGAAACTGAATTCTGAGATTGATAACACCAAGACTGATTGGAATGCAATCTATCAGGAAATTGACATTTCTTATGATTTTGCACATGCTCAATATGAAGAAGCAGACACAGCAATCACTAACCTTAATACTGCGCTAAATGACTATAGTCAAGCTGTCAACGATTTAACAGAGATTACTCAAAAACGAGAAACCTGTGAGGCAGATATCAAACGAGAGAAGAAGACATTAGATGAAACAAAACAGCGGTTAACCTCTGTTGAGTCAGACACGGAAGACTTAAAGTCAGATATATCTGAGAAAGAGGATCTTTATTGGGAATCTATGCCTTCAACCTTCCATGGCACCACACCAGACATTGCCTTTCAGCAATTTGGTAAAAAGATTGTTAAAGTCGATAAACGGGAATCGGAACTTAGCGCAAAAACAGGTCAACTGAAAGTCATAAAAACCGAAATTCAGAATAGTGAAAGTCTACTTGAAAGACTGCAGGAACAGCATAAAGAACAAAAAGAGGAAATTGACAATTACCTGCAAGAAGGTGAAGCTTATGTAGATGCTGTTAGAGAGAAAACGGATGGCTTAGAAAATGAAGATCAGATCCATGATGCCATCAACGAATTAGAGAAGAGCCTAAAGACGAAAGAGGAAGCACGTAATACGGCACAAGCAGACTTGCAGAAATGTGATCAGGATGTAACTGCAGCACAGACAGCTTACGATATTGCCAAGCAACAATTAGCGGAATGTAAAGGAGTATTTAAAGAAGAAAAGAGTAAATATCATAAGAAACTAAAGGACGTAGGATTTGAATCAACGGACGATCACAAGAAGGCACTCCGAGACAGTGCACAAATTGAAGAGATAGCAGAAAAAATCAGTGCGTATGAAAACGAAAAACAACAACTGATTGAAGAGACAGAAGAATTACGACAGCATTTTGTAGATTCTCCATACAATGCAGAGAAATTAGACAACATCACGAACAGAGAATCAGAGATTGAACAATTGATAGAAGAAAAACAGCAAAATATAGGGGCACATAAGCAGAAAATCGAAGAGTTGAAGGCAGCACTTAAGAAACGTGAGGATATTGAAGAGGAACTCATGGCAGCTAAGAATGAAATGGAACGTTGGAAGACATTGCAAGATACAATACCTTCAAACACTCTACGCGACTTCGCATTGGAAATCATCTTCAAACAGATGGGAATTTTAGCAAATGCGCAGCTAAGAATCCTCACATCAGAAAGATACCAACTAAAGGTTGAGAGTATTGGTGACTTGACAGTCATAGACCGTTGGAATGCAAACGAAGAAAGACCTGTTGAAACACTTTCAGGTGGTGAGTCATTCTTGACAAGTTTAGCACTTGCACTCGCGCTATCTGAACTCAGTCAAGGACGCGCACAACTCAATTCGCTTTTTCTTGATGAAGGATTTGGTACACTTGATGCAGAAACATTGGATGTCGCAATCGCATCCTTAGAAGGACTTCAAATGCAAGGTAGAAGTATCTATTTGATTAGTCATATACAGGAACTCACCAGACGTTTACCCGTCAAAATCAGAGTTAGAAAACGAGGGAACGGAAGCTCATACATTGAAAAACTGTAGATGCTGATCTTTTAATCATCATTAATTACTCGCACACGATTGTAGCGTAAACTTTTAGTTTGCGCACACGACTGCACAAACTAAAAGTTTGTGCTACAGCACGGTCAAGTCTGTCGGTTAAGTCCAATGGACCCAAAGTGTACATTTGTTTTTGTATTTCACTATAAAACTCACTGCACAATCTATAAACCCAATAGGAGGATATATATGCAATTCGGTTTCATGTCGTCTGTCTGTCCACCACTAACGTTGGCAGAACTTATTGACAAAGCAAAAGAGTATAATTACGAACACTTAGAACTTCGTGTTGAATGGCAACATAAACATGGGGTAGAGTTAGATTCTACCCAGCAGCAACTCAACGAGGCAAAAGCACGTTTCGCTGACAGTGGCATCACACTATCTTGTATTGCAACAGGAGTAAGGTTTATTAATCCAGATGCCAACAACCGTTCACAGCAGGTTGAACTATTGAAAAAGTATATTGACCTGTCTGAGAAGATGGGTGCAAAAAACATACGTATCTTCGGAGATCCTGTACCGAAAACACCAATTGAAATTGATCAAACCCTGGATTGGGAAGCGGATGGGATCAGAGCGTGTGATGGTTTAGCAGGGGATGCAGGCGTGGCACTCTGTTTGGAAACGCATGGGAATCTACTTGCAAGTTATTTAGCAGAGGTGCTATACCGATCAGAAGCACAAAACACCTATGTGAATTGGCACGCTGCACATCATGTCAGACATGGACAGCCAGTTGACGTGGCGTATGTTCATCTAAGAAATAAGGTGCGGCATGCACATGTCAACTTCGGGAATGAGGGGCCAATGCCAGATACAGAGAAAGACTCTCTAACGCTCCTTGCACAAGATGGATATACCGGATTTGTCTCAATAGAGGTTATCAATCCAAAGGATTCCGAGGCTGTGCTAAAGAGACATGCAGAACTGTATAAAACATTGTAAGACGAGAATAACGCAATTCCTAACGGTAGGTGCGATTTCCTAATCGCACCTATCACAAATAAACATGATAGATCCTGTTTAGACGTTGAATGATTCACCACAGCCGCAGGTGTTTTTTGCGTTGGGATTGGTGATTTTAAATCCTGAATCCATCAGACCGTCATTGTAATCCAACACCGAACCAGCAAGATACAAGGAACTACGCGGGTCGACAAAAACCTTCAATCCGTGAAACTCAAAAACCTTATCTGTCTCTTTAGCTGCACCGAACTCAAGATTGTATTGGAAACCTGAGCATCCACCACCGATAACCTGCATACGCAAACCCAATTCATCCTCAGGATTGTTTTCACTGTTATTGATAAGAATGATCGCTTTTTCTGCAGCGGATTCTGTGACATTTATCATCAAAATTTCGGGCAGGATACCCCATCCTTTAGGTTGGGGAGGAATGCCCGCCTCCTATAAAAATAAATTTGACTTCTTTCCAAAATATCGTATAATTTACTTAGACTTCAGCATAGGTTACAGTAGAGGTGTTGTCAGAATGCTAGTTAACTATAGAACCTACTGTGTAAAAGCTTCAGTCGTTTCTGTTAACAAAGTCCCTTTTGGACATCTGTTGTGCGTTCAGGGGTTGCAGGTAAAAGCGCATCCCGTTTAAAAATCACGCATCAAAACAATTAGACTTCTTCTTAGAAGTGTGGGTTGCTTAGACCCCACTGTGGAGCAGATGTAAGACGTTTCCGAGGAAACGCAAACTGCTACGAAGCACAAGCCCCTACCTTTAGGTAGTGGGTGCTATGACTTCTTACATCTCCTATTCTGTAATACCAGATTAACGCAATTCCTAACGGTAGGTGCGATTTCCTAATCGCACCAATCTTCAACAAAACAATATATATCCTGTTAATTTGGTATAAGCGCGTCTTCAATTGCCGTTTTTAATACCTTTTCAGCATAAACTGTAAATCGCGATTTATCTTCTGGAATTCCACCTAATGCCTTTGAAATATGTTCTGCAGAGATTGTCTTCGCATCCGATATGTGTCTACCTGATACGAGTTCAGTTAGTACTGATCCGCAGGCAATTACCGTTGGACATCCAAAAGCACGGAATTTTGCAGCAATGACCCTATCATCAACGATCCTGAGTGTGAGTTTTATCATCTCACCACTTGACGCAGAACCGATTGTAGCAACACCATCAGCATCAACAATAGTGCCAACATTGCTGGGGTTGTGAAAATGCTCCGTTACCTCTTGCGTATACATATCCCATGCTACTTTAGTGAATATAAAATGTACGATTTACATCACTTCTTAATCCATATTATACACTATTATGACGTATTTGTCAAATCTACCCGGAAAGGAGATTCCATAAAAGATAATTGCCTATCGCCATTAAACGAATAATCGCATATCGCTATTAAACTATGGTATACTATAATTATAGTGAACTTTAGAATTAATGCCATAAAATATTGACTGGCTTCACAACGGGCGAGGTGACCTCGCCCCTACGGTGGGTGTTCTTCGTCATCCGTGTATTGTATTTGATTTAACAAAGAATTTCCATCAAAAAACTACCAGCGAAAGAGAGATAACAACATGAAAAATATACGCTATATGATTTTACTTCTGTGTGTAACATCTATAATCCCAGTAAACACATACCCAAATGATTACACCACAATGAATTTACCCGAAGGTGCCAAGAAACGCGTCGGCAAAGGACAGGTTAATAAAATAACATATTCTCCTGATGGTAGTCAACTTGCTGTCGCGAGTTCTATTGGTACTTGGATTTACGATACACAATCCGGAGAAGAACTGTATTTATTCACAGGACATACGCGGGATGTCTTAAGTGTATCGTTTAGTCCTGATGGACAGATACTTGCAAGTGGGAGTTATGGCAGAACCATCCGTTTATGGGATGTTACGACAGGTGAATACCTACGCACACTCACAGGACATTCGCCTACTACCTTTAGCATATCATTTAGTCCTGATGGACAGACACTCGCAAGCGGGAGTTGGGAGGAAACCATCCGTCTATGGGATGTTGCGACAGGTAAACAACTCCGCTTCCTCAGAGGACATACGGAGTCTGTCAATAGCGTATCATTTAGTCCTGATGGGAAGACACTTGCAAGCGGGAGTTGGGACGACACCATCCGTTTATGGGATGTTGCGACAGGTGAACAACTCGACACCCTCACAGGGCATTCGCGGGATGTCTTAAGTGTATCATTTAGTCCTGATGGGAAGACACTCGTAAGCGGGAGTAGAGACTTCACCATTTGTTTATGGGATGTTGCGACAGGTAAACTCCTCCGTACCCTCACAGAACATACGGGGGATGTCTATAGTGTATCGTTTAATCCCAATGGGCAGATACTTGCAAGCGGGAGTTATGACAATACCATCCGTCTATGGCATGTTGCGACAGGTGAACACCTACACACCCTCACAGGACATACGTTTCCTGTCCGAAGCGTATCGTTTAGTCCTGATATGCGGACACTCGCAAGCGGTGGAGATTGGAACACAACCATCCGTTTATGGGGTGTTGCTACAGGTAAACAACTCGATACCTTCACAGGGCATACGCATGATGTCTTAAGTGTATCGTTTAGTCCTGATGGACAGACACTCGCAAGCGGACATTTAAACAGAATCATCAGTTTATGGGATGTTGCGACAGGTGAACACCTACGCACCCTCAAAGGAAATCCAGGTAAAGTTGAAAGCGTATCGTTTAGTCCTGATGGACAGACACTCGCAACCGGGAGTGATCACGGAGCCCTCCGTTTCTCCACCATCAGTTTATGGGATGTTGCGACAGGTGAACACCTACGCACCCTCACAGGACATACGGATTATGTCAATAGCGTATCGTTTAGTCCTGATGGACAGACACTCGCAACCGGGAGTTCGGACAAGACCATCAGTTTATGGGATGTTGCGACAGGTAAACACCTCCGTACCCTCAAAGGACATACGGAAGACATCTTAAGCGTATCGTTTAGTCCTGATGGGATGACACTCGCAAGTGGGGATAGGGAAGAAATTCGTTTATGGAATTTATGGAATGTTGCGACAGGTAAACACCTCCGTACCCTCAAAGGACATACGGATGATGTCCGAAGCGTATCGTTTAGTCCTGATGGACAGACACTCGCAACCGGGAGTTCGGACAAGACTATCCGTTTATGGGATGCTGCGACAGGTAAACACCTCCGTACCCTCAAAGGACATACGGATTATGTCAATAGCGTATCGTTTAGTCCTGATGGGCAAATACTCGCAAGCGGGAGTGTAGACGACACCATCAGTTTATGGGATGTTGCGACAGGTGAACAGCTCCGCCCCCTCACAGGACATACGGGTAGAGTTGAAAGCGTATCGTTTAGTCCTGATGAAAAGACACTCGCAACCGGGAGTACGGATGGGACGGTGCTTTTTTGGGATGTGAGCGATGTTGTAGGAGTCACACAACCATAACAGCAGATGTCAACGGTGATGGGGCGTGAATGTCTTAGATTTGGTCTTGGTCTGGTTCAGACAAGTAACCAAGACTTTACACACCCGCAAGGAGGACACTATTTTTACTGGGTACTCCCTTTAAACACTGCATAGAGATACCAGAATGCAGGTGCCAATAATACACCGCCAACGATGATGATAATCAGTACAGGCATTAGCACTGAATCTGGCGCAGCAGTATTCGAAAATGTCAGGTTCGGTGCTACAAGGTAAGGATATTGTGCGAAACCCCACCCCAGAATTACCAACGATACTTGTATGGGCACAAGAATTCGTGCAAACTGATAATAACGGGTCCAAATCGTATAAATCGCTGCAATAGAAGTGACGCCTGTTAAGATATGAAAAGGTATTGACCAGAAACTATTGCCTAATCCTTGTCGTATTGTCGGTGCACCTTTGGCAGAGAGTAAGAAGCTGATCCCTGCTATTATACCTACGCTGATGGCTGCGATGAGAGCACGCAAACGAAAATCTTCCTGCAATGCTGTATCTTCAGTTTCAAGTGTCAGATATACCGCTGCTGTCAATGCACACAACGTCAAAGTAAAAACACCTATTGCAATCGGAAAAGGAGCAAACCACGATGAAAAATAATCTGTAGCAACCGTGCCTGTTTCAATATCTACAAGAATTGTGCCTGATGCGACTGCCCCCAGATTAATGCCTAACATGATCGGGGTGATAATACTCGCGATAGCGAACACACGGCTCCATTTCGTATGTGTTGTATCCGATTGATCGTCGTAGGTTCGGAAAACGAATGCCGTACCGCGTAACACAATTCCTATTAACATAAGTGTTAGCGGTATATGTAAAGCAGTACCGATTGTAGCAAATGCCAGAGGAAAAGCAACAAATAAGAGCACTACTATCACGATAAGCCAGACATGGTTCGCTTCCCATATCGGTGCTATAGCGTTTTTTATGAGTTCACGTTGTGATTTTGCTCTTGGACCAAACGCGAACATATCCCAGATGCCACCCCCAAAGTCAGCACCCCCAGTTAACATATAGATGATAAGTGAGATTAACATCACACCTGCTATTGCAATTTCCAAACTAATCATACTGTTTGTCGCTGGTTGTCTTTGTGGGTTGTGGTGTTTTCATGAGGTTGTGTTCACGTTAATATAACAATTCTAACAGGAATCGGTGATTTGTGCAACGATTTATCGGTCACCAGTCACGGGTGTGTAAAGTTTTTGTCACTAAGTTCCCTCTGACATGCAATATTTTTTTTGCAACCTTATGTGTCAATTTACAAGGATTAATTTGTAATAAGTATGTCTTTAGTCCCGTAGGGACGATATATTTATAGAAAAACGTGTGGTTACCCCTCTTTTAGTCCCGTAGGGACGATATGTTTATGTAATTACTTTATTTTGCACATATCGTCCCTACGGGACTAAAGAAAGTGTGTTCAATCATGATCTATAAACATATCGTCCCTACGGGACTGAGGACACTAATAGATCGGATTTATTTCCTTATATTGACGCTTATGGGGACAAAATATTTACACACCCTCAGTCACCCCTTCCTTGTAACTTGCTAAAATCAGGAACTTGTGCTAATATTGCAGATAAATGATGAGATGATCATGTCACTTTCATCTCAAATGACTTGCCAATCTATTTTTTAAAGGATAGAACATCAATGGAGGAATTATGAGCAACGAAAATAAGTGTCCGGTTATGCACTCTCAAGCACAGGGCACATTGGCAAATAAACGTTGGTGGCCAAATCAGACAAATCTGAAGATGCTCCACCAGAATCCACCTCAGGCTGATCCTATGGGGACGGATTTTAACTACGCAGAAGAATTCAAGACAATCGACCTTGCTGAGTTGAAGGCAGATATAGATAAGGTGATGACGACATCACAGGCATGGTGGCCCGCGGATTATGGTCACTATGGACCCCTCTTCATTCGGATGGCATGGCACAGCGCGGGGACATACCGAATAGGAGACGGACGCGGTGGTGCAGCTTCTGGAACGATGCGCTTCGCACCCCTCAATAGTTGGCCCGATAATGCCAGTCTTGACAAGGCACGTCGATTGCTTTGGCCAATCAAACAGAAATACGGACGGAAACTCTCTTGGGCGGATCTGATGATCTTCACAGGGAACTGTGCTTTGGAGTCGATGGGACTTAAAACCTATGGATTTGCTGGTGGACGTGAGGACATCTGGGAACCAGAAGAGGATATCTATTGGGGTTCGGAGACAACATGGCTCGGTGATGAACGTTACACGGGGGATAGAGACCTTGAGAATCCGCTCGGTGCTGTTCAGATGGGACTCATCTATGTCAATCCACAGGGACCGAACGGGACTCCCGATCCGGTAGCCGCAGCGATTGATATAAAAGAGACGTTCCGCCGGATGGCTATGAACGATGAGGAGACAGTTGCACTTATCGCAGGTGGACACACATTCGGTAAGACACACGGCGCAGCGGATGCGGACGAGTACGTAGGACCCGAACCTGAAGGTGCTTCTCTTGAGGAGCAAGGACTCGGTTGGAAGAATACCTTTGGTAGCGGGGCGGGTAGCGACACGATCACCAGCGGGATAGAAGGGGCATGGACTGCCACACCCACACGATGGGACAACAGTTTCTTCTATAACTTGTTCAACTACGAATGGGAATTGGAAACAGGACCTGGCGGTGCATGGCAGTGGACTCCCAAAGATGAATCTGCACAGAACACTGTTCCGGACGCACACGATCCGAATAAGAAACACGCACCCATGATGTTGACGACAGACTTGTCCTTGAAGGCTGATCCAGTCTATGAGAAGATTTCCAGACGTTTCTATGAGAATCCGGTAGAATTTGCGGAAGCCTTTGCTAAGGCGTGGTATAAGTTGACACATCGCGATATGGGACCCCGTACACGGTATCTGGGACAGTTAGTGCCTGAGGAAGCACTATTATGGCAAGACCCGGTGCCTGATGTTGATCATGATTTGATAGATGCAGCAGATATTGCTAACCTCAAGAGCACGATACTTGAATCAGGATTGTCCATTTCCGAGTTGGTTTCGACTGCTTGGGCATCTGCGGCAACATTCCGTGGCACAGACAAACGTGGTGGCGCGAACGGTGCTCGTATACGACTTGAACCACAAAAGAATTGGGAAGTTAACAATCCTGCTGAACTCGGTAAAGTGCTTGAGACTCTGGAGGAGATTCAGGATGGGTTTAACGAATCGCAATCCGATGGGAAGCGAGTTTCATTGGCAGACCTGATAGTTCTTGGCGGATGTGCAGGCGTTGAATCGGCTGCGAAAAATGCTGGAAGAACAGTAGAAGTTCCCTTCGCTCCCGGACGCACAGATGCGGTGCAGGAACTAACCGATGTGGAATCGTTTGCAGTGCTTGAACCGACTTCAGATGGATTTCGCAACTATCACGCGAACGGAGACGGTAGTTCTGCTGAGGACCTGTTGGTGGATCGCGCACATAAGCTAACACTCACAGCACCTGAGATGACAGTTCTCGTCGGTGGTTTGCGTGTACTGAATGCAAACACCGGTCAGTCTGAACATGGCGTCTTCACCAAACGTCCAGAAACGTTGACGACTGATTTCTTTGTGAACCTGCTTGATATGGACATTGCGTGGGGAGCGGCATCTGAATCAGAGGATGTGTTTGAGGGACGCGATCGGTTGACAGGTGACCTCAAGTGGACGGGTACACGTGCCGATCTCGTTTTCGGATCAAACTCCCAGCTGCGTGCTATAGCGGAAGTCTATGCATGTGATGACGCTAATGCAGCTTTCGTAGACGACTTCGTGGCTGCGTGGAACAAAGTCATGAACCTTGATCGCTTTGATCTTGTTTAGTCATTTTAAAATATAGTGATAGGAGAACGTGCAAATCACTACGTTCTCCTATCACTATATATATTCCTTCTGTAAGTCAGGGAGCTATGAAAAATGATAAGCGATCTATCTTTGGTTGGTGCATGTACGACTGGGCAAATTCTGCCTATATTACGACTGTGCATGCGGCTCTGTTACCGATCTATTTTAGGGAAGGTATTGTTGGGGAATCGGGCGTTGTGATCTTCGGTCAAACAGTGAGTGCACCATCCCTGTGGGGTTATATGGTAGGGATCGCTGCGCTTATTGTTTTCCTGTTTGCGCCGGTACTCGGTGCAATTGCTGATTTTTCTTCAGCAAAGAAGCGGTTTCTTATCGGTTTTGCCTATTTCGGCAGTCTGTTTGCGACTTTACTGTTTTTCTGTGAACCTGGATATGTGTGGTTGTCAGTTATACTCTATATCAGTTCACAGGTATGCTTTGTTGGGGGTAATGTATTCTATGATGCATTTTTGCCGCAACTTGCATCTGAGGATAGGATGGATTCCGTTTCTGCCAGAGGATACGCATTCGGTTATGTTGGGGGATCAATACAGTTTGGTATTGCGCTTGCGATCGTTGCTATGCATGAAAAAATCGGGATTAGTCAACCGATGGCTGTTCGCATCAGTATGGCAATGACAGGTCTTTGGTGGGCAGGATGGACGGTCATCACCCTCATATTATTAAAGGAGGATAGGACAGAGCAGCAACTACCTGAACTTTATCGCGATAGACCGAAGATATCTGCTTATCTTTCATTGGGAATTAATCGGACTATCGCAACAGCGAAAAAGGTTGGACACTTCAAGCATCTCTCACTTTTTGTGATTGCTTATATGATCTACAATGATGGAGCACATACAGTTACAAGTATGGCAGCGATATATGGCAGTGATGAGTTAGGGTTAAAAGCGACATCACTGATGGTGACGCTGCTTCTTGTCCAATTTGTTGCGGTCTTCGGGGCGTTGATATTTGGAGCAATTGCTAATCGTATCGGTGCTAAACGTGCTGTGATGGTATCTCTAATTTTGTGGAGTGGCGTTGTTATTTACGGGTATTTCATTCAGTCAGCAATGGAATTTTTTGTATTGGGAATGGTTGTAGGCTTGGTTCTCGGTGGGACGCAGGCACTCAGCCGTTCTTTCTATGGTGTAATGATTCCTGAGCAAGCGAGTGCGGAGTTTTACGGATTCTTTTCTGTTTTTAGCAAGTTTTCTGCTATCTGGGGTCCGCTTACCTTTGGACTGATTGGACAGATTACTGGCTCTTTCCGTTTAGCGATTATTTCATTGATGGTTTTCTTTATCGGTGGGTTGATACTACTCTCATTTGTCAATGTGGAGAAAGCAAAGGCAGAAAAGATGGCATTTGATATAAGTCATGTGTAAGGGAATACATCATGCAAGAGATTAGAGGTTTAAATCTAAATACAGATTCCTATAGTAAACGTATGAATGCTGTAGTATGCGTTACAGTGTTTGCTATCTCTATTGTGTTAATTTTCAGTATCGTTAACCAAGTCTTTGCAGATTCCTTGAAACCATTTAGTGTAGAGAATAAAAATGGTAGTGGAGAAAAATCAAAGCAGGTTTCAAACGATCAAGACTATACGAAATGGTCGTTACCCAAAAATGCTTTAGCAAGATTTGGTAAAGGACGAATAATTCAGATGAAGTATTCACCAGACGGTAAGCAACTTGCAGTCGCTACTCCTATTGGTATCTGGCTTTATGATGCACAAAGCGGTAAAGAACTTAACCTGCTCACAGGTCATAGGTCGGAGGTTAATTCTGTTGCATATTCACCTGATGGCAGCACCATTGCCACTGGGGCATGGGATGGTGTGAAATTATGGGATGCTGTTACGGGTGACTTCAAAGTTACAATCAGTAATATTGCTGTCCGTTCCCTGACATTTTCACCAGACGGTTCTACAATCGTTGCTGGAACTGATTTAGGGCCTCTGCATTTTTGGGATGCTGCAACAGGACTAAGAAGAGCAAAATTCACTGGACATACCTCTATCGTATCTTCCATAGCGTATTCACCGGATATGACTACAATTGCTTCCGCAAGTGAAGACGATACGGTACGACTATGGGATGTTGCAACAGGAAAGACTAAAGCCACACTCACGGGACATACGGAGTGGGTTACTTCTGTTAATTACTCACCCGATGGCACAACTATCGCTACTGCAAGTTTGGACGATACGGTGCGACTTTGGGATGCTTTCTCGGGAAATCACATAGACACACTCACAGGACATGAACACTATGCCTTGTCAGTTGAATATTCGCCTAATGGAAACACAATTGTCAGTAGGGGTTGGGATGGCGTCATTTTTTGGCATGTAGATGAAGAGAATGATGCTGTAATCATGAAAGGACGTATCCCGAAAGTTTCTTCACCAATCTACTCATCCGATGGGACAACTATTGCTGTTGGCAGTCATGACGGGACAGTATATCTATATGATGCTGCGGATGTTGAAACCGATAACAAACTTGACCCAAGAACCGATGCGAAATCTCTTTTATCGGGACACAAGAAATGGGCAGCCTGTTTAACTTACTCCCCTGATGGTACTACTGTTGTTACTGGGAATGAAGATGGTGTACATTTGTGGGATGCAACAACCGGCCAACACAATGCAACATACAAAGGACACACAAGTATTGTTTCTTCTGTAGCACTCTCCCCAGATGGCACTACTATCATAGGTGGAAGTGTGGATAGAGGAGTGCATTTTTGGAAAGCAGAGACAGGTCAATATAATAGGCATCGCATTGAGAATCATATACATTCATCTATTCTTGCCAACAGACCGAAAAAAAGTCTATTGGAATTTGTCACTTCAGCTATATACTCCCCAGATGGAACTATCATTGCAAGTGCGATTAACGAATTTTCTATCCATTTGTGGGATGCTTCTACAGGACAACACATTAATTCACTCATAGGACATACCGACTACATCCATTCCATTGCCTTTTCACCGGATGGTAACACTATAGCAAGTGTCAGCAGTGATAAAACGGTACGTTTGTGGGATGTGGAAACGGGAAAACAAAAAAGTACTCTGGTTGGACATACTGATAAGGTCTATTCAGTTGCCTTTTCACCCGATGGTAAAACTATTGCCACTGGGGCATGGTACGGTGACAGCAAGGTGCGTCTATGGGATGCTACCACAGGAAGTCCTAAAGCTGTTCTCGGGAATCACAATCTTGTTCTTGCCATTGCGTATTCACCTGATGGGTCCACGCTCGCTACAGTCAGTAACAGGGAACTTCGTCTGTGGGATACATCCACAAGGCTACTCAAGAATACGTTCACCGGACATACGGGACGTATTGATTCCATTACATTTTCGCCAGATGACAACACCATTGCAACGAATAGCATGATGGACGGCACAATGATTCTGTGGGATGTTACTCCGAAAAAAGACTAAAAGAATAGCAGAACTTACAGTCCTAATATACGCGATACTATTGATAAGTAAATACGAACGTCGGAGGGTAACGATGCATAATACATACAATTCCACGGATTTCTGGTATACATTTATAAACTCACTTGATAACGAGGGGCTCTCTTGTGGAAGAGGTGAGTTGGAGATGGACGACGCGCTGCAGGATAAATTTCTTACCTATCTAAGAGAAAAAATTGAGGATGGGATAACAGATGGTGAAACTGCACTTCCTCCCGGTCTTCACGATTACTTTTGGCGGTTTCCTTTAGAAATGCTACCAAAAACACGAGCGTTAATTGACAGTGTTCTTAAGTCTGATCCGAAAAATGACGTAGCCATCTTACTTCGCACGCTTGTGGAAATTTCTGATTGGGAAGCAAAAAACGACCCACATATAGATGAAAGCAGGAGACCAATACCGAATGACCCTTGCATGAATTTGGTAGTGATAGACCAATATAGAATGGATCACATTTTTGGGGGTGACATTGAGAGAGAAGTAAAAATCATCGGGGTACTTGAAAACTTTTACGCATGGGCAAAACGACAGGACGATTCAGCACGTTATCAAGAGGCACGTTCATTCTACCGAGGACATAGAGTAACTCCCTATACAGTTTATAGACAACTCAAAGATGAACTTCGGCAGCTCAAGGAACGTCTTGAAGATTCTGATATCCCTGAAGAAAGTAATCCAGATGTTGAAAGATATAAAGAACTAATCAAGAAATGTAGAGATTTGGTTCCTAAGGAAAATGCTGCATTTCGCAAAGATTTAAGTCAGAAATCGGCAGAGGAACAAGATTTAGTTGATGCAACATCAGATAATATAGATATATGGGAGGCGTTTCTAAAATCGCTTGAAAACCGCAAAAATGCTCCGCCAAGAAGACTTACGCTGAATGACCAGAAACAACTTCTGGCGTTCCTTAAAACGAAGATTGAAGCGGGAGTGATTGACGGTAAAACAACACTACCATTAGACCTACAAGATTACATCTCATATTTTCCTGAAGCGATGCATCTGGAACTCCGTGAATTTGTTGAAGAGGTGCTTGAAGTCCAACCTGATAACGGAGCTGCGACTAAGATATTAGCAATCATTGTGTGGGAGAGTAAAAATGTCAGATATGGGGAATCCGACAGAGACCTTATCCTACTTGAACAAGCGATGAATTTAGCACACAAAGATACTGAAACTTGCTTTTTTGCCTTAAGAAAATACGATGAATACTACGATCCATCGTTTAATCTCACACTTACTACACTTGAACGTTTGTTTGCAAGATCACTGCAGCAAAGTGATTCCGAATTGTATCAATGGTTGACAAGAATATACAAAGAAGTAGGCAGAACCCCGTGTCATATTTATCGAAGTCTAATGAAGAATCCTGATCCAAATGCTGAACTGATTGAAAGGTGTATGCCTCTGATAGACCAAATGCTACAGACATTCCAACAACGGCTTTCAGATGTATCAGACGATTGGTACGCTTTACGCGGACTTGGTGATATCTATGAAGTGTTAGGTGAAACCGAATTAGCACAACAATATCCATGGGAACCACATGCTGAAAACAGATGGGCACAGAAGGCATGGGAAGGGCGAAAACTTCCTGATTTCTCTGCTGTTGCTGTAGATGGTACCCCTATATCTATCTCAGATTTCAAAGGAAAGTTGTTAGTGCTAAATTTCTGTGCAAAGTGGTGCGGTTTCTGTGCACCAGAAATTCCACACCTCAAAAAAGTCTATGAAGAGCATCACGGGAAAGGATTGGAAGTTATAGGTATCAGTTTAGATGAGAATGAAGCAGAACTGCACGAATTTACTAAGGAGCATGATATTTCGTGGCCCCAGTTTTATGATGGAAAAGGATGGAAAACTGAACTGGCACAACTTTTCGGAATATTAAGTGTTCCATCACAGTGGCTCATTGACAGAGATGGAAGGATTCTTTCTGTTGATACAAGAGGCGAACAACTTAGTCAACTTGTGAAATGGACAGAAGCTACACGTATAGGCAACATGATTCCAGATTTTACTGCAGTTGATGTAGATGAAAAAACTGTTTCAAACGCTACATTGAAGGGGAAAGTTGCACTTCTCCATTTTGGTTACATTCATCGAGAACCAGAACTCAAACACATTGATGAACTATACATAAGACATCACGAAAACGGGTTTGAAGCAATAGGTTTCAACGTTGGCAGTTGGAGAGATGAAGCGGCACTGCGCGACTTCATACGTAGAGAAAACCATCAAGGACGTTATATCTACGCAGATCAGGATGGAGATCACGCTGCAGTGGGTGAGTTGTTTGGCTTCGGTCATGGTCCAAGAAGTCGTAAAGTTGAACTCCCTGCATTCATACTCATTGATACGGAGGGAAAAGTCATTGACGCACGCACTGGAAAAGTCCATTCACCTGATGCATGGGCAACACGACTGGAAAAACTTATTACCGACAATCTTTAGCGAACTATTAATCTGTCTGCCAACGAAACGATCACAAGATATATTTGTATACTTTTAGTCTTGATTTCAATTACCGATACATTATTCAGGTGAAACATGAAAAATGAACGGTGCATATTCACATCGATTGCCATTCTCTTATTTGTGTCTATACTATACTTTGGTTGTGATATGCCAAGTACTGACATACCACCAAATGTAGATAAAGTGTCTGACTTGGATGATCCGAAAGTTCGTGACGCGATCTTTGAAATAGCATTAGATGAGTCTGATTTAGTTGTCAAACGGAACTTCTCAGGTGAAAACATTTATTATGCATCTGACGATACCGAACCTTATACGGGTTGGGTTAAGAACATTAGAAGACTACAGCAATTTCAGAACGGCAAGAAGCACGGTATCTACATCAGTTGGTATGGCAACTGGGAAAAGGTAGAGCAGGGATACTTCAAGAATGGGATACGTGATGGTTTATGGATTCAGTGGAGTCCTAATGGAGAGAAAGAGAATGAAGGTGCATATAAGGACGGTCGTCGTGATGGTCTATGGACATTATGGGATTCAGATGGGGAAAAGACAAGTGAGATTACATATCAAAATGGGAAATTACTAAACACGAAACATATTTCGTATAGTGTAAAGAGCATAAATGATCTTGGAAAAGAAACAGCGGAAACAGTTTCGCGTGCCTTTATACAGCATGAATCCAAACAGAGCAAATCGTTAACCGGTCTCCCAGATGGCGCAAAACTTCGTATCGGAAAAGGTACCATCAATGACATTGTATATTCTCCTGATGGCAACCAAGTCTATGTGCTAACATCTATCGGTCTGTGGGTCTACGATGTAGATAGTGGAGAAGAACTTGCTGTGCCCGGGGATGTTGGAAAGTTAACAAAAATGGCACTCAGTCCTGATGGCACAACGTTTGGAAGCACAATGAATTATGTACCAATTCAACTTTGGGATATTGCTACGGGACACCATAAACGAAACATTACCAAACGATATGTTCGTGCAGATAACTTGCTCTTCAGTCCGGATGGACGACTGACTGTAACTATGGATACGATTTCAGGAATTCTGTTGTGGGATACGCATACAGGTGAACTTAGACAAAGCATCAGTGAGAATACAGACGATGATCTTGTGACAGTCTTTAGTCCTGATGGTGTTACCTTTGTGATTGGAAATGAAGAAAAACTCGAGCTATGGGATACATTCTCTGGACAACGTGTACAATCACTCGTTCCCAAAGAAGATAAGTTTGATTACGTTCTCTTCAGTCCTGATGGTAAGATCTTTTTGACTCAAAGTAGCAATGGAAATATTCATCTATGGGATCCACGTACGTGGCAAATCAACAAAAGTCTCACACAGAATAAGAGTGTGCTGAAATGTGTAGCGTTTAGTCCTGATGGATCATACCTCGTTCATGGAAACACCGATGGAACCGTAACCATTCTGAATGCACAAACTACAGAACATTTGCAGACACTGTCTGGTAATAATGTTAGGGTGTGTTGTATTGCGTTTAGTCTTGATGGATCAATCATAGCAAGTGGTGATTGGTCGAGAACAATTCATTTATGGGATGTCCGCACAGGAAATCTGATAAATAAACTCACGGGTCAGACTTTTAAAGATAAAGATATCCCATACCATGTAAGACACAGTAAATCATACATTAAACTAAAGTTTAATGCGAATGCGACACTACTCGTGAGTCAGAATGAAGAAAATGAGGTACTGCTGTGGAATCTCCGAACAGGAGAGCATAAGAATCTTCTCACAGGATTCACTAAAACTATAGAAAGTATCGCTTTTAATCCTGATGGGTCCATCCTCGCAAGCGGGAACAATGACGGTACTATACACTTATGGAATTACCGAACAGGACAGAAGAAACAAACACTGTCAGGAAACACCAATTCGGTTACAAGTTTGTTTTTTAATCCTGATGGATCAATACTTGCAGGTGGTAGTTGGGACGGAACCATTCGTTTATGGAATATACAAACAGGTAAAGAGAAGAATAGACTTTCCGGTCATAAGCAATCTATTGAATGTATTGCTTTCAGTCCTGATGGAACTACTCTTGCCAGTGGTGGGGGTGAAGGAGAACTAATCTTATGGGATATCCGCTCAGGACAACAAAAGAACACGCTAACAGGTCATACGTCCAACGTCTACAGTGTCTCATTTAGTCGTGATGGCAGCACTCTCGCAAGTGGAGATCGTGAGAAAACGATTCATCTGTGGGATGTAGAAACAGGTGAACTTAAGAAAACACTTTCTGACCATGACCATTATGTTTCAGTTGTCCTATTCAGTCCAGATGGTGAATATCTTGCAAGTGGTAGTTGGGATGACACTATACGTTTATGGGATGCTGACACTTATGAACATAAGAGAACGTTAGTGTTGGATACTGTTTCAAGCATCTCGATTACGCCAGATGGGAAAACTTTAGCAGGTGGTAGTGTATTTTCACGTAATAACCCATTCAGGGCAATTCGTCTATGGAATGTAAAGACTGGAGAGGTAAAGCGGACTTTTATGGGACATACAGACAGGATTTTTCAGGTTATGTTCAGTCCAGATGGTGAGACTCTTGCAACTGCAAGCCGTGACGGAACAATACTCTTATGGGATGTTACTTCTCTATCAAAGTAGATTGGTGGTATAGATGAAATTCATAATTCAACGATACAGATCACACAAACATGTTTATAGTCAACTAAAATCTTCAAAGTTGAGGATATTCTGTTTTTCATCCTTTCTATTTCTGTTATCATTGATTTCAATCTTAATTTGGGTCTCCACTTCCTCCGAAGCACAAGAAGGTAATACGATTTCAGGAAGATTAATTGATACGCTTGGCACTCCTATTTCAGATATACAATTGTATCTACGGCAATCTAAAGATCCAGCTAGTCGTGGTAAAACAGATACTGCGGATAATTCTCAACGGACTGTAACAGATGCAAAGGGACGTTTCGTTTTTTCTAACATCCCCCACATGGCAATTGAGATACAAGTAAACGGAAAATCTAAAATGGGTTTTGAGATTAATGTCCTATCTTATGAATTTGGAGATATTGTCCTATATCCCTTTCGTGGATGGAACTATTCCGAACTGAATTTTGCTTTAGATCCTGGTGCAAGAATGGAAAACATCGTCATTACTGCTGACATCAGAAAACGTCCGAAGTTAACAACCCGTGTCGTTTACGCAGATGGCACACCGGTTACTAATTCACGATTATATGTCCTTAGGGAAACACGGTCTTTATATAGGAAGGGCAAAGGTGAAGGATGGTTGATACAAACAACTGATTCTGAGGGGTATTTCGTTGATTATCTTCCTGTTGAGCACCCACCACGATACTATATTACGCTTGCTATTGAACACCACGGACTTTATGCAAAAGCGAGCCCTTTCATTATGATAGACGATGTTGACATTGTATTGAAACTAAACGGAAATCCTGGTCCATCAACAAGACCCACCAAAACCCATGAAGAAAGGTATTATGCCCTTGAAGTATTCCTTGAACCACCACCGATGTGGGTCGGCAACCAAACAAATGGGCATGCTTACAAAATCACTAAAAGTCAAACTATAAAAGATGCAATGCAGCAAGCGGAGACAGAGGGGGCATATCTGCTTTCAATAAATGATGAAGCAGAGGAGAAATGGCTTAATCGCGTGTATGGTACCGACAGTTTTTGGATCGGACTCAGTGACGCTGAGGAGGAAGGAAAATGGAAATGGCACAGCGGTGAACCTGTTACCTATACAAACTGGCAGCCATACCAACCAGAAAAAGGGAATACTGAAACGAGAGATTATGTGATGACGGGTTATTTTGTTGAATGGGGATGGGATGTAGCTGGAGTAAACTTCGGCAGAGCAATCCTTGAAAAGCCATCCATGCAATTCATTTCACAAACTGACGAGAATTAACTTCTTCACGGTTTTCAATTCTCAAACTGCAAAGGAAAACGAAAATGATTCTTCTGAAAATAGGAAATGTCATCTCAATATTTGTGAGTTTCATAGTATGTTGTGCGATATTGAATGCATGCAATACACAGGATAACGCAGCGACATTCTCAGGAACACTGATTGATGTTGATGGAAAACCGATTGCTGGACATATTGTTATGGTATACCCAATTGAGATGAGTGAAACCGGGTCATCGATCTATCATCCAATTAGGACTATTGCTGCTTCTCCAGGTTTCATTACAGTACGTACTAAAAGCGATGGTTCATTTGCTATCAAAGAGAGGATCAATCAAGGTATGATTACAATTGGACTCTTGCCTACCAACATGCTTGATATAATAAACAACCCCAAAAAAGCGAATACTGAAATTAGGTCAGAATATCAACTCATTTCAGTCAAAATTGGTGTCATGACTCTTTATGAAGATAGAGGTCCTCCGGGTAAAATTGTTTTTTCTTTACCAACTGAAAAAAAGTTCAAGGATATTGTGATCGTAGCACGACAGGAGATGTGGATTGAGGGAACAGTCGTATTTAGCGACAAGAAACCTGTAGCAGATGCCCCCATTACTTTCAAAATAACTACACGAAAGCAGGACAAAAGTGATGAATCACGTTATGGCGACCGTATCCTTACTACAGATGCGAAAGGGAATTTCTGGTATGACTTATTTTACCATCCTGAACCGAAATTATATAAAGTGTCCGTGGTATATCAAGAGTTGACAGCAGAATCAGAAGAGTTCCTAATTCAAGGGGATTCACAATACAAGGGATTGGTTTTGAAACTCAATGGCGATAGTAGCGATATACCTGAAAACCCGAAACCACCAGAACCCGTATTGCGTCCGGGGATGATGCGACTCCCAACAGAACTGACACCTCAAGATTGGATAGTGAATCCGTATAATGGACATGCGTACGTAAGGATAAGGTGTGAAGGATATGATGCAGCTAAAGGACGCGCAGCAGCTGAAGGTGCATATCTCGTCGCAATTAATGATGCGGAAGAACAGAAGTGGTTATCAAGCACCTTCGGAAATGAACTCTATTGGATTGGATTGCATAAAACAGATAGTGGACAATGGCTATGGGATAACGAAGAACCGATAGACTATATGAACTGGGGACCTGAGGATAGATTCACTGAAGACATCCTTGCTAAGAGTGAAAAAGTGGGAGTAGTTATGACTTTTGTTGAAGGTGAATGGCATGCAGTGGCACCTGGTGATCTGTTTTGGGATTATACAATATATGCGATTCTTGAAAAGAGTAGTTGGCAAACGGGAACGGCTTCAGAGGATAGATGAACGTGAGTTTAGAATGCGGTAGGTGCGATAAGGATATCGCACCTACCGGCCCGGGAACATCCGTAATTTACACGTCTAGTGCGATGAGAAAATTGTGTCTACCAACCAAAAGAATTCTGTCAACATGTTAATTGACTAATTCAAAAACTACTGGAAGTTCAAGACGTATACTGTTACCTGCTTGTCCATCAGGGAATGGTGGATACGGTTCAGCATTTTGAACTGCTGCGAGTGCTGCGTTGTCCAATACACGTGATCCGGACGAATTTGAGACCTTCGGATTACGGATAGTACCGTCTCTGAGTAACGTAAAACGGATAGTTGTTGTTGAGCCATCCTCTAAACTGCGAACGTTTGGCGGTAAACGTTGTTCCTGTCTAATGCGATCACGTACCTTTCTCAAGAATTCTGAGAAGGACTGTTTCGTCTCGCCAAAGCTTGTTGCAGACAATCCAAGATCTGCAGTTTCACCAAAATCCATTACAGCTAAACTTGATCCCATATCCATTTGGGTTGTTAATCCAGTCGTTTCAAATTTTGGCATCTCAAACTTTGGAACAGTAGAAACGATTTTCACATGGCGTGTTGTTTTCATCATTTCTTTACCTGTGCCTAATACGTTAAATTGTATTGCGTTGTCTGATGGTGGGTCAGAGACCTGCATCGTAAAACTTGCGGGTCCCAATGAGAGGTTGGTATTCATTGAAACAGTATTGTTCTTAGGCGCGCGGATTTGAACGGCTTTTGGTTTAGTTAGTTTCTGAGGTGCACGAGGTGGGGATATACGTCTTGTTTGAGGAGGCGGTGCGTCTACAACTACACTTTGGATTTTATCCTCATTCATCTGCAAGACTGTCTTTTTAACGAACCATACGGTTAGGACGACAAGTGCAACGGCGTGTAACCCAATTGCACACCCGAATGCAAATTTTCGTGCTTTTGCTTTCCATTCTTTGCTTGCTTGCCGATTTTCACGTTGTGCATCTACATAAATGATTGAAACTCCTGCAGCTTTTTCAGATGCAATTCTTCTGGCAACATTTGGTGCTTTTACACCCGGTTTGTTACTTGCTGCCATTTTTCTTCTTAGTTTTTCTCTTTTCCGCTTTTTTGATGAATAAATAGAGAGTGCGTGATTCATTCAGTTTAGTCCTCCCAGATTTTGGATACGTTTTTTAGTTCCGTGCACTTGTTGTCCAACCTGTTGTCCAGTTGTTGGCTGAGTTTACACCGCCGATAAAATTGACAGCATCAAAGAACCCGTCTGATGGTGGGGTTGCTGGTGTAACGACAGATGAACCGGAACTGGATGTGAAATTGGGGTTATCTTTGTTGAATGGGTCAATAAGATTTGCGTCTGTTTCTACATTACCAAGTCCTTTTGCCCATCCGGCTTCGTCAAACCCGTCATCGTTACTTCCTTCACCTGTTTCATCCCCGAAGTTAGCGAGTCCATTATTGAAGAAGGTGCTGTTCTTGACAATTAAGTTGCCATCATTTGCTTGCTTGTGTGATGATTCATTATTGATATCAAGGCCGACTTTGTTGAATCCTGTGACGATAAAGTTTGCATATATCCCAGCAGCACCTTCCCGAATCAACATGCCGTTATCGCTATTGGGCCCATCGGGATCACCAACTAATGTGACGTTGTATATAGTAGGTGCTGAACGTGGTGTCGCTTCATTGTTTTTGTTACTGTTATCATTTTCGAAGCCGTTGTCGGCGTCGTCCCCGTATTGTTGTGCGACCCAGAATTGCCCTTTACCTGTCCATCCATCTGACCAGTCGAATGAATCATCGCGTGCCCCTGTTACGAGTACGTATTTAAGATTGACTGTACCACCGAACATTTCAATGCCGTCGTCTTGGTTCATGTGTACCTGGACATATTCAATGACAGTCCCGGAGCCGACACCTTGCAATGCGATCCCGTTCAATTCGTTGTCAGGACTGAATTCTAAACCTGCGTATTCAACGCGCACATATCGTAATACACCACTGTTATCATTAGGGTCATCACCGCCGAAATCGCCTGTATCCCCTTCTCCTGCGGTAACCCCTTGATTTGTCGGTGCTTTTCCGTTGATAATCAATCCACCCCATTGTCCGCGGGCACGTTTTCCGATTTCTGCATCACTTGTCATGACGATAGGTGCTTCGGCAGTTCCTTCTGCCATGATTTTCCCGCCTTGTGCAACGATGAGTGTGCCCTTTTCTGCTTGTTCACCATAGATTGTGACACCGGGGTCTATTGTTAAAGTAGCACCATCTTCAACAAACACGGCACCGCGTAACAGGTAAACCGCAGATGTTGTGAGTTTCCAAGTTGGACTATCTGGTTGACTCAAGCGGGATCGTAATTCACGTTCATAATACAATCGATTAATGTCAGCCACCAATTTCTGACGTTCAGAACTAGATTGATTTTCTTGTAGATCAATTTTGATTTCCTCAATCAACTGATTGAGTTCTTCATGACTTCTGGTGGTGAGTTTACCTTGTAAATTAACTACTTCCTGACCACTAATGTCTATACTTATTTCTGGATTCTCAATAATATTAACAAGTAAGTCATCTTCCTCATCACTACCGCATCCGATAATGTTCAAAGATAATACCAGACCGAAAACTACCATTATCTGAAACAACCATCTAAGGTTGTCCAGTCTCCATGCGGATTTTAGGGTTGATGAAAAATTCGACATTAGCTTATCCAAACTCCTTTTGAAATATTGTTCCTATTCGTTATTTTATTTTTTGACCACAACTCACTGAATTGTGGTTTTTCCTATCAAAGTCTATCGTTTTACATAATATTGGATTCGAATTATAAACATTTCGTCCCTACGGGACTGTAGATGTGTGTATATGACGTTCTCTATAAACATTTCGTCCCTACGGGACTGAAGAATCTAAAACCATAAGTTAATGACTTTCAAAACATATTCTTTTATGAAATAACGTTCCACATATAGTTATTTAGCACAACTCGTTATCATAGGTTATAGCTGATTCCGAGTGAGAATGATCTTCCTATTCTATAACTGACAGATGTCTCATCACCTTGTTTGAAATGTACATCTGGGTCAAGTAGGTTCTTTCCAGAAATACTAAATTTGTATGAATTTGCAAACGTTCTGCTAAAACTCATATCTAACTGTCCTCTTGGTTGTTCAAACACATCGGGTGATCCGTGGTTGCCGACGTCAGAGAGTCTTTTTCCATAGATGTTATAGGCAATTGAGCTTGAAATTTCCCAGTTGGGTTCTTCGTATCCGATGGATATATTGATGATGTATGGACACTGCCCTTGCAATGGACGTTCAGATGATGTTTGAATACCGACATCTTCAGGTAGCACGACTCTTGAAGAGATGAATGCAGCATTTGTATTGATTGAAAATGCTCTTAATTTCGGTGTGATGACACCTAAGTTTTGCTTTGCTTCAAGTTCTACTCCGTAGTTGTTTGCTCCTTCTGCGTTTTCGTAGGTGATTCGGACTTCAGCTTGTGGTTGGATAATCTGTTCAATCGGTTTTTGGAATCTCTTATAGAAAGCACTGATTGCTACGACACCGCCACCCGTTGTGCCTGGGAAAACTTCCCAACGTAAGTCGTAGTTGTCAATCAGCGTCCGTTCTAAGTCTGGGTTTCCGAGTATTGTTCTACCCCCGACAAAATCGGTAAATTCAAATGGTGCAAGTTCGCGAAAGTCGGGTCGTGTGACTGTACGTGAAACAGCTATCCTTAAATTCATACGATCCGTTAGTCGATAGGTTAGATTAGCTCCGGGTAAAATATCAAGTGTTGTTAAATCTGCTTTGATTGGCACCAGAACAGGAGAGAAAGGGTCATAAGTCGTAACAACTTGTTCAGAGGATTCCAAGCGTAATCCTGTCATCAGCTGCCATTTAGTTGTCAGTGGCATATCAAGCATCAGATATCCTGAATAGATATTATGGTCAGCGAGGTAATTATCTGTTGCCAGTGTGGATTCCCTTAACTCAAAAACGCGTGGTGCAATGTTCTTTGAATCAAATAACGTTTCAGGTGGTGAGGCGAGGTTCACAGTTGCGTCTACATTGTCTGATGGTAGGAACCTAAATCTTCGGACATCAAAAGATCGCGTCCTATCTCGCAGGAGTCCCCCCAGTTTGAAGAAACCGTCTTGTCTAATAGGCATTGTTATGTCAGCACGAGCATTGTACTCTTGGTCTTCCAGATCAAAGAAGAATCTGCTACCGCTATGTGTTACATCTCGGAATGTGTATTGACCTTCTCTATCTTCATAGATTGTCTCCCGTGTATCGGGTTCATTACGTGCGGCACGCGAGTATGTTAGTCTCCATTCTACGGAAAGGTCGTTTGGGTCATCGTCCATTCCAGCATTTTTAACTACAGCATCATTGATAGTTTCCAAGTTTTGTTCCATAGAAACGGTTTTGAGTTGAGGTATGCCGAAGTTGAATCCGTGTGTTCCTGCCAATTGTCCAGAGAAGAGTTGTCGTTCTACATAACGTAGCCGTGCGCTCTGCAAATCTGTATTTCTATCGGCGTTAAAACCTGTCCAAGTTCGGGTTTGGTCTTCTGCTGTATGTGTTGTAAATGTTCGCAAACTGAGGCTCTGATTTTCGGAGAACAGTATACTTGCATTGACGACGCTTCCCCAATCGACTTTCTGCTCACTCTGCTCAACAGTATAATCGGTAACAGGTGAAAGCGTTTCATTTAGTCCGATCCGGAACGCTTTTCGTACTTGCGTATTGTAGCTATGACTATTACCGTAGGAGATGACTCCGAGATATCCGAACTGTTTTCCAAAAATTGTATTGTTGTCACCAAAACTGAATTTATATCCTTGGTTTACGGGGAGTGTATGCCGTTCTGGTGACCATACGTTTGAGAAGGATCGTCCAAATTCCTGAATTTCTTCACTTGTGAATCCTCTTGTCGTAAAACGTCCGCGTTCTCGGATTGGGATTTCTTCCGCTTTTTTTTGAATGATTGCTGGAAGTTCTCGTGAACCGTCGTCAAATCCCAGAAAGTCGAGAGAACCTCCGGGGTATGTCAACCCTTCTGCCCCTGTTGCTTGTGTGTTAAAGCCGGTTGACATAGAGAGGGACATTGTCAGTGCTTCAGGAAAGTCTTTTGTGAAAACCTGGACTGACCCTCCAGCAAATCCTCCCGGTTGGTCCGGAGAAAATGTTTTCACAGTTTGAAGGCTTGCGAGGAGACTTGCAGGGAATATGTCCATCGGTACAACACGACGGTTCGGTTCAGGACTTGGTATTTCAACGTTGTTCAGGAGTGTGTTGCTATAACGTTCTCCTAATCCACGGACAAAAACATATTTTCCACCTACGATACTAATGCCTGTTACACGTCTAATTGCTTGTGCGGCTGAGGAGTCTGGCAAACGGCTGATCTCTTCAGTACTGATGCTGTCTTCAATTCTTGAACTTTGCATTCTTCTTTCAAGGAGACCGCGTTCACCAGATTGGCTCAGACGTACTTTCATCGTGATTGCGTCTAATGTGACGACTGTTGGTTCAAGCATAACTTGGATAGGTTCAATTGTTGTTCCGGGGTTGACTTCAATTTCCGATAAAGCAGTAGCGGTGTAGAAGGGGGCAGACACTTGAAATGTATAGTTTCCAGCAGGCAAATCTAAAGAAAATGTCCCTGTTTCATCTGTTTTTACCTTGATATTTGTGTCTACAACCTTTATAGTTACATCAGGTAAAGGTGTATCTGTATCAACATCGATGACAACACCTGTGATATTTACGGTCTGCTGTGATTCCTCGGCAATAGTATTTACTGTAGAAAGCAATCCGATACTCAATAGAATTAACAACAATCTGATGTAAATGCTCTTCATTTTTCCTCTAAATGTTAGTTTGTTTTAAGATTATGTTCTTACATTACTTAAAGCAGTTTCCAATGGTGCTTAAAATTTTAACTTCAGAATGAAACAAAATTGTGATATTTCTTTGGCAAATACAAGAAATTAAATCAACGTGAGTTTGATAAATGTAGCGCAAACTTTCCAGTTTGCGAAGATGTGCCACAAACTGCCATTATAATAAAATTGGTTGTGCTACAATTCAAGCATATCGGATACGAAAATGACGTGAGTGAACGCATCTGAATTGGAGAGACGTATTCAATGATCAAGGAACTATTAAGGAAAACGACACACCTTGCGGGGTTCTTTATACCCTTAATATACATCGTGCTGGATAAGCCAAAGATGATACTAATTGCAGGTGCTTTTGTAGGGATTGCGGTGATTGTTGAGCTTTTAAAATGGGTGTCTGAAAGTTTCAGGGAGTTGTTTTTTCGTTTTTTTGAATTTATTCTCCGTAGACACGAACGCAAGGGAGCGATTACAGGAGCGACCTATTATATTATCGGCACGTTTCTATGTATTGTCATTTTCGACAAGAATATTGCAATAGTGAGTGTTTTCTTTATCGTCTTAGGGGATACAGCTGCTGCTTTAGTGGGTAAGGCGTGGGGACGTATAAAACTCATTGGTCGTAAGAGTTTGGAGGGGAGTGCAGCATGTTTTATTGTCTGTGCAGTGATTTCGGTGTTCTGGATTGACCCAGTTATCGGAATTACAGGTGCATTTGTTGCTACACTTGCTGAACTTCTGCCTATGCGGATTGATGACAACTTGACAGTGCCGATTATTTCCGGAGCGGTGATGCAGCTGATGGTAGAAAATATGTCTTTGTAATTATGTCTAATGAATTGAGGATATGTGCGGTTCCCTAACCGTAGAGAAATCGTCTTATAATTACGTCTGCTTCATCTTCCTCAAAAAGCATTTGCAACAATAACTAAATCCTGAATATTTACAACGCCATCACCATTGAGGTCGGGTTCTGCTTCGCCAAACGCGTTCGCCACTACCACTAAATCCAGGATATTGACTTCACCATCATCGTTGACATCTGCACTTACATCAGTTTTTAGGAACATCTCACCATCTAAATCGGGGACAGTGTGCTGGAAACTTGTGTTACCGCTTGCAACGCCAGTGGTTTGTATCGGAAGGCTAATTTCTTGTGCTCGTCCGCTACGGTTGTAAACTGCCCATCCATTGGTGAACTCCCGGATAAATAACCCTTCTCGGTTTTCATAAAGTTGTGCTTTTTTACCGATTGGGCGTCCTAAATCCGCATTCCAGAATTCATGCCAGATATGTAAATTACCGGGAGTTCCAGGATGTATTTTTCCCTTGGTGTAAAGCACGTAGCCATCTGAATGCGTAAGGCTTAATGTGGTAATAAGCCGCATCTGCCTTACATTTTCCGGACTATCTGGTGGTTCAGTTGCGATACCGCCACCCCTTAAAGTGTTTATTTGTGGGAAACGCAGATTTTCTTCTGCCCACGATAATGTGCTTTCGAGTTCCTTCAGACCTCTATATGTGTAGATACGTGCATACGACGCACTTACTTCCATAACAGTGCCATTTACATACTCGGTATACGCTGTGGGTTTGGTTCGGTTGGCATTCACTATAATCAAGAAGTCTTCACGCACACGCTCCCGTATCCTGCGTAAAATGCCAGTGACTGCCGCAAGCAACTCTGCATCTGTTGACCCGGGAAATCCTTGCCGATTGTATCCGATGCCGTTACCTACAAAGCCATCTAAAAGGATACCATCAAAAAGACCACACTCTGAAAAACTCACCGCCCGTTCCACAATCAAGTCCTGGACTTCCGGATTTAAGTAATTCCATATATATAGATCGTCAACTATATTTCCGATTCTGACTCTGTTCCCATCAGCGTCTCTTGCCCAAAAATCAGAATCTTCTGGGAATGCACCCGGACTAGAAAAACTCCAACCCATTGAAACAAGAAATAGATAATTCGGATTCAGCGCAAGACGTCGTTGCCGAATTGTCTTCGCGAGTTCGATATCACCAGTAAGTTGAGTTGTCAATCCTTCAATCGGAGCACTCACAGTAATACGACCACGAATACGCGCACCCGATGCATTGTAAGGTGTAAAATCACCAATATGTAGATCGTGAAGTGTAAAAAGTTCATCATCGTTCGGTTGACCTTCCTTTGCAAGTCCCTGCCCCGATTGAAAGATTGATGGATAGGTCCGGGTCAAGACACGCTCTTCAGCAGACAGAACAGGAATATCAACAAACTCACACAAGACATTGTATTCAAAATTGACCAGATCCAAAGCGAACAGTGGTGTAATATCATCCGCCAGAATCCCGCGAATTAAAAGTGTCTCTAACAGAGGCAATTCCAACAGCGGACTAATGTCTTCAACTGGGTTGTTATACAAGCGGACATCTCTGAGATTCGTCAGGTTTTTCAAGACTGTTATATCTCTCACCTTGTTGACACCAAGGTCTAATTTCCATAACTGTGTCAGATTTCTCAGTGGTGTAATATCGCTGATTTGATTAACATTGAGACCTAATTTCTGCAGTTCTATTAAATTCAGGAGTGGTGTAATATCGCTAATTTGATTTCTACCTAAAGTGAGGGACTCAAGATTTATCAGATTCGCAAGGGGTGAAATATCGGAAATCTGATTCCGCAAAATTGTAAGGTCCCTTAGGTTTACCAGATTAGACAAAGGTTGTATGACTTTTATCTGATTGTTGTCAGCAATGAGTATTTCCAAGTGAATTGCAGGCTCCAAACCTTTCAAATTCGTGATATTCCTTGAAGCAACATCCAATTTTTTTAACCAGCTGACATGTTTTTGAGTCAAATCTATGCCTTCTGGTAATCCCAGTTGTTCAATAATTACTGCCCGCAAGTTCGAATCCGGCATCCAGTGATCTTCTTGGGCAGGGGCAATTGCAATAGACATCCAAAGTATAGTAAAAACTATAAATATACGTTTCATAATTCACCTTCCTCAAAATGCATTTGCAACAATAACTAAATCTTGAATATTTACAACGCCATCACCATTAAGATCGAGTTCCGCTTCGCCAAATGCATTTGCTACTGCAACTATGGTTAAATATACAAACTATTTTACACGTGTTCTATAGGAGGGAACTCCGATTCCCGATAAAACGCTTTGGTAGTCGGGAATCGGAGTTCCCTCCTACAGAAAAGAATGTCTAACTTAATTGAGGAGTGTGCATAATTAAATTTAGTCAGGATATAGGTTATACTTTAGTTCATAAATAATCAAAACATTCTCTATCTTCTACTCTTTAGTCTGACCCGCTACGGCAGAAGCCCGGGCACCTACTCCGAGCACTCCTAAAAATCCCTCCGAATCTGTGTGGTCAAAATCTCCAATATCTTCCATAGAAGATGTCTCCTCCGAATATAATGAATGTGGCACCCCACTCGCAGCGTGAAATGATACGTTTCCTTTGTAAAGCGCGACCGTTATAGTCCCAGTTGCTAAACGTGTCAACGGTTGAATGGATGCAAGCATCGCTTGTGTAGCAGCATCAAACCAATACCCTTGATATACTTGCTCAGCGATAGTTGTGGAGATTGCGTCAAAATGTCTGCGTGCACGTCTATCTATGATAAGTTGGAGTAGAAGCGCATAGCATTTGCCTAACAGTTCCATCCCGGGTGATTCATACACACCCCGACTCTTGATCCCAACAAATCTGTTTTCAACCGTATGTATTCCGATACCGACACCGTTTCGTCCACCAATTCGGTTTGCTTCATTCAGCCCCATCAGTGGCGTGCATGGTGCACCGTTTATCTCTACTGGTGTTCCACGATCAAAAGTCACTGTAAAATGTTCTATATCGTCTGGTGCATCTTTTGGATGGACCCCCATCCCTGGTGTGATAAACCCAGCAGGTGTTTTCAGTGATTCTAACCGACCTGCTTCGTGTGTCAATCCTAATAGATTTGCATCCGTAGAGTAAGGTTTTTCGTGTGTAGCCGTAATCGGTAAATTGTGTTCTTGACAGTAATCAATCATCTCTTTTCTGCCACCGAATTTTGCGAGGAAATCAGGGTCTCGCCAGGGTGCGTAGACAGAAAAGTCAGGATTAAGCATGTTTGTTGCCAGCTGAAATCGGACTTGGTCGTTCCCGCGTCCCGTTGCACCGTGTGTTAATATAGAGATATCCCGTTTTTCCATCTCCGGTAGTAGTGCTTTCACGGTGACATGTCGTGCGATGCCAGTTGTGTTCCAATACCCTCCTTCATACATCGCTTGCGTTTGGATTAGACGGATACCTGCTTCGGCAAGTGCGTCCTTTGCATCAACCATCACCGCTTCTTTTGCGCCACATGCCATCATGCGTTCTCGGATTTCATCAACGTCCCGTTCATCAGGCTGTCCGAGATCCGCTGTGAAGCAGACTACATTGACACCGTTATCTACTAACCATTTTGTGATTGTGCAACTATCAAGTCCACCAGAGACCGCAGCCCCAACAGTTTTACCTTGTAATGTTTTGATGTTCATATTTGAGATTATAGCATGATTTCACTATATTCGCAATCTGTGTTTCATCCCAATAGGTGCGTAAAGTTTTTGGCACAATGTCTGACATTATGGAGAATTGCAATGTGTAGAACGTCTTAGTCCCGTAGGGACGGAATGTTTATAGAAAACGAGTAGCTTCCAACTCTTTAGTCCCGTAGGGACGATATGTTTATCTTCTATGCCGTTCCTACGGAACTCAAGAGGGATCATGCACATTTTTTCTATAAACATATCGTCCCTACGGGACTGAAGAACATAATGCGAAAGTTTTTGTGCATATGAAAGCACCTTAGTAGGAACAGTAAGACAGGTCGACAATACCAGCACATTCTTTTGCCAAAAACTTTACTCACCCTATCCCAATATCAACATTTCTGTTGCTTTTTGGGTTAGGAATCGTTAAAATACCTAAAAGTGAAAGGAGCAGAACTATGGTAGAACTATCACGAGATGACATTGAATTTTTCAAAGATCAAGGATATTTGATAAAACGAGAAGTATTGAATCCGGAACTGATGGAACGTGCACGTAGTAAACTATGGGAAGGTGCACCTGAGGGAAGAGTGCGCGAAAATCCTGACACATGGATAGGTCCCTTCAAACCTGAAGAGGAAAACGAAGATAATTCTAACCGAAGAAAAGGATTTCGCTGGAACTACAGAGAACCCGGTGGTGAAGACTGGATGGTCAAATTACTGGCTACTGATCCCAATGTGTGGCACATGGCAGAGCAATTCTTAGGTGAAGGTAATCTCGTTGAACCTGCACGCGTGCGGGGGATATATTGCACACTTCCATACGGCGATGTTCCAAAAAAGTCGATTGGATGTCATGTGGACGCACATCCGTTCCATCTCGGAGTCGTTGGCTACATTGATGATGTGCCACCAGAAGGTGGTGCTTTTACAGTGTGGCCCGGTAGTCACAAAGCCTTCTATTACGACTATAAGTCACAATACAAACATGAACCTACACCACAATACGATGTAGATCGGGAACGGATCAGTAGAGAACCCGGTGTAGAATGTCACGGAAATGCAGGAGACATTGTATTTTGGCACCATCGTATCGGACATGCAGCTGGACATAACTACTCACGCCAAATTCGACAAGCAGTTCTTTACGACTTTCGAAAGACGGAACTACCTGAAACGCAAGAAGAACCACCGAATGAGGATATGTGGCGGGATTGGCCCGGTATCAAAGCGTTGGAAAACTAACGCAGCTCTAGCGCAGCTCTAACGCATTTAAAACTTGCGACATCATATCGTGGGCAATCTGTGCTTTCTCCATACGCATGTGTGGAAAAGTTTCAACCGAAATGTACTTGTCGTATCCTACCCTACCTAAGCTCTCTGCAAAGGTCTTAAAATCCAATTCGTCGTCATCCTCACCCGGAATAAGAAAAGTGCTGTAGGGATACATTCCAGATACGCCTTTGACATGGCAGTGTGTTGTTAGGTGTCCTAACCTCTCTGTCACCTCAGCAATATCTTCACCCATGTGATAGAAGTTAGTGATGTCATTAAGGACACGTAGCGAATCGGATCCAACATGTTCAATCAAGAGTAAGACTTTTGATGACGTATCAATAGTTGTTGCTTCATGGTTGTGGATGTTCATTGTAAGTCCAAGTTTCTCAGCACGTTGACAGATCGGTTTTAGCACATCTACAAGCAATTTCCATGCAAACGCATCCCCTTTGTCACCACCATAACCCGTTAGAAAGTTGACACCTTGCGCACCTAATGCCACTGCTACGTCTTGGAGCAAAGCGTAATGATCAACCGCACTTTGCATATCCTCTAATGCCAATTGATACAATCCTTTACCCGTAAATGGATTTATGACAGACACCTTTAGTCCGTGATCAGTTACCATCCCCTTGACACTTTTGAGGAGCTTATCTGTCACGGCACCTGAAGGGATGTGTGCTTCTGGTCCGCACATCATCTCAATTGCATCGTAACCGATGTCTGATAGGATTGTGATGACTTCTTGAAGAGGCAGGTCTTTCATGCCACCTGCATGGTATGATATGCCTATCATCTGTGCTTCCTTTCCAGTAATGTTTGTAGTTACTCAGGTGTGCTTCAAACATGTTACTTAGGCATCAATTTAAGAAGATAAATCCAATCTAATAAAGACCTCAGTCCCGTATGAAGATTAAGTTATTATGGTAAAATATGGAAATAATTATACACCTTACTTGTAGGAGCGATCTCCGAATCGCGACCAAACCCTTTGATAGTCGGGAATCAGAGTTCCCTCCTACAATCAGAATGTAGAATTAATTGTATAATCTACCATAATTGGGTAATACGCGGGCGGGGAAACCTCCTGGGTAATACGCGGGCGGGGAAACCCCGCCCCTACGAAGCCTTACTCCTATGATGAGTCTTATTAGTAGAATTACCTGATTATTTATTTAATCTTCATACGGGACTAATTGCTTTTTGTTATATAGTTATTTAAATGCTGCAAGGCACTCCCATCATCCATAACGGATTGCACCCGCTTGATGGCATCCTGAGGATCAGGACAAATTCCTAATAGATAATCTACCATCGCGGAATTCAGGAGAATTCTATCATAAATATGTCCTTTCTCGCCGGACAGTGCTGCCGTTCCTGCCTTTGCGAAAGCATCAGCACTTACACACTCTGGACGGGGATTTAACCTATAGTCAAACCCAAATTTCTTCGGATCTATATCCAGAGCAAAATCTTTCCGCTGATTGTCAACACGATGGAAGCCTTGCGAATAATTGACCGCCATCCTATCCACTGTAGATGGTTTACCGAGTCGCAGTGCATAATGACTCGTTCCCTCCTCACCTTTCACGGCAATCGCAGCATTAAACCCACGATCCCATGCCAATTGCAACAGCGGCTTCTCATAACCTATATGGTAATAACCGAGAATCATATAATTTGCTTTTCGGGCAGAAAAGAACTGTTGCGCTTTCTCAGTTGCTGCCCATGGCGGACGTTTCTTTATATGGACCCGCATCTCACGCACACTGTATGCCCCCGGTGAATACTCGCGTTGACTGATATAACCAAATCCTACATCCTTATCAGTGATGAGAGATGTAGCCTGCTCAAGGTTAAGGTCTGTTTTCGCACCCAATGCAGTTAAGATTGCTTCTTCTGTAACACCATTCTTTGGTGGCATCAGATCAACACTATGTAAGAGTGAACGTTCTCCCAAAGCTGCGCGGACTGCTGCGACAAATAGCGTTGGACAGAAATTGCGTGTTGCACCATCGTAGGGTTGACCGAAGTGTGTCAGTGTATCAACGTCAATCTGTCTGATGTCTTCAGGATTGAAATAGGCATCAAGGTAGCCTCGGACTTCTTGATATGTCTCCCTATTCATACGTTGTCCGATAAGTGCAGCAGCCTTTAGTGCGGGTTTAACTTCGTCAGTAAGGAGCATCTCACACATCTGACGTGTCTCAGCATAACCGAGATGTTTTCCTCTGAGTATCTTCTCCAAAGCAGAAACAACAAGGAATTCTGATGGATTGTTAGGTACATATCCAAGTTCAGGACGCATGATGAATTTAATCTCATCAGGTAGACGGGATAACAGAGCGGATTCGTACTTCTGAAAAGCTGCTGTTTCTGCTTCACTCCACTGAGTTGACTCAGGAAAATCTTTCCGGATTGTCATCGCGACGAAAAACGCTCCCATCTGTGCTTCAGAAACCGTTTCATCTTCAGGCAATTCCTCGTTAAGGGAACGTAGTATCGTCTCTAAAACCGTATCAGGTTGAGGGCCGTCGTTGGATTTTTTACCTAAAGGTCTTGTTTGGTGTGGACCTGTGCAGACTCTCGCTTGTGCCTCAAGTAGATCTTCGTTTGGTCCTGGAAATTGTGGGGTATACATGCGTCAGTTCCTAATTTCTTGTTACATATCAATTGCGTTCAGTATATCACATCGGATAAATATAGTCAAAACTTTACAGTATAGGGGTGTGTAAATATTTTGTCACCATAATAGTCAATTTAATTAAGATAAATCCAATCTATTAGTGTCCTCAGTCCCGTACGGACGGAATGTTTATAGATAAAGAGTCCCGTAGGGACGATATGTTTATCTTCTATGCCGTTCCTACGGAACTCAAGAGGAGTCATCCACATTTTTTCTATAAACATATCGTCCCTACGGGACTGAAAAACATAATGTGAAAGTTATAGTGCATACGAAAGCACCTAAGTAGGAACAGTAAGACAAGCCGACAATACCAGCACATTATTTTACCAAAAACTATACATACCCATAGTCACAAACACATTCTTGCACTATCGTCTAACTTTTGCTATAATTGTAAGGACATTATGATCCCATACTATCAAATTACACAATTAGGAGAAACTGTTGACACACGAAAAGAGGACATCTTCAGATCACACACTGTCTATCTGTACACTCGGCGCAGCGCACCACGGGAAAACTACTTTGACTGCAGCTATTCAAAAGGTCGTTGCAAGAATTGGGGCAGTTCATTCAGATATAAAAACCGAATTTATTCAGCAGATGCCTTCACACTATCCACTCCGAAAAGGCGTCGGTATTACGTATCGCGAAGTTGATTATGAAACCAGTGGGAAGTTCTATAGACAGATTGACTGTGATACGCATCTGGATATTGTCAAAATGCTCGTGAGTCGATCGTTCGGTATACAGGGAGCAATATGGGTGGTAGACGCTTTTGAAGGCGTTACCGCTGAATCTGCAGAACACATCCGACTTGCACATCACATCCAACTACCAAATATAATCTCATTCCTCAATACGCATAATATCACTGAAGATGATGAGTTACAGGATATCTGTCAACAAGAGATGCGTGAATTACTTACCGAATACGGATGGGATGAAAACAACAATCCTATCATCGTAGGAGATGCTAATCGTGCTCTAAAATATAAAGGGGATAGGACAGGATCCGAACAGTGGAAACCAATTGTTGATCTGATATTTGCGTTGAATCGATATATGCCTACACCTATAAACACTGGCAATCTTCATCTCATTATGCCTGTCTATGAAATCGTTGAAGAATTGAAGGAACGTGTGACTGTGCGTGGTGATGTGGTTCAAGGACATCTATCAGTTGGTCAAGCAGTGGATATTGTCGGAAAAGGAGACCGAATCAAGACAAAGTGCCTCGGCACAAAAGATGGCGACGTAGTGGTTGAATCTGAACCCGATTGGATCTCTGTTGGACAGGTCCTGTGTACGCCAAAGACCATTAGAGCACACACTGACTTTGAGGCGATCATCTATCTGCTTACACAAGAGGAGAGTGGGACACATATACCTATCATTGAAAACGACAAACCGATGATACATCTATGGGGAATTGATGTTACTGCACATTTACATCTCCCATCCGATTTACCTATTATTTCGCCTGGTGAGAATGCTCATGTATCCGTAAAACTTGAACTCCCACTTGCTATGGAAGTTGGGACGCGTTTTGAGGTGAAAAAGATGGGGACTTGTATCGGCATCGGGATTGCAACTTCTATTTGATAATCCAAGTTGCTACCTATAAGTTTTTAGATATGAAAACACCTTCTTTAATGAAAACATGCTGATAATTAGTCAATATCCGTAGCGCAAACTGTTAGTTTGCGTTTCACAAGCACAATCTAACAGATTGTGCTACAAGGTGACAACTTAGTTCATTTAATTGCACTTTTTCTAACGTGCAGCAGCAATCGCATCATGCAAAGCAAGGTCCTCTGTATATAATGCACGTCCGATGATCGCACCGCTTGCACCTATCTTCTTAAGTGCTTCAACATCGCAAAGCGACGTGACTCCTCCAGAGGCGATAACATCTGCGGATATAGCATTGATTATCTCTGCAGTTGTTTCCACATTTGGTCCCTTTAGCATTCCATCACTCTTGATGTCGGTATAAATGACCGTTTGGACTCCCGCCATTTCAACAGCGAATTGCACAGCAGGTTTCTGTGAAACTTCTAACCATCCGTGTGTCGCAACCATACCGTCTTTGGCATCAATACCGACTGCGATACGTTTACCATGCTTCTCACAGGCTGCCTTTACCAAAGTCGGTTGTCTAAGCGCAGCGGTTCCTAAAATCACCCTGTCAACACCTATCGCTAAAATGTCCTCTATCTGTTCAATACTGCGAATGCCACCTCCAAGTTGAATAGGTATGGAAAGTTCAGTAACGATTTCATGCACAATGTCAAGGTTAGCTGAAACACCTTGAAACGCACCATCAAGATCAACAAGATGTAGGTATTCTGCCCCTTCTGTTTGCCACCGTTTTGCCATATCAACGGGTGAATCAGAGAAAACGGTTTCCTGTTCGGCAATACCTTGAACAAGATTTACACACTTGCCACCACGTAGGTCAATTGCTGGAAGTATTTGCATCAATATCCTTTCTTATTCCTCTTTGAAAATTCCGAGGAGTCTTAGTTGTGCTATGGAAATAACCGCAATGATAATGAAAAGCACCCATCCGATCGTTGCTGCGTAACCGAGACGCATGAATTGAAAACCGTTCTTATACAGATACATTACGATTGTAGTGCCAGCATCAGCAGGTTCACCACCATTTGTGAGAATAAAGGGAAGATCAAAAAGTTGGAACGAACCAATCATGGATACAACGAATACGAATGCTATGACAGGCTTAAGAGAGGGTAACGTGATATGTATAAAGCACTGCCACCAATTTGCCCCATCAACGGCTGCCGCTTCATATAATTCCTGCCGAATTCCCTGTAATCCCGCCAAGAAATAGATCATATTGAAACCTGCCCACTGCCATACACCCGTCAGAATCACTGCTGGCATCACGTATCTCCCTTCACTTAACCAACCGATCTCCTTACCAAAAAGCAGAAATTCGTTGTTAATTAACCCCGCACGTTGGTCAAATATTAGATTAAAGATAATAGCCACAAACACTCCCGCAACGAGGACAGGAGCAAAAAACGCAAGTCGTAGAAAATTCTTTCCCTTTACATATTTTGAGTTGAGAAGAATCGCAAGAAACAGAGCAATCGGTAATTGCAATACGAGTGTTCCCAATGCGAAATAGGTTGTGTTCCACAGAGATTTCCAAAAGACCGGATCACGTAATAGGTCTGTGAAGTTATCTAAACCAACGAAAATCTTGCTTTGGAAACCGCGCATCTCATAAAAACTCATGATCAGTGATGAGATAAGCGGATATCCCATAAAGACAATAAATAGTAGGAAAAACGGTGCTATAAACAGATAGGGTGCAATCTTCTGCTGTTGATTCCAGAAGCGATGTCTAAGTGATGTGTTTTGCATCTATATATCCCGTGATATAGTGAACGATAGGATTAATGAAACAATCCACAACGGGCGAGGAGACCTCGCCCCTACGATAACGGGTGAGGTGACCTCACCCCTACGATGGGTGGTCTTCGTCATCAGTGTATGGGTGAAATGTCTCATTAAGTTATTAACTTTACTATAATCTTCTTGAAATTAGTTATTATCCCAACGTTCTTGGTCCTTTGCAATAATAGAACGTACTTTGTCGGCAAGCTCCGTTAAAGCGTGCCGTGGTGTTTGTTTTTCTGTAACAGCATTGAAAATTGCGTCGTTCAAAAGATCCGCAGCTTCAGACCAATACGGATTCTGATAACGGGGTGGTAAATCCGGTGCAAGATCAATAAACAACCTTCCAAGGGGTTGACCACCTAAGTATGCATCAGGTTCACTATAGATCGGGTCATCCCACGCTGCCTTGAGTGGTGGTATAATACGAGTTGTTTCATAACGATTTATCAGACCAGCCTTGTCAAAATATGCAAATTTCAGAAATTCCCATGCTAAGTCTGGGTTTTTGCACTGTTTTGTAATGCCAACCATCGTCCCGCCTCTCGTCGTGGTTCTTCTGCCACCCAGCTCCCATGAAGGCATCGCAACTGCCTTCCACTTACCCGACATTTGTGGAACCTGACTCTTAAGGATACCAACATACCAATCTGGTGCAAGGATTGAGAGTATTCTTCCGTCTTGCATTGCTGCGAAGTTGCTCGGATCGCCATGCCATGTGCCGTAAACAGGGGTAGCGATTTTATGTTCGTTGAATAAGGAAGTAAAGAACGTTAATGTATCAATTGCAATATCGCTGTCAATAACAACATTTCCCTCACCATCAAAAAAGCCTGCCCCTCTCTGCAATAGTAGATTAAAATAATCACTTTCAGTACGTCTATCCAGAACAATTGCGTATTGATCATTTTCACCGTCTCCATCCAGATCACGCGTCGCTTTTTTACCCGCAATTATGAAGTCATCCCACGTCTCTACTTCTGTCATGTCAACACCAGCAGCCTTGAAAAGGTCATCTCTGTAAAGTAAGACGACAGGATGTAAATCATGTGGTAACCCGTAAATCTTTCCACCGTAAGACCACGGGGTGAAACGACTTACAACCAGTTTTTCCATCCAACCTTCGTTTTCTAAACGTGGCTTCAGATCCACAAAACCGATCTCGTCAGTAGCACCTTTCAGGAAACGACCGATAGATGTAATCTCTACTTCAACGATATCGGGTGCACCGAAATCAGAGAGCAGTGCTGTCAATAATTTATCGTGCATTGACCCGCCATAGTTTATCAGTTTAATATTGACACCGGGATGAAGTGCTTCAAAGATCGGCACACGCGCTTGATATTCCTCGTAATGGGTGTTAGCGAAAATCCAGAATTCAATACTCTCATCTTTCTCCTCGGTAGCTGAGAATATGAACGCGGATGTAATGATGAAAAGTATCAGCATTACCATCGGACCTTTACCAAGTGGAAAACTATCGCTATCTATCTGAAAACGCATCACATACCTCAATATTCATTTTTATCTTGACATTTCGGTTTTCAACTATTAAAATTTATCAGATTATCTTGATTTTATCAACAAAGAAATGGAGGAATATGCTATATGCCTACATACGACTATAGGTGTCTTGAGTGTGAAGTTCAATTTGAAAAGTTTCAAGGCATCAATGAACCACACCTTGAAGAATGTCCGGAATGTAACGGAAAAGTTAAACGTCTTATCGGAGCGGGTGCAGGGTTAATCTTTAAAGGTTCCGGCTTCTATATCACGGACTATCGCAGTGAAGGATATAAAGAGTCCGCAAAGAAAGACGAAAAGGCTACGTCAGAAAAAAGCGACAAAGATAAAAAAGACAAAAAAGAAAAGCAAGATAAGAAAGGTGATACAAGCAGTCAAGCCAAAAGTTCAGCTAAAGACTCTGACTGAACTTACGGACTGTTTATCATCTTGTTCACCATTTTAAGGACAGGACTTACGCAGAAGATTAGATTTCACAACGAATTGAAGGCATATCACGAAGAACGGATAATGAATTATTCTACTACAAACGCTTTAACATCTAATAACGAGTAAAATGCGTAAGTCCTAAAGGAAATCCATTGCACAATCATAACCAGCATCACGATCACGATGAAACGCAACCCCATAGCCATCAGAGACACCTTCAAGGCAAATTTATAATTGCTATTTTGGTCACGTTTTGCGTCTTTCTTGGAGAGGCTATTGGTGGAATTTTGACTGGTAGTCTGGCATTGTTAAGTGATGCTGCGCATGTGCTGTCCGATGTGTTTTCACTTCTCATAAGTTGGTTTGCGATTTACCTTTCAACGCGTCCTGCGACTTCATCTCGCACCTTCGGCTATCATCGGGCAGAGGTATTTGCTGCATTTATCAACGGTATCACCCTTATCGGAATCTCTGGCTGGATTTTCTATGAAGCATACCAACGATTTAATTCACCAGAAGAGATACGGGTGACAGGTATGTTCGTTGTTGCCTGTCTCGGTTTGGTAGCGAACTTGTTTATCTTGTGGCAACTGCATGGCGAGAGTCATGGCAACCTTAACGTACGGAGTGCCGTACTTCATGTGATAGGGGACACACTGTCTTCTGTCGCGGTTGTTGTCGGGGGTGCAATCATACTTTGGACGAAATGGTATCCGATAGATGCTATCCTGAGTTTCGTTATCGGCGCGATTATTCTCATCAGTGCAGTTAATGTAACGAAGGAGGCCGTTCATATCCTACTTGAGAACTCACCACGAAATGCTGATGCTTTAACAGTGGCTAAACATCTATGTAATTTAGATGCTGTGAAAGATGTTCACGATATGCACGTCTGGTCGTTATGTTCTAATTATAGTGCTTTGAGTGCACATATTGTCATTCAGGAAGACACCTCACTATCCTATGACCAGATACTCAAACAGATAAACAGGGAATTACAGACCCGATTCGGTATCCATCATACCACACTCCAATTAGAACAGGTTGCATGTACACAAGAAGGTAACCTGCTATGTAACGCACAACACACCTAATGCTTAGTCAAGTGTTATTTGATGGCATAAAATAGTCGGGAATCGGAGTTCAAATCAACGGTATGAATGCCATTTAGGCATTCACCGCCTACAATGAGCGATGTTCTGTAGGAGCGATCTCCGAATCGCGACCTACAATATTATGTTGACTAAGCACTAATAGTGAACTTTAGAATTAATGTAACACCCCACAGTAACACTCCACAACAGGCGAGGTGACCTCGCCCCTACGTGGGGTCTTCGTCATCGTTGTATGGATGAAATGTCTCATTATTTTTAACTTTACTATAACAACAATCCTAATCCATTAAGTGTGTTCCTCTTGTAAGCGGTGTGCTTTACGGATTAGGGAGGTATCTTTAGCGAATCTCAATGTCGCTTTCACGAGTCCATCTACATGGGATTCCATATCCCGCTCAACTTGGACGATGCGATTCATAAGGAATGGACGATCACTCTCTTTAATGGCCTGTCTAATAATCGAGAGTAAGTACATATAAATCGTATCCGCTTCACTTCCCTCAATCGCGATAGCAATTTCAAATGCCTCGTCTAATGAAATTCTCCCAGATTCTATCCTTGTTTCGTGGAAGTCCAAAGCATCCGTAATCCTTTGAACAGAAATGTCTGGAATCGGTGCGATCAGTGAAGAAGTTTCCGTTGGGTCTCCTTGATGTAAAGGTGTATCCATACCGAATACTTCCATACACACAGTGCGTCCGAAATCTACAAGTATGTAATGCTGCCACTCCTCAGCACTCATGCGTTCCCAAAACTTCGCTATCCGTTCATCAACATCGCCTAGGATCAGTGAGAATGAGGCATATAACTTGGCTTGACGGAATTCAAGGTCTTTACAAAGATCAAATAGTTCTTCTAATGTCAATTTTGCTCCATCTTTTAATAGAATATGTGATTAATTAGACATTTTTTCTGTAGGAGGCCAGCTAATATAAACATGACCGATTCCCGACTGAACACTTGATAGTCGGGAATCGGAGTTCCCTCCTACAGAAGAGGTGTCAACAAATCTTATATTTCACCATATAGCATAAATTAATGTATCTATCTACGCTCCTACATTTGAAGTGGCAAAGAAACCGCAGAGTTAGATGACATACTACGTGTAACCGCCTCGGTGAACTCCATATATTTTACACCCGTCTCAAAGTCAGTATGTGTTATCGTTTCCTTACCACGGATAGCATTAACGAACTCCTCTTCCACTCTCCAACCCCCTTCCTCTGCTGAAGGTATATCTATCTCTTGTAGTTCGTTATCTTCTCTTTGTCCACCGAAGAGTCTGTTTCCTGAAAACCGTACCGTCCCTTGACTGCCAAAAATAAGAGCTTCTGGTGCACCTGCCAATCCTGTAACAGCAGAGACTTGCATGTGAAGTTGTGCACCACAAGCAAGGTCACCCATGATATCAATGTGTTCAGGGATTCGGACAGGTCGCATAATGCCATCAGCATCAGGACGCATTTTGACGAATGTTTTCCCCATAGCGATGATCCGTGTTGCTTCTCCAACCCACCGCATCAATGCTTCGTACCATATTCCCATACTCATGATGTTCATCCCGCTGAGATCCAAATTTTGACGCCACTGCAGCGGTGAATCAGCATCTAAAAATGCACCCCCTGCTCTGACCTCAACTGCTAAGACATCACCGAGATAACCGTCAGCGATGAGTCGCTTGATCGTATTATCAACGCGTAACGTCATCGGAGAGGGGACTATCTGTGCAGTGAGATGTGTTTTCTGCCGTGCTAACATACGCATCAGATGTGCTTCTCGTGCGTTCATTGCCATCCTTGCTTCACACATGACGTGTTTATTTGCCATTAGGGCTGCGACTGTCGTACGACAGTGCATATAGGGCCACGTGCCGATGACAATCGCATCTGTGTCACTGTCTTTAATTACATCTTGCCAGTTGTCGTAGATCTTTGAAATACCGAACTCGTCAGCCACACTTTGTGAGGATTCTCGACTTCGATTACAAACACCGATGATCTCAACCCCCTCAATTGCTTGTAATCCTGGGATATGTCTCGATTTTGTGTTTCTTCCTGCACCGATGATACCGACGCGGATCTTTTCTGATGCCACTCATCTTACTCCTAAATCTTTCTTCACTTTATAATCTAACAAAAATACAGAGTTATGTCAAGGAATGTTTTTTGAGGGGGTAAAGTTATTACCACCTTTTTAGTCAGAGTCGCGGATTATGCGGAGGATACGCCAGTTACACAGATGGGGTCGGAAAGGGTTCTTGCACATCTCAGTGTTATTGCCTTTGAAATTAAAATTGACGACTTTAGGTATATGTGTTATATTATGTTTGTGAATGATATTGTCATTGCCTTTTGGTGAAATCCTCGATTCTGACAAAAGGGGACAACAACATTACACACCCCACAGGACTAGTAGACTTGACATTTGTTGTAAGGAAACTATATGAACAGATTTTTGAAACAAGCGTTACGTCGAAGACATAGAAAACAATCACTGATAGTCTCAGTTATTATCCATGTAATAGGATTTGCGTTGATATTCTATTTTGTCAAACCGCCACCTGAACAGATCGCGGACATAGTGCATCTTGACATTCTGCCCCCGCCACAGCGTCAAATGGTAAAAAAGAAAGAAATAGAAAAAGTCAGCAAACCAATAAAACCTGCGATATCTGTCAAAAAATTACCCGCAGCACGTGGGACGTTACCAATCGTCACCAACACACCCCGATTAGAACCACCGCCTGTATTCACAGACACTCGTCTTGCACCGGCACAGCAATCGCTTTTAGCAGACAGCAAATTGAACACACCCGATGTAGATCGCGGCAGTGGAACGGACAGCGAAGGCATAAGTTTATCCAAACGTGGAGCAGGAGGTAACGTTCCTGGTCCTGGGCGTGGCGTCACAGGCATCGGACGTGGCAGCGGTATAGGCAGAGGACTGTCAAGCGTAACGGGTGTTGCAGACCTCGGTTCGGTAGTTCCAGATGAGGTTGTCGGAGGGCTCGGTATCTTTGACAATGACGTAAAGCCTGGACACGGATTAATAGGTAAGGTCTACGTTCCTGATGAAACATTTCGTTATATGCCTAATTTTGAGCAGATGACGCCTCTATATACCTTTGCAGCGGCTAATTTGGATGTAGCTCGAAGACATTATACTGAGGGTTTTCCCACACCACAGAAACAGAACGTATTTGAATATTTCGCAGTACATTTCCACGGAAAATTAGCGGTGGATACACCCGGTAATTATATGTTTGAGTTGAGCTCTGATGATGGATCAAAGTTATTTATAAATGGAAAATTGGTTGTTGATAACGACGGTCTCCATCCTACTCAAAGTAGCAGTGCACATATCACGCTTCGTGCAGGTTTTCACCCTGTTGAAATACACTATTTCCAAGGACCCGCGCACGAACTTTCACTCCAGTGGTACTATAAACCACCAAACCATCCAAGACAGATTGTACCACCCGAAGTTATCTTCCATCCCAGTAATCCGGACAATTCAGATGAACTAAAAAAAATAAATCAGTATATCAAAAAGATGGAAAAATGAAACCGTAAGGGACTCAAAACCCCACTCAAATTAGGGAATAGGGCAAGAAATAAAAACAGTACAATATCCTTGCATATCCTCTATTTTTCGGCAGAATCTAAGGCACTTCAATTTTTGAAAACAGTTGCTTAATAATGCTTTCTGTATCAATACCTTCCGCTTCTGCTTCATAACTCAGAATGACACGATGTCGCAAAACATCCATGCCAATTGCCTGAATATCTTCCGGTGTAACATAGCCACGTTCCGACAGGAAAGCATGCGCTCTCGCAGCAAGTGCAAGAAATATCGTAGCACGCGGGGAAGCACCGTATTCAATCAATGTGCTTAAGTCCTCTAACTGATATGCATCTGGAGAACGGGTCGCACAGACGAGATCAACAATATAATTTTCCAACGGCTCCGCCATATATATCTCACGCGTCAGCTCACGGAACCTGATAACATCTTCACACGAGATCACCTTTTTGACTTTAGGAATCTTTTCAACTGTCATACGCCGCAGAATCTGCAACTCCTCAGTACGCGATGGATAGTTGACCTTCACCTTAAGCATAAACCTGTCAACTTGTGCTTCAGGTAACGGATAAGTCCCTTCATGCTCAATCGGATTCTGTGTTGCTAAGACAAGAAACGGATCATCAAGTGCGTGCGTAGTATCACCGATCGTCACCTGTCGTTCTTGCATCGCTTCAAGCAGGGCACTTTGTACTTTCGCCGGTGCCCGGTTTATCTCATCAGCAAGCACAACGTTTGCGAAAATAGGACCTAAATTAGTATAAAACTCCGCTTTCTGCTGATCGTATATTAACGTACCGATCAGATCCGCTGGAAGCAGATCAGGTGTGAATTGAATCCGTTGGAATGATGCATCAATCGTTCTTGCCAATACATCAATAGCTGTTGTCTTTGCAAGACCGGGTACACCTTCTAATAGAATGTGTCCATTGCAAAGTAAACCGATAACCAAACGTTCAAGTAACGTGCGTTGACCAACGATGATTTTACCCGCCTCATTCAAAATCTGCTGTATTTTGCTGCTATCTTCTTGGATGCGGGCATTCATCGCATCTAAATCGTAGTTTTGCATTTGTTATCTATGGATAGAAAATTGTTTTGATAAAACATAAGAACGGGCAATGAATTGCCCTACTACAAACGGATAATATGTGAAATAGTGAAATTACGCATAAGAACGGGCAATGAATTGCCCTACTACAAACGGGATAATATGTGAAATAGTGAAATTACCTGAAGAAAGGCTGCGTTTCCCCTTCCTGAAACGACTGTTCAAGCCATGGGTCCTTCGTCTTTTGTCTAAATTCAATCACCTTACGCCGCATTTCATTGGCTATATCTTGTAATGTCGGTTCATCAATCAGGTTATTAGATTCAGCTGGATCCTTCTCCATATCAAACAAAGCTTCACGGCTTTGATGGACAAAGTCTTCTCGCTGTCGTTCACCCAGTTTTTGTATGTTGTCATTTCGCACTGCTGTCCATGAGATAGAACGAAATAGATCACTCGGTAAGGGTGTTTCTAACTGATATGCCAAATTACGAACATATTTATATCGACGACCACGTAATACACGATACGGATAGTAATTGGTTACTTCGTGGAAGCAGTGAGAGAAGTATGTTTCCTCCCATTGACCATCCCCGGGATGAGGACTGTCATCCTCTAATACGGAGAGGATTGACCTACCTGGGAGTACTTCTGCTCCGCCGGGGTGTTCAACACCGCACCATTCCAGTATGGTTGGACAGAAATCAACCCAATTAACAAGTGCTTGATTCCGTATGCCGCGTTTCTGTTGTGTTGGACTCGCAATAAGTAAGGGACAGTGGTGTCCACTATCAAAACTGGATGCTTTTGCACCAGGGAACGGCATGGCGTGGTCAGTCGTCACAAAAACCAGTGTTTCATCTGCGCGACCAGAAGCATCAAGTGCATCTAATGCTGCACCAACGACAGCATCCCAACGGGACACACTTTCGTAATAGTCAGCAAGGTCATCACGGACTGCAGGGACATCTGGTAAGAAATTCGGAACAACAATCTCATCGGGTGAATAAGAACCTGGTTCAATACCTGCATGCTCCCGATCATTTCCAAATCCCTTACCAGCACGATGCGGATAGGTACAGCCAATATGTAAGTAAAAGGGTGTATCCACATTTTGTGAAAGGAATTCGTCTACCTTCTCAGCAACCGATACTGGACTTCTTGGATTGACACTTGGCTCGTAATCAAAAGGATAAACACTTTTGGGTTCAACGTGCTTTTTCCCGATACATGCAGTAGCAAATCCGTGCGATTTTAAAATCTTAGGCACTGATTGCATGTTTTCATGTGTCCTAAATCCATGAATTCCGTGACAGTGTCCATATTGTCCATGTGTATGGCTATGTTGTCCTGTTAGAATACATGCACGACTGACAGCACACGATGGACTTGTACAGAATCCGTAGTCAAAAACAACGCCACGTTCAGCGAATTCGTCAATACGCGGCGTTCTGATGACTTCATTACCGTAGCACTTTGCGATACGACTCCAATCATCGGCTATAACAAACATTACACTTTTATAGTCTTTGTTCATCTATCTTCCTTCCACTTTAAATGAAAACATCACCACTCAAAAACCATCCAAACTATTGTATAGTGAACATTAAAAATAATGATACAAAGTCCTTGTAGGAGCGATCTCCGAATCGCGACTTAACGTAGTGATAGTCGGAAATCGGCCAGAATCATGTTAACTGGCCTCCTACATCTCAAAATGTCCCATTAATTCAAAAGTTTACTATATTAACCCAAGTTGCTACCTATCAGTTTTTAGACATGCAAATACCGTCTTTAATAGAGAATAATACATATGTCGCAGGTTTTCGTAGCGCAAACTGTTAGTTTGCGTACTAATATGCACAATCTAACAGATTGTGCTACATAAGTAGCAACTTAGGTTATATTATATAAAATATGACAAAAAAAAGCAAATTCTTTGAGAAATTCCTATCCTTAGGAGTTGCTTTTTTCCGATGGTTTCTGATACAATATCAGATAAGTTTGAACAACAGAAAAAACAAATCGCTTTTAGTATTCATTAGACAGAAATCTATATGTCCAGAATCAGAAGAAATATATGCCAAATAGACGCGAAACGACTATCACAAACGAATTGGTGAACATCTTACGACACATACGTTCCGGATGGGAACTCGAAACAGCCGTTAATGCATTTATTAAGGGGAACAATGAACTCGATGCCATCGTCATTGAACACGGTAGAGAACCAGTCGGAATTGAAGCGAAGTTTGATACCACTACCAATGCCAAGAATCTCATAAAACAGGCAGAAACAAGACTTGTTTTGGAGCTTGAGACAGAATACCACGTCGTCGGAAAAACACTCAATAACGTTATGGCAATCCTTTATCCTGAACGATTTAAAACGTTTGCAGGAAGGGACATCAATTCACAACTACGCGCTGCAGATGACCTACAATACAAACTTGTCAACACTGTCGGTGATACCGTAGGACATTTCCCTGAAAACGGATGGGCAAAAGGCACCGTAGGCGACATCGCAAACGCTCTCCATGTCGGGGCAATGCCAAACTCTCAACTTGAAGCAGCAGCAGAAGAGATGGAGAAAAGTATCAACAAGGCAGCTTATCTACTTGAAGATGCTATCGTTGACCATCCTGCAATAGCCGAGAAGATTGAGACAATTCTGCACCAAGAGGTCTTCTCTAAAGACAATTCGGAAGCCGTAGGAGCGATCTCCGAATCGCGACTCCCCTCGGCTGTAGGCGCGATCTCTGAATCGCGACTCCCTAACATCCAAACGCTTCGTATGGCAGCGTTGATTATCACCGATGCTTTTGTGTTTCAGAGTTCCCTTGCGGGTAAAACGGACATGGAGTCTGTCCGCTCACTCCGACAACTCCTGCCGATAATTGATTATGAAGATGTTATTGAGGATTGGAACACGATTCTCAAGGTTAACTACCGTCCCATTTTTGAAGATGCTCGGAATCTTGTTGAAGCACTCGCTACGGATGACAGAGTTGTTAAGTATATCCTGAAACTTCTCTGTGAAGCTGCCAAAGACCTTGTTGATACCGGTATCGCGCAGATTCATGAACTCGCGGGTATCGTATTCCAAAAACTCATCACTGATAGGAAATACGTCAAGGCGAACTATACGCTTCCAGAAAGCGCGGTGCTGCTCTCTACGCTTGTGATACCCGAACTGCCGAAAGGTGAGCTCCCCAAAGTTGCAGATTTCGCTTGCGGCACAGGTGCGTTGCTTAATGGTGTCTATCAACGCATTCTGTCTCTGTATGAACAAGAGGGTGGTAGCGGTAGAGAAATCCATCAGAAAATGTTAGAGGAAAATATTGGCGGTGTAGACATTATGCCGAATGCTACGCACCTTACTGCTGCTGCACTTGCGAGTACGTACGCAGATGTCAAAATCGGTGGCACGCGAATAGTAACTGCCCCTTACGGTGTAATGGAAAATGGAGATTACGCCATCGGTTCATTGGAATTGCTTGATGATATGAAACTATTTGACACAGAAGCAGAGCAAGTTGGCGGTGAAGAGAACACCGTAGTTAAACTTCAGCAGACGTTCCAGCATGATGGTGTTGATATTGTGATCCAGAATCCTCCGTTTACGAAACCAGGAACAGATCAGGGTAGTAGTGTCCCAAAAACGACCTTCCAAGGAAGCGATCGTCCAGAGCAAGATAAAAAGGCAATGCAGGCAGTGCTGAGAAGTAAAGCCTCCCGAATAGCACACGGATTGAGCGGACTCGCGTCTTACTTTGTAGACCTTGCAGACAGGAAACTTAAACGCGGTGGTACCATGGGATTCATCTTGCCAGCAACAATCCTGACAGCATCTACTATGCAGAAAATGCGTGATATGCTAGCATCAGAATACCACAGGGTTATGGTCCTGACTATTGCTGAAGCAAAAGCAGAAGCCGCGGCGTTCTCTGCAGATACTGGCATGGCGGAATGCATTGTGATAGCAACGAAGGGGACAGACAAAACCAGTGGACGAGGGAAATTCGTGTGTCTGAACCAACGTCCTCAAAGCCTATTAGAAGCAATGACGATAGCGAAGTATATTATTCGAAATGACAGCACCAGAAGGTTAGAAGATGCCCCTAATGGTGGAGATATAATCAGAATTGGCAATGACATCGTTGGACAAATGTTAGACTGTCCACTCTTACTTGGTGAAGGTTGGGGAGCGTCGCGCGTCCGATCAATGGCATTGATGCAGTCTGCTTATAGCATACAAAGAGGGAACCTATATCTACCGATGCAGACAACTAACGTTGAAGTGCCTATGTGTCATGTAAAGGATATAGCACAGGTTGGATGGCACCCAGAAAGTGTTTACGGGAAAAGGGGACCATTTGACATGATTAAAGGTGATACCAATGGTGACGGCTATCCTTGCTTGTGGAGTTTGAACAGTGAAACGCAACGATCAATGCTTGTTAACCTTGATTCTATGGGGATGCCGCGCCGAAATACAGAGAATATCCTTAGAAAAATCCTTACAAGGAACAGTAGAGCGCACTACAATCTCTACCTACGATTTAATGCTAACTCAACCATTGTCCTTTTTACAGAAAACCCTTCGGTTGGGGTTAACAGGATAACCAACGTGGCATTTGAAAATCCACTCCATGAGACTGCTTTCGCGTTGTGGTGCAACTCAACATTAGGTTTAATGTGTCACTGGATACATAGTGGGAAGCAACAATCTGGTCGTGGAATTCTAACACTCAATACATTAGGAACTTTACCTACGTTGGATGTCCGTGAACTCTCCGATGAAGCATTAGCAAACGCTGAGGCAATTTTTGAACGTTTAAAATATAAACGGATGCTGCCTGTCAATGAGTGCGCGCATGATCCTGTACGTGCGGAATTAGATCGTTCTCTATTGACTGAAGTGTTGGGAATTACGAGTGATAACGTGCTTGAGTCCATGCAAACCTTGCGCGAGATGCTGTGTGCTGAGCCGAGCATCCACGGCGGGAAGCAGTCTAAATGTGATCTTGACGCGGAGTTAGTGAAGCTTAAGAAGAAAGGGATTGCATTTCCGAGTTGGTATAGTGACTAAGGCATAGTTGATTAGATTTTCTCTCAGGCTAAGTTGAATTTATTGTCCTTTCACCTAAATAAGACCATTTTTTCTCGGAAAGATTATCCTCTAAATACTATAATTTGAACAACGGTATAGAAAAACTATTTTTATGGTGGATTATGAAAATCATTTATACACAATCAATACTATCCAGGCCGGTAGGTGCGATATCCTTATCGCACCGGATCCTAAGCGGAAAACTTCAACGAAGCGGGTTGGGAAAAACCCGGCAGAATACGCGTATGGTATTCTGCATTGATAAGGATATCGCACCTACCGAGTTTGGGATATTGAGAATTACCGAATTAATAAATTAATCTTCATAAAGTTTACGCTACAATCGCGGGCAAGTAATTATGGATTTTACCACAAAATGTACAAAATCAAAACAGGAGAACTATCCCAGAATGGCAAATAAATTATCTATATTTACAGAGATTTTCCCAGTCCAACTTGAAGCACTTCCAGACTTAACAGTATATCATCTGAGGGTTAGCGGATCTATTTCTTTAGATGAAATTGGAGCAAAACTAGGCTACCGTTTTCAAACAAAGTTCGGTAAACATTGGAATTGGGATAGAGAAAAGAAAATTCTTATTACCGATTTTCCTCAAGACGAGTCTTCCATAAACCAAGCTCTTCACGAAATATGGGAAACTTCAACAGAAGAAGATACACTTCGTTCACTCGAAAAAATAGAGGTGCTCCCTAACAATACAGTTTCAGTTCAGGGATTAGTTGATTTTACCGCACGCTTGATAAATGATGATTATTCGCAAGAGATTAACAAGGCATTAGCCATATATAGGCGTGAAGAAAAAACGTATTATGTAGATCTTAAATGTAATTTACGTGGTTGGACGGTTGATAATCAACCTGCAATATCTGTTTCTCTCAGTTCGGAAATAAAATACAAAGGTGACTTAAAGAAATACATTACAACTTACGGAGACAATGGCTTAGAAGGCTTGCACGTAAAAGACAAAACTAAATCGAGGTTTCAAAGTTCTATGGAAATCACTGGAATCGTTGGAACCCTTCAGGAGAACAACACACGATCCAGATTGTTAGCGTTTAGACTTTCTCCTAACATGAAACGTTTGATAGAACAAGCTCCCGATGATGAATTAGTTGTTAGACTCAATGATAAATATGATTACATTGCTAGTGCTTTAGAAATTCAAGTGTGGAGTGCTGATTATGCTCGCTTCAAAATTAGTGAGAAATTACAAATTCCTGTTTCAGAACGTTCAGAATACATCACAAAGGTAGTCTCAATAATTAAAAACAGTGGTTTAATAGATCGGGCTTATTCGACAACAACGCATCCACACTTGTTCCTTAACAAAAACGACATTGGGTACGATCCTAAACTGAAAATTGGAGAAAACCAAATTGTATCTTCGCAATCAATCTTTCCTTCTTTGAAGAAATTTGGGGTGTACAAACCCACAGCCAATAAGCAGATACGTATCGCTATTTTAAATACCGCGCCTCATACATCATTAGATCACTTACGAATAAATTTGAGAAAAGAACTTGGCGAAAACTTGCAGTACGAATTGATACAAGCGACAGAAAAACAGGTTTCTCAACCATCACGTAAAGAATTAGAGTCTGCGATTGAGGAAATAGCTCAAGAGAATCCTGATATTATTTTAGGAATTATATCTAAACCTGATTTTGATGTCGTCGACTGGACACCTTATGATAATTTCAAACATCTAACTTTAAAAAAAGGGTTGCAAAGTCAGGTTGTTCAACCTAATAATGTAAACAATCAATATATTATAGGCAATGTTGTTTTAGGGATACTTGCAAAAACGGGTAATCTTCCTTATGTTTTGGCCGAACCAATTTCCTATGCTGATCTAGTTGCTGGACTTGACGTGGCTCGTCAAAAAAAACGTAATCGTCCGGGTACTATGAATTCGGTAGGAATGGCAAGAATCTATTTGGCAAACGGTGAAATGATGCGATATAACATTCGTGAAACAATGCTGGAAGGAGAAATAATTCCAGAACGTGTTTTACACGATATATTTCCGCAAAAAGAATTTGCTGACAAGAAAATTCTTATTCATCGAGATGGAATTTTACCAGAATCGGAGAAAAACACTCTCACAGATTGGGGCAAACAAATCGGTGCAACGTTTTATTTTGTTGAAGTAATCAAAAGCGGACTTCCTCGTCTATATGCTTTTGAAAACAAAGAAATCATCAAGACACCTAAAGGAAACATATTTAAACTAAGTGAAACCGAAGCGTTACTTGTCTCATCTGAATTTTCAGCAAGATTCAAGGCAACGCCGCAACCCATTCGCGTTCGTACGCATCATCCCTTTTCATTAGAGAATGCACTACATTCTGTTCTTTCTCTAACTTTGCTTCACTACGGTTCTCTCCGTCCTCCACGTTTACCTGTTACTACACACTATGCGGATAAAATATCTTCTATGGCTGTAAAAGGTTTAAGGCCAGAGACGCTTGATGGTGAAATACCGTTTTGGCTATAATCGTCAATAAGTAAAGAGCAGGATGTAAGGTTTTTGTCACTGATGCTCTCTGGCACGTAAAGATTATGTAACCTTATGTGTCAATTTATAGGGATTAATCGATTGGGTTTATCTTCTTAAATTGACAATTATGGTGACAAAATATTTACACACCCCACCAAAAAACGAATTGCACTTTCAAAGTGAATATGCTACAATGAAATTCAATTATAGAACTCAAAGAGAAGACGATGGATTACACACAACTCCCACTACCACAACACCTAAAGGAAGAAATTCATCAGATTCTATCTGAGGCTTGTGAAAATGGATATGAATTTGATGATGACGCAATATACCGTAATCTCATTGAACTGACGACAGAAGATCCATACACACAGTCCGCTTTTGCACACATTGCCATTTCTCTGCTAAACGCCTGCCTTAACGCACCAAATCCAGTTGCAGCATTAAACAATTTTTCACGTTTCGCTATGGTGACATTTAGTCGTAGCTGGTTATATAGACTACTTCATGATGCACCTTTTCTAATGCCTACCATAATGCATATTTTTGGGGCATCTACATACCTGTCTGAAATTTTGATACGCAACCCAATATATCTATACGATGTCATTGATGCAAACGTAATGGAACATAAGAAAACAAGCCAATCCATGTACGGTGAACTCGCAAGAACACTGAATTTGTTCAATAACATCGACCAAAAACTGCGAATTCTCAGACGTTATAAAAAGCGCGAAAGCCTTAGAATAGCCATTCGTGACCTATTAAATACTTCAGATGTTGAAACAACCACACTGGAGATGAGTAACTTAGCCGAAGCCACGTTACAACACTGCTACGAAATCGGACGGGACCAAGTCGTCATACCTAAGTTTGGAACACCACTTAACGAAGACGGTTCTGACTCGTGTCGGTTTGCTGTTATAGGCATGGGTAAATTCGGCGGTTATGCGCTTAACTATAGTTCCGATATTGACCTAATATTTGTATACTCTGACGAAGGGAAGACGGATCAAGGAATTGACAACAGTGAATACTACGCACGATTGTGTGAGTTTATTATCAACGCAATGAGTGAAGTTACATCTGATGGGTATGTATTTCGCGTAGATATCCGATTGCGACCTGAAAGTAGTGCTGGCGTCATAATCCGATCAATGGAAAGTTATGAAAGTTATTATGAAGGATGGGGAGACCTATGGGAACGGCAAGCACTCATTAAAGCACGACCCGTCGCAGGAGACCAAGCATTTGGTGATGAATTTATTCGCATGATACATCCTTTTGTCTATCAACGCTATTTAGATGGTGTGACATTGAACGAAATAAAGGTTGATATCAGGAAAACAAAGGCACGGATTGAGCAACGGATCGTTAATGAGAAAACGGATATTGACAAGCATGTTAAACTTGGACCAGGAGGAATACGCGACATAGAATTTACAGTGCAATGTCTGCAGATGATACATGGCGGACGACTAAAATCATTGTGCATCCAGAATACATTGGAGACACTGCAAGCGTTGAAGACAAATGAACTCTTGGATCCCCACGATGCTGATGCCTTAACCAATGCTTATAGGTTTCTTAGAAAGGTAGAAAACGCAATACAGATCGAAGCTGACCAACAACGTTACGCAATTCCTGCAAGGGAGAATGAAGAGATAGAGTTAGCAAGAACGTTAGGTTATTTGGACGAACCACTTGACTCATTTCGTCAAGACTACATTAAACACACTTCAGAAGTCCGTCGTATTTTTGAGAAAGTCATGGATGTACAAGAACCTGATCAACTGGATATACCAGTCCTTCTAAGTCAAGATGATTCTGAGGAGATACAGCAACAATTGGGTAAATTCGGATTTGAAAATCCACGTGATGCGCAACGACTCTTGCGGCACCTTGCAAATGGTAGTGATGGACAACAGTTCTCCCCATCTGTCAGACGCACATTCTTCGAACTTGCACCTGTTCTGTTGAACTGTCTTAGCAAAGCACCTGATCCAGACATGGCACTTCGTTATTTTGATGCATTTGCCGAGAAAGTCGGAGCAAGAAGCAGCTACTATACCATGTTCTTAGAACGGCAAAACATACTTGAAGCACTTACCAGTTTATGCGGTTCCAGTTTATACTTGGCAGATTTATTGATAGCAAGTCCTGAACTCTTTGACCTTTTGACAATCCCAACTTTCACTGAATCTACAAAGACACTTGAAGAGAAAATTAATGAAGTCTCACATATCATCAAAAACACATCCGATGCCTATCTATTGGATTCACTCAGAAGGTATAAAAACGATGAAATCTGGCGAATAGCATTGAGAAACATATTGGGGAAATCTGACCTACCTACGACAACTGAGGAACTCTCTGATTTAGCTGAGGCAATGCTACAATCTCTCTACCTTAAGATTGATTCGCAGATGCAGATTGAACACGGAATGCCAAAAACACATGACGGTACACCCGTTACATTTGCAATAATTGCGATGGGTAAATTTGGGGGACGCGACCTGAACTTCAGTTCGGATTTGGATGTCATGTTTGTCTATACAGAAGATGGGGAAACGACAAAAGGTATCCCTAATTCAGAATACTTCACATCGCTGGGATTGGAATTAGTAAACCAGTTAGGCGGTACACACAGTATGAGTATATACGAACTGGACCTTCGGCTACGACCGTATGGCAATGGTGGTGCTATCGCATTACCGTTAGTTGGGTATCAGCACTATTACGACACTGCAGCAGAAATCTGGGAACGGCAAGCACTAACACGGGCACGCGTAATCGCCGGTGATATTGATGGATTGGGTACGGAATATACAAAACTCGCAAACGACTTTTGCTATAGTAGACCCATTACAAAAGATGAAGTCGCAGAAATCGTACATACACGAAAACGCAAGGAACAGCAATCAACACGAAAAAGCATCTCCAAGAGAAGACGAAGTACCCCACGTACAAAACGGAGATCAACAGATGTGAAATCTGGCTATGGCGGGTTAGTTGACATTGAATTTGCTGTCCAGACTCTGCAACTCATACATGGAACAGAGGCGGATTCTGTTCGCGTACCGAACACATTAGATGCTATCGACAGACTTAACACAGTCGGTATCCTGACAGAGGAACAGAGCTCAGGACTATCAGAAGCATATAAATTCCTCCGACGCGTGGAAAACGCGCTAAGGATAGTTCATGACAGAGCAATGGATGCACTACCAACCAATCAATCTGAATTAGCGCAATTGGCACGGCGGCTCGGTTATACTGACGCTGAAAACCGCTCAAGTGTTGAGAAGTTCTCTCAAGACTACGGCATGTGGACGGAAAAAACACGGACACTGTTCAACAGTCTACTGGTTGAATGACAAACACTCAAGATAAGCCTTTGCTCGCAGTGCCGAATCAGTTGCAGATATTATCCCGGACATCACTGCTACACCTGATGCACCCGCAGAAATGCACTCCTTTACACGGGTAGGTGTAATTCCTCCCAGAGCAAACACAGGGATGTTCACATGATGCACCAACTTCTCAAGGTTCACCACTCCTACTGCCACATTGTCTGTGGGTTTACTTCTCACCTTATAGATTGGACTGTAAGTTAAAAAATCAGCACCTTCAGTCTCCCGTCTTTTCGCAGTTGAGATACTGTGTGTGGAACACGCTACCATCAGATTGTTCTGTGTCTTCTCTCTTACCTCTTGAACAGAGACGTCATTATCAGGTAAGTGAAGACCGGCTGCACCAACATCAATGGCGATCTTTACATTCGAGTTTATGAACAACTGTGCTTCATAGTTCTTACATAATTTCGATATAGGCAGTGCTATTCTTAGTAAATCCGTATCATTAAGATCCTTTTCCCGCAACTGAATAGCCTTAACCCCTGCATCTAAAATCTCTGATACGACTGAGACGATAGATTTCGGTTCACACAGATTTCGGTTCGTTATGACATATAATCTTGATGTTAACATAGTGCGCTAAGGAGCACGGCGAAGTCTTGCAGCAAATGTACCGTCTATACCGTGTTCGTGTGGAAATGTTTGTAGAAAACCTTCTGATGAAATCATACTCTTCGGCAGTTCTGGTAAATGCTCAGATGCATGTTCTATAGAAAACGTTGAAAAACGGTCTAAGAAACGACGGATTACTTCTTGATTCTCTGACGGTTCTATCGTACAGGTACTATAAACCAATAAACCACCGGGTTTGATATGAGGGGCAACATTCTTTAGCAGGCGGTACTGATAGTTTCTGAGACCAATAAGTTGTTTTGGCGTCCTATTCCAGACAATATCGGGATGCCGTCTGAGTGTACCGAACCCCGAGCAGGGAGCATCAATCAAAACAGCATCTGCAGCATGAACAAAACTCAGGTCATCCTTTGTTATATCAGTTCTCCGCACCTCTACACTGTTGACCCCCAGGCGTTTGCAGTTTTCAGTCAACAATCGCAGTTTCTTATCTGAAACATCAGTAGCAACTATTTTACCCGTATTCTTCATCAAACTGGCAAGATGTGATGTTTTTCCACCCGGTGCAGCACACAGATCTACTATCAGGTCCATATCAGTAGGATTGAGCAGAAGGGGAATTAACATTGCACTTTCGTCTTGCACATATACATCCCCTTCAGAGAGTAATCTCTTAAGAGTACTTTCTCCTGATGGAGTGGATTTTGCAGAACTGTTTTCTACTGTAATTCCTTCTGGTGCATATTGCGTCTGTTTTGCTTGTAAGCCGTAACTATGCATCAGATCATAGAGTTTCTGACGATTGGTCCTGAGTGTATTCAACCGAACGGTCAAAGGTGCTATCTGATTACTGGATTTGCAGAAAGACACTGTCCACGCAAGACCGTGTTCGTTAATCCAGTGTTTGACTAACCATTCTGGATATGAAAGTGCATAAGATATATGTTTGACGGGTTGTGATTCTATGGAAGGATAGGCTAATTCTGAGGATTTCCGTTGTAAGTTCCTCAGAACAGCATTTATGAAACCTGCTGTCTTACTGCCTTTTTTAGTCAATTGGACGGTTTCATATATTGCAGCATGAGACGGAATACCGTCAAGATGTAATAACTGAAAGGCACCGAGCCTCAAGATGGTACGGTGCTTGATGTCTAATTTAAAACGGGGGTTAACAAAGTGGCTTAGAACCCAATCCAATTGGTATTGCCACCGAACAACCCCATAGACTAAGGCATTCGCTAACCGTTGTTCTCTTGGATTAATCGGATTAGAGGAAAAGGTATCGTCAACAGCTGCAGCAATTGATGTATCAGTCTCGCTAAGATTTAAGAGACACGTCAAAGCAGCGTGGCGTGCATTCATTGTTATTATCCTACACGCAACTCTCAGTGCTAAGCCGACTCGGCTATAAGCGCGTTCAGTTTTCTATTGATACGTGATTTCTGACGGTTTGCAGTACCCTTTTTGATGACACCTTTACTGGCAGCTCTATCAAACAGACTTGCTGTCATCTTGCAAAACTGTTGGGCATTTTCCACATCACCAGCTTGCAAGGCAGTTTCAGCATTCTTCAGAGCAGTTCTAAGGGTTGTCTTACGATGTCTATTGCGTGCACGTTTTTTCGCATCGGCACGAACATGTTTCTTTGCAGATAATCTATGCAAAATACAAACTCCTTGTAAATAGATAACTCATGTTTATAAAACTATTTAATGATACCACAAAAACCGCTGCTTGTCCACTTTATTAAATTTGGGGGTGTGCAAAGTTTTTGTCACCATAATCATCAATTTGATACGTATAGATTGTGATACACCTCTCGTACTTCTGGTGCTTCCGCGATTGTGCTTCTCTGCACAACATTCATATTGATTGCCTCTGTAGTACATTCATCCTTGATTGTGCTACAGATCACAGTGAAATATAGGTAGGCATATACTACTTACCGTTCTTAGAAAAGTCAATGTCATCAAACGATTCTGCGGCGAGGACTTGGTCAAACAGATCATCAAGATAGACAAGGTCATTTATCCCACTAATCTCATTGAGAACAACGTCTGAGAAGTCAGCAAACTTATGACGCACTACTTTGAGAACGGATGTCCGTTTCTCATCGATTCTACCTTGTTCAAGTCCTTCTGCTTTGCCTTGTTGAACTAAAGCTTCTGCACCAGTCATAATAATATTTTCAACCTCCGTATCTCTATTATGTATCAAAATATGTTCTATCAGATGTTCCCTCTCAGCCTGAGGTCTTTTGGATACCACGAGATGAGACAGATATATGAGCGCATGTGCATGAAGTAGCGACTCCTCGGGTGATAAAGTGTCCAGTCTTGTGAGTGTTTCCATCAATGTGTCATCTATAGGTTTTTCATCCGTTGAAACCTGTTGTGTGACCGACATCAACCATCCGAAAGGATAATTCTGTTCTAATAACGCTTCTGTGTCGGTGTGCTTAAGTGCCAGAAAGAGTGTCTCAAATGTCGGCACGTACCTTGTCAAGAGTTCAGGTACATCCATCACCGCGTTGAGCGTGACCGGTATTTCCCATCGTCTGTCACCTGTATAAAAGACAATTGGAAGTATCGGAGATAAACGTTGCTGACTTACCGGCACTATTGCCTTCCTTTGTTCCTCAAGTTGATCTTTCCATATTTGACACATATAGGAATGCAACCTAAGTCCCATCATACGATCCACCGTGGATTGATGTTCTATGAGAATGTAGATGGTCACCACATCACCATTAGAAGCATCTCTAAACGGCACAGTGAAAACTATATCTGAGATACTGTCTCGCAACGTTGTGTCAATATAACTCCGCCTTCCTCGCTTTGCATGACTGAAGTCGAGATGTTCCGTTAGTTCACTCGATAAAAATTGTATTAAACCGCGTAAATGTTCAATATGTTTGAACAAGAATCTGATACTCTTGTCATCAAAATGTCCAATATCTGTTCTGAATAGATTCTTAATGTCTTCTCTATTCAGGATTTCATGCTTTTCTGTCATGTGTTCCTCTTGTTTCAGTTACTCTTAGAGTAGGATAACACAAATTGTTGAGAAATGTCAATTATATGTTAGGGTTAATTTGGGTGTGTAAAGTTCTTGGCACTATTTCTGTCAGAATCTCGGATGACACGGAGAACACGCCAGTTACACAGATGAGCGCGGAAGGGTGTTTTGGTAATTTCAAGGTATTTTCACAATCATCAGGTGCTTTGTCAGCTAAGGACAGAGGAGGTTTTTGTAGTAGCACAATTCATTTGACTTAACAACCATCAAGTGATATACTAAACACAACACGGATTTTTTTTAAACATAACATAGGAATACTAAAAACAGTCTATAAAAACTGCAATGGAGAATCATGTATGGAAACAAGATTGTTGAAAGGTATGTTGCAAGGTCTTTTTGGTCCTTTGAGCATTTTTCTATTAGCTAGTATAACCACTATTGATGTTTCAGCCATCACCGCACAAGAAGTGATGGATAATGCGTTAGAAGTCTATGAAAATATTGACAATTACAAAGCGGTTGTTCAAACCTACCAAGTGCCATCTATGGCCGTATCCCCAAGTTTTCTTGATTCTCAAGAACCGATAATTTCGTTTAATCTATTTTTTCGTAAACCGGATATGCATGCTGTTGAACAGATTGGTAAGTCTCGTCACGGTATATTCCGACTTGAGTTATTGAGTGCGCTCGGAAAGCTAAAAGACAAGACGTTAGAACTGAAAAAGCAGGAATTGATACAGGGACAGCGTTGTTATGTATTAGAATTTACCTCACCAGACGAACCAGATGCTGTCATAAGACTTTGGATTTCCCGACGGAATTGGACAGTCCAACAATTTTCACTTACCATCAAGACTTTGGCATTAGCAACCACACAATTTAAGTATCCACCTGGCGGCAATAGGCGGATTCGTTTCCTTCCTATTGAAACAAGGAGTTTCTTCCCACTATCCAAGAAAGTCCTTATTAATCGCATCACGAATTATGAGGTGAATACAAAACTATCTTCAGAAATCTTTGAGAAAAGACAAAACAAGGAACAGTCTAAATAATGAATAAAAAGCAAATAGTGTTCAGTTCTAAAAGTATTGTATGTCTTGCTTTCATATTGCTACTTTTACTCAGTTGGCAGCCGATCGGTTTTCCACAAGAGATTAGCAAACCTGTAACTTACAGTGCTGAGTTCAAACCGCTCGGTGACGGAATTAATTGGGAAGCATTTGTTCCTCCTGACTTTGAATCGGTTCATCTATATTTTAGGTTTCAAGTAGATCCTGGGTCAGTAGAAACAGAAATAAATGGTAACATCAACTTTGATCAGGATAATCAGACACTTACTGCTGAGTCCGGGACCGTAACGGTTAACAGGAATTCGTATGTTGGAAAGTTAGCATATTCCGGTGGCATAATCCTTTCAGGGGAAATAGTGTTTGACTTTGTTATACCCATCCCTCTTTTTCTCGATATTACCATAGACCACTCAGTGCCGATTCCCGGATTTCCTCAAATAGACAAGAGTTGGGATGAAGAAAAACTCTTTAACTCACTACTCCTTGCAGATGGTGAATCTGTTGAAGTTGAAGGCGGTGTGCGAAAACTTGTATCAGTAGAAATTACCGCAGTTGAGATAGCTGAATTACTTGCAGTTGTATTGTCACAAGGAACGTTACCACAGCGAATTGCCGATAAGGCTGGGGAGATAATAAAGAAGTATATAGGCGATGGTGGTATACGAAAATAGACATCTCAGACAACTTTAGTGATCCGGACGGAGACACGCTTACATATTTAGCAACGTCAAGCAATCAGAACGTATTGATGCAGGTGTTCTCCTTAAATGGACAACCGAATCAGAGGTAAACAACGCTGGGTTTTATATCTATCGCAGTGAAACAAAGAGTGGCGAATTCAAAGTTGTTAACCCATCGCTGATTCAAGGTGCTGGTACAACAGCTGAACGCAACGCATATACGTGGACAGACACCACGGCTAAACCGAATGCTGTGTATTACTATCGTATAGCGGATGTGTCTTTTTCTGGGGTTTGTGAGCAGTTGGCAACGGTTCGAGTCAAAGGTATTGTATCTGCCACAGGTAAATTGACTGTAAAGTGGGTAGATATGAAAGCAGTAAGGTAGTTCTTGTTAGCAGTGGTGTCTTAACTGTTTAAAATTTGATATATAGCTTGAAATGTGTTATAATTAAATGACATTACAATTGGCAAGAATCTGTCTAATAGATAGAAATAGATATTTACACATCTCTGCTCCTGAGATATAGAAGGAGCCTTGAAGTCCATAGAGAGGATAAAATTTGAAACCTTACGAACTAATGCTTATCATTACCCCTGACCATGATGACAGTCAAACAGAGACACTGATTGAGAATGTCAAGGGTATCATTGAACAAAACGGTAATATCGTCCATATTGACAATTGGGGAAAGAGGCGACTCTCGTATCCTATTCGTAAACGTACTGAAGGCTATTACGTGATTTATGTATTTGAATGTGAAACGAGTTTCGTCGCTCAACTGAATCAGGCACTACGTGTCAATGAAGCAATTTTACGACACATGATTGTGCTTTTTGAAGATGATCTTGAAAAACTAAAAGCAACACCAGATGACGAAACGGATGAAATTGCCGAAGACACAACTGAATCTATAGAAGATAGCGCAGAATCAGAAGAAGAGAATCAAAACCCTGATACATCTTCACCAGAATCTGCATGATGCAATACTACCCCTTAACGACTAATATATGAAGATTAAATTATTAATGGTAATACGCAGGGGGGAAACCGGTAATATGCGGTCTGGGAAACCCAGCCCCTACGCAGGTTTTTATGGATTGGATTACCTAAATATTTATTGAATCTTCATTTGTAAAGTTATTTCTATTCCGAAGGAGAAATCATGGCAAGTTATAACAAAGTGATTCTGATGGGAAATCTAACACGGGATCCTGAAATGAAATATTTACCGAGCGGGACTGCTGTTACAAATTTCGGTCTCGCTATGAATGAACGATATACGGATCGGACAACTGGTGAACAGAGAGAATCTGCTTGTTTTGTTGATGTTGAGGCATGGGACAGACAAGCGGAAATTGTCAACGAATATCTGAGCAAAGGGAGTCCAGTTTTTATTGAAGGAGCACTTAAGTTTGATTCTTGGGAAACACCTGAAGGTGAGAAACGGAGCAGACTCAGAGTCAGAGCAATTCGTGTTCAGTTCATCGGGGGTAGACGGGACGACGACGAAATGGGTGGTGGATACACCGAGGCTATGCCATCAGAACAATCTCAAGCACAGTCAGAACAACCGCAAGAACAATCCGCAGGTGGTGGCAACACAGCAACAACTGATGATGACATCCCGTTCTAAATAAGGAGAATGACCTATATGGCATATCGTAGAAGATCACGTTATAGTAAGTTGGAATCCGTAGATTACAAAGATGTGGATACGTTGAGAAAGTTCGTTAACGAACGCGGGAAGATCGTGAGTCGTCGGGTGTCCGGACTTTCAGCCAAACAACAACGGATGGTCACCCGTGCAATTAAGCGCGCACGAAATATGGCACTCTTACCTTTTACCCGATAATCTTAAAAAAATAATTGTATATGGAATCAATTTTGAATCGTTAAGATGTATGATATTCTACACTATTGTAAATGAACATCATCTCTCGGTTCAATGCTACTCAGGTGAAAATATGGAAGTGATACTAAGAAGAAGTGTTGAGGGATTAGGATCCCCTGGAGATGTCATTAATGTTGCAGATGGTTATGCACGTAATTATCTACTACCGATGGAACTGGCAGTCCATGCAACGGAACGAAATCAGAGACATCTTGAACACCAGAAAAGAGTTATTGATCAACAGGAAACGAAAGATAGAGAACTTGCACAAGAGTTGGCTGCACAGATTGCAGAGGTCACGTGTCATCTTACCAGACGTGCAGGAGAAAACGACAGGTTATTTGGTTCTGTAACCCCAACCGATATTGTGGAATCATTGCGGGAAGCAGCAAACATCGATCTGGATCGACGCGTAATTGAACTCAGAGAACCGATTCGAGAGCTCGGTGCCTTTACTGTTACACTGAAACTACACGCGGATGTCACTACTGAACTGCGCGTCGTTGTTGAAAGGGAAGAGTCAGGAACACCGTCATAGCAACGGTGCGATTAGGAAATCGCACCTACCGGGGAGGAAGTGTGTAATTAATTTCAAATTACACCATAAGACAAGGATAGACTAAGCAATATTAAATAATGAATTATCAATTTTCCGATAATCCTGCAGGCACCGACCCCGTAGGGGCGGGGTCTCCCCGCCCGTCATCAACGTGCAACCTGCATATTTAATATTCAAACTTGCTTAATACATGAAGATTAAGTTATTAATTGGGAATACGCGGGCGGGGAAATTGAGTAATACGCGGGCGGGGAAACCCCGCCCCTACGAAGTTTTACTCCTACGATGAGTCTTATTAGTAGAATTACCTGATTATTTATTTAATCTTCATACGCAAGGGGAGGAACAACCATGCATAACGATGCAATAGAGAGCATCATGGATAAAGATGCTGAAAAGGCTGTGCTCGGATCAATGATGACCGAAAAGTCAGTTGTTCCAGTCATAGAAGCCCTGTTAGGCTCCTCTACAGACGCGTTCTACACGACTGATCACAAACTTATCTATTCTGCGATTCTTGCTGTCTATAATCGTGATAATAAAGTGGACCCTCTGTTGGTCGCAAATGAACTCAAAAACACCGATCAGTTGAATAGGGTTGGGGGGCCAGAATATCTATACGAACTGCAAGCACCGATTGTTGAAACTGAAAACACGGAATTATATGCGGGGATTCTTAAAGAAAAAGCCACACGACGCCATTTAATTCAATCTGCGAATCAGATAAAGGAACTTGCGCACGATGAGAGTGTTGATATTAACGATATTCTTGATCAATCACAGGAAGTCGTTTTTGAACTCGGTAAAACCGGCATCAAACGAGGATTTGAGCATGTTCGATCATTGATAAAACAAGCTATCGGTAGAATAGAAGTACTATATAAGCAAGATAACCAGTTCTTAGGTCTTCCCACAGGTTTCATACATTTTGACGATCTTACGTCAGGACTACAACCTGGGAACTTAATTATCATCGCAGCCCGACCCGGTATGGGGAAAACTACATTAGTTCTCAATATGGCACAGAATATTGCAATTGAACAGAAAAAGCCGGTGGCAATATTTAGTCTTGAAATGAGTGCTGAAGATGTTGTCATGCGTATGCTTTCAGCAGAATCAAGAATGGATTTTGGAAGATTACGCCTCGGTCATTTTGGTGAGGATTACTGGGCACCCTTAGTCCAGAGCGCAAGCCGTATCAGTGAAGCAACCATACTGATCAACGATAACAGAGCCATGACAGTACAATCACTGTGTGCCGAAGCAAGACGATTGAAAGGGGAACACGAGAACCTCTCTATGATTATCGTTGACTACCTACAACTCCTACGCGGTGCTGGTCGGTATAATGTACGTGAACAGGAAATTTCTGAAATCTCGCGAGCACTAAAAATCTTAGCATGGGAACTCAACGTACCAGTGATTGCATGTTCACAATTAAATCGTGAAGTTGATCGACGTCCTAATAAACAACCTCAACTATCAGATTTACGGGAATCTGGTGCAATTGAACAAGACGCGGACATTGTTGCCTTTCTATTTAGAGAAGACTATTATGACGATGAAGATGACTATACAGATGAAACAGTTGAATCAAGCCTATCAATAAAAAAACATCGTAACGGTCCACCGGGTTCAATAGTTCTTCATTACTGCAAAAAACAGATGCGTTTTGAAAGTGTGAGTTAGCAGCTCTTCTCTTATGGGATGAAGTCCTATGCAAAATCCACTTTCTGAACCAGATCCCTCAAGTAGACTAACGTACATCGTGAAAAATCGACTGCACAACGCACTCACAGGAATCGGTGAAGCATCCCGTCTAATTGCAGAAACCATTATCCAAATCTTTAAACCGCCTTGGCAATTTGACCTGTTATTGAAACAGTTGCTCCTGATAGGATATAACTCTCTATCAGTGGTCTTAGTTTCCGGATTTTTCACAGGGATGGTCTTAGGTGTTCAAGGATACATCCAATTAAAACCGTATGCTGTTGAAGGATCGGTCGCTCAATTTGTGAGTGTCTCCGTTGTTACGGAACTGGGACCGATGATTACAGCATTTGTTCTTTCTGGACGGATCGGGGCATCCATTACAGCAGAACTTTCTACGATGAAAGTTACTGAGCAAATTGATGCCCTTGAAGTTATGGGAACAAATCCTGTTAAGTACTTAGTTGTCCCTCGATTTCTTGCCTGTTCTCTCATGCTACCAACCCTAACAATCTTTTCTACATTCGCTGGCATTTTTGGGGGATACGTGGCAGTCGTCACGCTATTTGACTTCAATGGAGACTTCTTCATTCTACAAGTCCAAAACCACATGGTTATTAGATACGTAATTATTAGTCTCATAAAGGCGACTACATTTGGGATGGCGATCGCTTCAGTTGGGTGCTATAAAGGTTTCAGCATTTCCAGCGCAGGGGGTGCAGAAGGTGTGGGAACTGCTACAACAGGTTCCGCTGTCACATCACTTATCTCAATTCTGGTATTGGATTTTGTTCTCGGTGCAACACTCAAATAGAGGAACAACAGGATTATAATATGGTAGATTATACAATTAAT
>JAAXGN010000108.1:221861-284396 GCA_012267415.1 Candidatus Poribacteria bacterium | reverse complement strand
TGTGTTGTCTGTTACGCCTGCTGGTAAAAAAAAGACCCGGTGGGGGAACGAAAAAAAGTAAAAACTGCATTTTGAAAGGATTTTAGTTAAATCACTCAAGTTGTTAACTATAGGCAGGTATCCTTTTTGGGTATCTGCCTTTTTTGTTTCCTGACTATTATACTTATCGCTAAACTCTATTACATATCTCTTTGACAAACTTCGTAAATTGATCTTATTAGCCATGTAAAGTTTTCTAAATATTATAATTTAACTTGACAAATGCAAAAAAAATATGTTAAAATACATTTCACAATATTTTGACGAAGTGAATATCATGCAAAATAACAGAACACAACAACCTACACTCATAAAATATCAAGAGTTTCAAATTATACTTCAACTGCAAAAAACGTAAAATATATTTGACAATTGGTTTCTTACAGTTTAGCAGGTTATTAAAAATTGCACATTCGGAAAAACAGCCTATAACACCTTACACAGACTGGATTAACAAACAAAATACAAAAATGTACCACGGTACGAAATTTCGTACCGTATGGTACACTTTTTGAAAAATGACATGTCCAATAAAATTTACGAAAACATATAGATTGATAGTCAACATAACGTTAACCTTGACATATAATATATCAAATTGTAGAATGCTTAATGGGAGTGCGTAAAAATTTTGTAGAAACGGATATGTAAAGAGAGAAGGAAGGTTGTTGTAAGAATATCAAGCCCCAGAGGGGCGGAAGGTGTATAGAATAGAAAACGTTGATATTACCAGAATAAGCCCCAGAGGGGCGAAAGGTGTATCATGTTACGGAATTAAATACACACGTTCTATATACCTTTCGCACCGCTGGTGCTTGCTCTATTCTCGTTTGCACGTTCTTATGAAAAATCTCGTATTAATCCCACATTTTAACTATCCATCAGATGTAATAAGGTATCTATAGAGTTAAGGAGTCATAACGTGGCATTTCAGTTTCAAGATTCCATGGTCAACGAATACCTGTCACAAGGTTTTCTTGTATTTCGGGGTATTGTTCCCGCTTCACTGCTATCGGATTTACGTAGAGAAGCAGAGAAGGCACGCCACTTAGCACATAAACTTAATGGACCGCAAACGCAACGAATCCAACCCCTCTCTAACTACGGTGATGAGTTGGACTTGAAACCCTTTTATGATTATACTGAGTTGTCCGAACTACGTGATGCTGTCCAAAAACTACTCGGTGATGACTATACACACGGACATGTTGATATCATGGGGTTGCTTGTTGAGCCACTTGAACATCCCTGGCATCTCGGTTGGCATCGCGACGGTGTCGTTGAGGTGCCAATAGAAGCGCGCGATGAGATCGTAAACGCAAAGTTAGCAGAAGTATGGCACGACCTGCGGCATTTCAATCAGGTCAACTGCGCAATATATGCCGATTCTTGTACCTGGTTTGTTCCCGGCAGCCATCTTCGTCAATGGGATATACCAGGAGAAACCCAATCTACAAAAGACCCTAAACTCCGTAAACCCGCGGATGGACAAACGAACGTTGAAGCGGAACGGTATAATCTTGAACACTGCCAACAGTTTCCCGGTGCTGTTCAAGTCCATTTAGCACCAGGTGATTTCATGATATATCGTAACCTCGCGTGGCATACCGGCAACTATATTACATATCAACCCCGAGCAACAATCCATGATGTCGTTAGATACGAAGGAAAAACAGACTGGACAGGATGGCAACAGACAAAAATAGAAGCAGTAAAACGTTGGAAAGAACAAACTAAATAGAGTGAACATTGAAAATAATGATACAAAGACCCTGTAGGAGGGAACTCCGATTCCCGACTACCAAAGCGTCCAGTCGGGAATCGGAGTTCCCTCCTACATCTCAAAATGTTTCATTAATTCTGAAGTTCACTATAATATCACCCATTCATGACTTATGAGGATAAACGACATGATGATTGGTCCAATAGGATTACTTATTGTAGTACTTGCTGGTACATTTTTCATTGGTGCAATAATCGCAGTAATCGTTCTGATAATGAAAAGATAATTAGTCTTCTTTGTAGATCGGGGTAGAGCGTAGCGAAACCCGACATGATATCCTTAATCAATACTTATGAGGATAAATAACATGATGATCGGTCCAATAGAATTACTTATTGTAGTAGTACTTGCTGGTACATTTTTCGTTGGTGCATTAATCGCAATAGTCGTTCTGATTAAAATAGATAAGAAATGATCGAGAGTAAAATTATGTCCAACAAATTTTATATTAAACCCCCAGGTGAAGTCTTAGAACACCCATTCCCACCAACTCGTCCTGATATTAAGATCGTTGAAAGTTCCGATCCAATATATGAGGTAGACTGCCAAGAACTACAATGGTGGTTCGCTATACCCAAAATGGGTGAAACCTATATGTGGGCAGATTATGATGGAGAAACACAACAATTAGATGCTGTCACACAAATGATACCCACTGCACCAGCGATGATAAACAATATCGAATGTGTAGAAATTCAGTTCAATGAATGGTTAGCAAAGGCATGGCCCCAATCACCAGATTTAATGTACGTCGCTATGGACGATACACATACAAGATGGATTTCTGTCGTCACGACCATTGACGGTATGAGAATATACAACACTATAGGCGATGACTGGTTTGAAGATCAATGGGGACCCGAATGTGAACGTCGTATAGTTGATGATGGACGTTATGAACTTCAACCGGATGGATCTTACAAAACCACTGAGGGACAAGGCTTGGGAGCAGGAACTTACGATGTAACCATTGGTGAGAATACCTTCCATTGCCTTCGCGTCATAGCCCCCGACCTTGATGCTGAACACGGCGGTGAAATGTGTGAGGTATACATTGAAGAAGGTGGACGCACCGTCTTCTTCAGACGGTATGACGGTAGATTCTTACGCGGACATGATCTGATTGAAAAGTTTCCTAATAATCGCAGAATAATCATTGATGACATTGTTTATGTTCATAGCAACTGTACAGGTTGGTTTCACGATACGTTTACATTGGCATCTCTCGGAAAGGCAAATATAATAAAGTGAATAATTAATGAGACATTTCAACGTGGACAAAGAACACTCAGCATAGAGGCGAGGTCACCTCGCCCGCTGTGAAGCCAGTCAATATTTAACTGGCATTAATTCTAAAGTTCACTGTATCACAAACAACAGTAATCAATAATCTTATTATAATGGAGGTATCCCGATGTCCATCAGCAAAAGTAATCTAATCGCATCTACTGTCCTATTCTTTCTTTTATCCACCCTTTTCCTTACTCCCGCTATCTTGGCACAAGATGAAAATAACGATACAAAAGTCATAGAACGTTACAAGGTGATGCTCAAACGTAAACCGAGAGAAGGAAGTTCATTTGACCGTTTGTATCAGTTTTATCTTGAAGGCGATGGTCTAACAGCAATGGTCTCAGACTATGAAGCGGAAGCAAATGCCAATCCAAAAGACGCAAACATTCAACTGCTTTTAGGACACATCTATAAACGATTGGGAAATGATACAGATGCACTCGCAGCGTATCAACGTGCAGTAGAACTTGCACCAAACGATTACTATGCATATTTTGCACTCGGGCAGCTATATGTAGCACTACGCAAACATGAGGAGGCTATTCCCCAATTAAGTAAAGCTGCCACTCTCTCTGATCAAACAAGGTCTGTTACACCAGAAGAATTAACAACTATCTATAAAGCACTCGGTAACGCCTATTTCAATCGAGATAGATTAGATGACGCAATTAAAGCATGGAATAAGATATCAGAACTTGACCCCCAGAACATATTTGCACGCATAGAACTCGCTGACCTTTACCGAGAGAAAGAACTCTATAAACAAGCGATCGAGCAACACGAAGCAATTATGGAAATAAAAGCTGACGATCCGTACCGTAGGTGTCTTAGTCTTCGGGAAATCGGGAAAATCCATGAAGAAACAGGTGAATACGAAAAAGCACAGGACAGTTACGATAAAGCCTTGGTGCTAACTGCACGAGGAAACTGGCTGAGAAGAGATCTACAGCAGCGTATCATCGCTATCTATGCAGCGGATGCAAATTGGACAGACCTAATAGCATATTACCAAGACAAACTTCAGAAAGACGCGAATGACACTGAGATACTCGGTCTGCTCGCTGCAGCATACATTGAAAACGAACAACTTGACGAAGGAATCCAAACCTATAAGAAAGGATTAGAACTATCCCCAACAGACAACAGCCTCCGATTAAGCCTCATTACTGCACTACGCACTGCAGAAAAGTTAGAGGATGCAGCGATAGAATATGAAACTATTACGCAACAACAACCAGACAACTTCGGTATCTATAGAGAACTGGGGAAGATATATCTGGAACTTCAGAACGAAGAAAAAGCAAGAGCAGTCTATCAACGCATGATTGATCGAGACCCGACAAATGCCAGTACCTTTCTGACACTTGCTGAAATATACACCGGACACGAATGGGTAGAAGATGCTGCCACTGCATATCAAAAAGCCATCTCGCTCGCACCCGAAAACCTCGATTTTATTGAGTATTACGGAGAGTTCTATCTACGACAAGGGAACAGTGAAAAGGCTATAGAAACATGGAATTTGATGGTTGAAGCAGATAAGAATACCGCTGAAAATTATGACCGTTTAGCACGTCTCTTGGATTCGAAAAAGTTCAAAGAAAAAGCAATCGAAGCAAGTAAAAAAGCAGTGGAGCTAATGCCAGACACATACCGCTTCCGTGAAGCTTACGCTAAACGATTGATGGACAACGGTAAATATGAGGAAGCTCTTCAAGAATATACACAAGCAGTCAAACTTGCACCAAACGATTTTTTTGCTGAACAGATGGACGATCAGCGAATTGAACTCTATAAGCGCAACGGAACGATCATAGAGAAAATTGAAGAAGTGGAAACACAGCTAACCGAAGATGGAATCACGGATGTTGATAAACGCAAACACCTGAAGCGACTTGCGAAAATGTACATCAAGACCGGTAATTCAACCTACGCACTTGAGATTCTCCTGAAAGCGAAAGCACTCCAGCCAGATGACATAAACATAAACCGTTGGACAGCAAATGTCTATGTGAAGCAGGGATTGCGCGACGAAGCAATCGCTATATATAAACACCTCACCACTATAGACGCAAAAAACGCAAGAGAATACTACGCAAACATCGCAAACGCATATCTGAAAGGTTTTGACTTTGAAGAATCTACTGAGGCTGCAAGACAAGTAATCGCACATAGTCCACGGAACCCTGAAGGACATCAACTCCTTGCACAAATCGCAAAACAATCCGGCAAATACGAACAAGCAATTGATAGCTACAAGCAGGCAATCAGACTTCGTCCTGAAATAATTGAAAACCGAATAGAACTCGCCGCCATTTACAGTCTTGCCAGTAAATATCGTGAAGCAGTCGCACAATACTGGAGATGTTGGGAACTCAGCGATAACATAAATGACAAACTGAACTTTATTAAACCGTTGACAAATGCTTACTACGATTTAGGTAGACACGAAGAACTTGAAGAAAAATTGAAACAGATGGCAAAGACCAATACAGCCGACATCAGTCCTGTCTTAGCACTTGCACAAGTACATCGTACTGAGGGGGATCTACCCAGTGCACGTTTCCAGATCGCACGCGCTTTGGACCGTCAACGAGATAATGCAGACCTATTAACCCAATTGGTTGACATTAGCATCGACCTCGGAGACATACAAGAAGCACTTGATTACCAAGAGAGACTTGTCAAAGTCAAACCGGACCCAATCCATAGACAAAAACTCGGTGAACTCCTGTTTGACGTAGGACGCGAACAGGAAGCAATACAAACATGGTCAAAAGTACTGCACGCCAAAAATCAGACACTTGAGGCGGAAGTAAAACTCGCGAATCTGTTGATACGGCACGGTTTACAGGAGGAAGCACTCTCCGCATTAGACAGCGCAGGCGAAAAAATCTCAGGCAAAGACGCACATCTCGCACTCTATCAACTCGGCTCTACACTCGTATCCATGAACGAACCGACAAGAGCAATACCACACTTCAAACGTGTGTTGGCAATCAACAAACCCATAGATGAGTCTATCTCCAATGTTTCAGCAAAAACTGCCACACCGATTGTCCCGCAAAATTATTATGGTCCTCCCGGTATCAATCTGAGCAAATTCAACCTTGCATCGAATCTACAATATCGGATACAAAGACAACCTTACGGCTATACGACCCAACAAACCTGGAAGCCAAGTAGTTTTGAAGAGGCACAGTCAGGTGCACTTGTACAGCTGAAGATAATCATGGAGGGAGAGGGTAAATTAGACGAGTTAATTCAAGAATTTGAGAACAAAAGTCAAGTAAACCCTAAGGACATACAAAACCTTGAACTATTAGCACAACTTTACGGTCTGATCAGAGACAACGACAAATCCGAACAGGCTATTGAAAAACTGCTCGCTGCTGCACCTAACGATCCGTTGTATCAAAGTGTTCAGCTGCAGCGCGATGTGTTCGAGAATCAACTCGATGCTGACGGGATCCTGAAAAGACTTGATAGCATGCAGTGGTTAACCCCTCAAGCAAGACAATGGTTCTTGGCAGATTTCATCCGACGGTCTAGCTATGAACATTATCGTTATCAAGGTCCGAAAGATAATGCTGAAAAACTATTGGATGAACTTTCCAAAGAAGTAGTTGATGACCCAAAGATCATCCCAATGTTAGTCAATGCTTATATTTCCATGGAAAGAGCAGCTGAAGCTGAAGAATTAATAACAGAGTATATTGAAACAGCAACCCCTCAAATGCTGCAACAATTCTCCTATGCATATCAGACGCTTGCATCCATACATCTGAAGAAAAACGAAGTCGAAAAAGCAGTCGCATACTATTGGAAATACTTTGAACAAACAAAACCGAAATCTACCAATCCCCGACGCGCAGTGACGCTCCAAAGATCACAATATTCATCCGGAGGGTATTCCCCGATCCAATCAGGGTTCCCAGCTACAACGATATATTTTGACCAGAACCGTTTGCGGTCTCTACAGCAGATATTCAATCGCATGTGGATAAACGACCAACATGAAGTGCTATATAACCACTTGAAAACTGAAATAGAAAAAACCGAAGGAAGAGACCGTATCTATCCGGCATTAGCATTATGCTACTGTTATTGGTGGGAAAATAAACGAGATGCTGCACTGGAAATTCTAACCGGATTAGAGCAGCAGTTTTCTGATGACATAACACTAAAACTCAGTACAACACTGGTCACAATTCAGACAGGTAAGCATAAAGAAGCACTAAAACTCCTTCAGGACCTAACACAAGCAGACCCAAGAAACCGCCGACAGTATTTCGATCTAACGCTACAGATCGCTGTTAATATCGGTGATACTTTTGCTGTAAGAGAACTGATGACAAAAGTCCTTAACTCACCTCATAGTGTCCGGGAACTCTATCAGTTTTCAAGACAACTTCAACAGGCAGGACTTACACAATATGCTATCGCTGTAGCAAAGAAAACAACGACATTGGCGTTACGTGAACGTGACCCAAACTTCCTTGTTGAACTAAGCCGACATCTCAGTAACTTAGGACGCGGACAGGACGCAGCAAAAATAGCATCCCGAGCTTTACAATACGCAAACCAGACAGACCGATACGGACAGATGATGTACTCATACAACTTTCAGCAGGCAGCAAACATAGCACGCCGTTCTACCGCGAATACGTATACGAACCGGGCCACAAAACTCATTGAAGCCGCAAAGAATAATCCAAATTCATTCCAAGCACAGATAAAATTAGCCACATACTATGAAAGTAGAAATCAGACCCCACAAGCATCAACCGCTTATGAAGCAGCACTGAAACTGAGACCAAAGGATCACAATACACGCACGCGGTACATCCAATTTCTACAACGAAATCGCCAATACAAGAAGGCTGTAACACACTACACAATGCTATCAAAGGATGATACTGCCACGCAAGCACTGTATTCAAGATATTATGATGTCGTGCGGACATTTGCAGAGGCAGGAGAAATCGCGAAGTTAGTTGAAATCGCAAAAGAAACAATTCCCAACGAGAGCCAACACACAAGTGGATATGATTTCGCGCGAAGAGTGGCACAACGATTAATGAGTGATAAAAAGCAGAAATATGCCGTCGAAATCTTTGAAGAAATGATGAAATCAAGCAGCTATACATATCCAGTTTACACTGAGTTAGCAGATGCTTATGTTGCTTCGGGAAACCGCGATAAGGCAATTCAACTCTTACGACAAAAACTTGAAATAGAAGAAACGATCAATAAAATCGGCGTCATACGCAAAGCAGCAAAATTCGCTGAATTAACAGAAGATTTGAAAGCATTATCAGCAAAATACGACGAAATGATCGCTGCCGAGGAAGTTGAACCTGTTCTGTTATATTTAACCGTAGTTACAAAAGTCGTGACAAAAGACTTTGAAGTCTCAGACGCAATCGTGGACAGACTGCTTAAAGTTATTCCGACAAGAGATAGACTCACGTGGTTAATAACAATCGCAAATACTTATAAGGAACAGGCAGACGTTGATCGTGAAATACGGGTACTCAAAGCATCCTTAAAAGATGTTGATCCTGTGCAAGATTACCAGGTATCTTCTGTCTATAACCAACTCGGTACAGCGTATGCTAAGAAGGGTGAAAAAGACATCGCAAAGGACAATATCAAAAAAATGGGGACAATACGACTCATGCGACAAAGTTATCCAGCATACTATGAGAAAGATAGTGTCGCACGTATATACCTGCAACACGAACTCTGGGACGAGGCTGAGGTACTACTGACAGAAATCATAAATGACCTGTCCGCGCAATCACACTATAAAGAACGGGCGCAAGAACAACTGGCAACACTCAAAGTGAGACGCAGCGGCGTATCAGGAATAAAAGACCCTAATCGGAATAATCAGATCACGAATCTATATGCACAACGAACAATGGCACAACAACACATGCGCAGGAATCGTATTCCAGAAGCCATTGCAGCTTACGAACAATTAGCAAAAATCATGCCTGAAGACCTCGAATCCCGCTCCCAACTCGCTACGCTCTATTCAAGACAAAACCAGCATGATAAGTCTATAAATACATGGAAAAAGCTGCTTGAAGTGGACCCTGAAAATACGAAATACAAGGATGGTATTATAAATGCATATAGCAGGGCAGGTAAGTTTAATGAGGCAATTCAACTTGCTAAAAAGTATATTGAAGAAACCCCTGAAGCAGGTACAAATTATTCACGACTCGCAAGACTATACAGCTCAAGTAATCAAGTAGAAGAAGCTATCACGACTTATAAAAAGGCAATTGAACTATCCCCCGGCGATGGACAAGTATATCAGAGTTTAGGAAGTCTCTATATGCAAACTGACAAACTTGATGATGCTGAAAAAGCATACAACGAAGCAAAGAAATATCTGCAACACTCACATCAACACACGCAGATTGAACGCCAAATGATGGAGATATACAGACGGAGAGGAAAAATTGATGAATATCTGAAGGAAGCTGAAAAGAAAGGAACTATAACCTTTGACATGCAAAGAAGCCTTGCACAAAACTACCGGAATGCTGGTAAACTTGATGAAGCGATTAAGTCTTATGAGAAGGCTCTCCAATTAACAACCGATGATTGGCAACAACGAGACATTGAACGACAGATGCTATCAATCCTCAGACAACAAGGAAAATTAGAAGAACACCTTAAAGAAGCAGAGAAAAAAGGGACACTCACATTCTCAATGAAAGTAGAACTCGCAAGACAATATCGGAGAAAAGGCGAATCCGAAAAAGCAATTAAAGCTTACAAGGAAGCACTTGAGATGTCAGCAAGAAGTTACGACTTCGACAGTGTCTACCGAGAACTTATGCTGGAGTATGTGCGCCTCGGTAAAGATGACTCAGCTTTAAAACTCTATGAGTCAATGGAACAATCCAAGTCAAGTGGTACCTCAATATCCAGTGGTCCAAACGGTTTTGAAATAACATTCGGTGAAGATGAAGCAAGACAAACAATAATTAACGCATATAAAAACGGTGGAAAGTTGGACCAGTTGAGAACCATATTTGAGCAGAGACTCGCAACAAATAAAAATGATCCACAGAACCTTGAAATGATCGCAGAACTATACCGAGAAGCAGAAAACCATGAAAAAGCCGCGCAAACATATCAAGCACTGACAAAAGCAACGCCAAGCAATGTCCACGCATACTTCTATGCCGCTGCAGCATTCAAAAAGACAGGGAATATATTACTCGCTGATGAATTCATAAATCACGGGAACACCACACTCTCAACAAGCAGCAAAGCCCAAGATATGTGGTTCCTCTGTTCAATCGGCTCTATCTGCTATGAAGCAGAATTATATGAACCCGCAATAAAACATCTTAAGGAAGCGCTCGTAGTTTCTACTAACCGATACAGTGGTGGAAGTAGATGGGAACAAGAAACTATCTACGACCTCCTCGGAAAGAGTGCACTCGCTTTAAAACAGTATGAAGAAGCAGTTGAGGCATATACACAATTGAAAAGTATCGCAAGGGATAGTAGAAAAAAACAGGAAGCAGAGAACGCCATTAAACAAGCATACAAAGATGGAAAACTCTTTGAAAAGCAGTTACCTAAACTTATCAAAACTGTTGAAGATAATCCAAATGATGCTAATGCAAGACTAACACTTGCACAAACCTATGAACAGAACGATATGTTAAAAGAAGCAGCCATACACTATGAAAAACTAACTGAGATACAACCGGACAATGTAGAATGGCACAAAAAAGTTGGAGACCTATTATCTTCCAACACAATACAGGCTAACACTAAAGAAGACCTCGAAAAAGCAGCAAAGGCTTATGAAAAAGCTCTTTCACTTGAACCTACATCATATCAACTCTTTGACGCTCTTGCAAAGACCTATAAACTCATGAAAAACCAGACGAAGGCTGAACTTGTCTATCAACAAGCACTGAAAACGTCTCTTGAACCAACTGAGCATGACGAAATCGTTAAGTCTTTAATAGACCTATATCCTGGTGAAACAAATGCTGATAAGCGACTTGCATTACTCAATGAATTAAGTGCTCAGCCTACAAATAGTCCATTCCTACATAAACTCTCTGGTGATAACTATCTATCATCCGGTGATACAGAAAAAGCCAAAACAGCCTATAAGAAATGGCTGGAATTGCTTAAAGATGATCCTGAACCGCGAAGTAAAATAATAGACATTCAGCAGCTTGCAGAAAGACTTATCAAGGAAAACATACTCCCAGAGCTCACCGTAGAACTGCTCAAGCACGTCGTTCAATATCGTCCGGATCATATAACCGTTCCAGCCTTAGGGGCAGCATATCTGCTAAACGAGCAGTATGATGAAGCATTAGCACAGTTTTCTGCAAGTCTAAATCCCCCACAACCTATTGGAAATGTTGGTGCCGTTGGACATGCTCACAGGTTCAAGTCAGAAAATATAGGTCATATACTACAAACTATCTCCGATGCCAGCAAACACGTAAAGGACAGAGAAAAATATGAAGAGATGATAGGGAAACTCATTGATCATATTCCTACTGAACTCGGCACAAATGTGAATACTAACCTGCGATTTGCAGAATTCTGTCGCGAACTCGGTATGCATGATAAAGCAAAACCGTATATTCTGAAAACCGGCTTCCTACCTGAATCTGATTGGTTAACAATCGGTCCATTTGACAACACAGGGGGTATAGGATATAACACCGCATACATTCCTGAAGAAACAACACAGATAGACCTAAATGCAAAATATGAAGGCATCTCTGGAGAGGTAACGTGGCAGCAGGGGACTGACAAAGTTTATGATGGATTCTATTCTTTCGGGGATGATGAGAAAATGCTTACCTCTTATGCGTGGATAACCTTCACGTCACCCGATGAACGACAGGCACAGATCCGTTTTGATAGTGATGATCAGGGCAAAGTCTGGTTGAATGGGAAAAAAGTGTATGCACACAGAAGAACACGCGGCGCACAGATTGACCGCCGCACTATTCCCGTCACAATCACGACTGGAAAAAACACCATACTCGTCAAAGTAAGCAACGAATCGCTACCCTGGGGATTCTATCTGAGGATAACGGATACGGATGGGAACCCTTATGATGACTTAAAAATCAACAACTCTCAGTAAAATAACAATAGATGTGCTTAATAGTAGTAGGCACACTCCGTGTGCCGTCCACAAGTTTTTTAGTAGCAGATACACTCCGTGTGCCGTCCACAAGTTTTTAATAGTAGCAGATACACTCCGCGTGCCGTCCACATTGATGAGAGGAATAATTATGCACACGCCTCAAATAAATATGCGCACTCTCATGTATCAAAGACCTTTTCTAATCATGTTTGGAGGAAAAAAATGAGCATACCTTTTAACGAATTATTCGTATTCTTTACGGTATCCGTATTCATGTTTAACTTATACCATGCTAATTCCACTAAAAAGAGAATCAAGGAAGGTACAAACAACTTAAGTGAATATCTATCTTTGGCTGAAGGACACCTGAGAGAAAACCAATATGCAGACGCTGAAAAGATATATCTAAGTGCTTTGGACCTGGAACTCTCAGAAAATGAGCAAGACGTTGTAATTACCGAACTCCAGAAACTATTTAATCTCAGAAATGCAAACGAACCGTTCATTAAACTGCTTGAAGAACTCAAACCGAAAATGGAAGGCAGCGCAATACTACACGAGTTGTTAGGTGATGCCTACATGGAGACTGGGGAAGAAGAAAAAGCGCAAATTGCATATAAGCAATGGCTACGCATACAGAAAAGTAATGTTGATATTGCGGATCCATTTGATGAAGATAACCCTCTAACTGAAAAACTCCTAAACAAGAACCTTTTCCCTGAAGATGCACTGAATTTTACAATAGACTCCACTGAAAGATCAGCAACTTCAAATTATGGTATGACACTCGGATACGCACTGCTTCTCAATGAACTGTACGGGGAAGCATATCAACTCATTGAAGCAAACCTAAACGCAGCGCCGTTTCCATTTATGGAACGCAGATGGTTCCGCCGTATCACCAGAGCAGGAAGATATGTTAAAGACAAAGAAGGTTATGTAGAGGTGCTGGAACTTCTCATAGATGTTATGCCGACCGATTCACCCAATTATTTCAATTCAGTGTTTGCATTGGCACAATTTTACATGGAAAATGACCTTGAAGATCAGGCAAATGAACGAATAAAGAAAACAGGATTTGTCTTTGAAGATGCATGGATGGTTCTGACACCATTCGAAAACAGACTAGGTATCGGTTTTGATACTGAGTTTATTGATGAAAACTTACTCAAGATTGATACAAAATCAGAATATGATGGAAAACATGGCAAGATCAGTTGGAAAAAATACATGGATGAAGTCCTAAACGGATACGTCGGTCTCGGTGACGATGAAGATTGGGCAACCGGTTATGCGTATGCAGTTGTCATCTCACCTGAAGACCGACAGGTCGACTTTCGCTTTGATTCAGACGACCAGGGCAAAGTCTGGTTAAACGGCAAACCGATATTTCAGCATACCAAAGCTTTTACTGCTCAGATTGATTATTTCAATTTTCCTGCAAACTTAAAAAAGGGAAGAAACATCATACTTATAAAGGTATGTGAAGAAACGGGTGGATGGGGTTTCTATCTACGGATTACAGATAAAGATGGCAACCCTTATGATGATCTGGAAATCATTCCTGCAGGGAAGTGAACTTAATAGTAGTAGGCACACGCCGTGTGCCGTACTAAAAGACAACGCAAATGAAACACCTATGTATCCTCATAACAATCTTATTCACGTTTGTAGCATGTTCATTTTCCGATCATGTTAACTTTCCTGATGCAAACTTAGCAGACGCAGTTCGTGAAGAACTTCATATACCCCCGGATGCACCTATATCCATAAAGAAACTTCAAGAATTGAAAAGATTAGATGCACCTAAAGTGGGAATTAAAGACCTTACCGGTTTAGAGAATGCAATAAACCTATTGTATCTGAAATTATCTGAAAACCAAATAAGTGACATATCACCACTCACAGAATTAACGCAGCTCACAAGTTTAGACCTAAGAAACAATCAAATCAGTGATATTACCCCTTTAACCCAACTGACAAACCTGATCATATTGTATCTCTCTCAGAACAAAATTGCTGACATTAGACCACTGTCTCAATTAGCGGGACTGCTAATCCTATTCCTTGATGAAAACAAGATAAGCGACATTTCTGAACTTTCAAGTTTAAGGCGGCTACCGTTCCTGTCCCTTAATCATAATCAGATCAATGACATTTCATCACTTACGCATCTAAGAAAACTTAAAGGATTACAACTTGAACACAATCAGATAGACGACATATCTCCCCTGAACGGGTCGTCTGAACTCTTAGATTTAAGGTTAGCGCATAATAGTATTGTCGACATCAGTCCATTAGAAAAACTAAAGAGATTGGAAGTGTTGCACCTTAAAGAGAATCCTATTGAAGATCGAAACCCTTTAATCACACTGTTCGCAAACTATCCTGATCTGATCGTTGATATACCAACATCAGAGCTGATTTCACAAGACCTAATCCGTCTCGGTTTGCCACCTGAAGCCATACGGCGTATCGGAAGAGGTGTTATCAAAGTCATGCGTTTCTCACCAGACGGTTCTAAACTTGCCGTTGGGAGTAGTATCGGTGCTTCAATATACGATGTGAATACGGGAAGCGAAATACCGATGCAGGTCCGTAGAGCAAAAGAGATAACAGCAGTAGCATTTTCTAATGACGGTAAAAGACTTGCTACCAGTGGATATAACACACCAATAGAAATGTGGGATGTGGAAACAGGCAAAAGAATCTCCGTTTTCAAACGGTCATCTCATGCATTTGGAGTGATATCAATATCCAGCGTTTCCATTCATCCCGATGCATGGTTAGCATTTTCAGAGGATAACACTACCCTGATAGGTCTCAGAACAGATAAGTATTTTGGTGCTTTTGCTTTCTTTACACTTTGGGATGTCGCAGCTGCGAATCTAATCGAACAACGCCAGTGTATTGAGGGTACAGTTACAGTATCACCTAATACAGTATCACCTAATACAGTATCACCTGGCATATTATCGCTAAGTGATAATCAGAACATTATTGCAATCGGTCGTTCAGATGGTAAGATTGGGATATGGGACCTCAAGATAAAAGATCGCACATCTTCACTCAGCAAAGTGAAACTTCTCAAAGGACATCATCGACTCTCCTTAGGTGAATCCATCACTAATTTGTTCATAGAAGAAAAGTATCATCAAAGGAAGGACCAACCTATAAGAGCAATGGTACTGTCTCCTGATGGTAAAACGCTTATTACTGCCGGAACAAACAATTCAATAAGAATATGGGACCTTACCAAAGACACTGATCATGTCATCTATGAAGATATTATATACTGGATATCTTCAATGGACTTTTCAAGGGACGGTAACACTGTTGCGATAGGCATGGGCAGGACCATCAGATTATGGGATATAACCACAAATACCGAACGTGCTACCCTTAAAGGACATACAGGTGGAATTGAATCTGTCGTATTCTCTCCTGATGGAAAGACCCTCGCAAGCGGCAGCAATGATGGAACAATTAGATTTTGGGATGTGAATACTGGTAAAGAGTTAAGCATAAACAATGCGGGTTACAGTTACAACTACAACGCCTATAGTGCTGAAAGAGTTCAGTTTTCTATGGATAATACCATACTTGTAAGTTCTTCAGCAGGTGATAACAAGAAAGGATGGGATGTCAATACAGGAATTGAACTGTCTTATGAATCAATTCAGAATATTGAAGCAAAACCTGCAACGTTTACCCCTAATGTGACTGATAGAATCCATCGAAATATGGAGCATATTATCAGCACTGCTGAAGCACAACTGTTCTCTCCTGACACGAGACTCTATCTCACCACAGGTCACAGAAACAGTAAGATTAGGATATGGGATTTTTTCAATACCGGAGAAGAAGTATTAACCCTACCATTTGGACATACAGCAACGATTAGAACATTAGCATTTTCTCACGATGGAAAAACACTCGCAAGTGCTGGTGAGGATGGAACTATACTCCTATGGGATTGGGATAAAATCGCCGCAAAGGCAAAACCATTGGATAGATAGATTATATAGTAGATGATTAAGGAACTAAAATGAAGCAATTAATAACCCTTCTCACTATTCTATTCATCTTATGTAGCTGTTCAACCCAAGAACACGCTTCAGAGTATGTAGAATTTCCAGATGAACAAATAGCAGGACTTATCAGATGGAATTTGAAGATTGAAGATGACGAACCAATACCGGTAAAAAAACTAAAGGAACTAACTGAATTGGAACTGGGTTTTACGGATCCCAAAAAATATGATCTAACAGGAATTGAATATGCAACCAACTTAGAAAAGTTGATAATAAGGCACGCCTATAATATCAGCGATATAAAACCGCTCGCGAAACTTAATAACCTTAAATCACTTGCCATTTATCAAAATAGCATCAGTGATATCTCGCCACTCTCCAAATTAACACAACTCAGAGAGTTAAGGTTCCTTGATGGTTATGTGAGAGACATTTCACCGCTAAAAAAATTGACGCACTTGAATAGATTGCAGCTAACAGCAAATCCTATAACGGATTTCTCTCCGTTAACAGCTTTGTCAGAACTGGAAAGCCTATCAATATACAGAACGGACCTTTCAGATTTAAAGCCGTTAACAAATTTACGGAAGTTGACACAACTGAGGTTAAGCTATAATAAAATCTCTGATATCTCTCCTCTTGAAGGATTGACACATTTAACAACGTTGTCACTTGACAAAAATAGACTCAGTAACATTACTCCACTCGGAAAGTTGACAAATCTAACTGAACTTGATATCTATGGCAATCCCCTAAGCGATATTTCAGCACTTGCAAACTTACGGAAACTTGAGGCATTAGAATTCCATGAACATATCCCTGACATCTCACCACTCTCAGCTTTGACAAAACTAAAATCACTAAAATTTTTTGTACCTCCTCCTGAGATTAAATCACTTGCGACTATGGTATCTCTAAATACGTTAGAATTTTATGATTCAAACATCACTGATATTTCGCCTCTTACAGGATTAACAGAACTTAGAGAATTAAAACTATATCGAAATAAAATAGAAGACATTACGCTACTAAGCGGCATGACCAAACTTGAGAAATTGGAACTCTATCGAAATAACATTGCAAATATCTCACCACTTGCAGACATGACCCAAATGAAAGAGCTGCGACTTGACGGTAATAACATCGTAGATATTACTCCCCTTGCCAATCTAACGAAATTAAACGTTCTCGGTCTCGAAAGAAATCAGATACGTGATGTAAAACCGATAGAAAACTTACAGCACCTAACAATTCTCTATTTGAAGCACAACCCTGTAGAAGATACATCACCCATACAAAAGTTATTCGCTAACAATGAAAACCTGAATAGTCCAGAAACACTGTATCCAAAACATAGACCTAGTCCGCATCCCCGTGTTTTTCATCAACATGAAACTCGCTCTGAACTACCTGAAAGTGCAATTGCGCGACTTGGGAAAGGTGGGATCAACGTCATAAAGTTCTCACCAGATGGAAAGTTCCTCGCAGTTGGTAGCGATGTAGGGATATATCTCTATAGTGTAGAAACGGGAGATGAAGTAGCTCTACCAAATAGGACTATTGGACAGGTCAATGCAATAGCTTTCTCCTCTGATAGCAACATCCTCGCGATTGGCGGATATCTTAGACCCAGAATTCAGTTATGGAATCTCAAAACACGAACGGAACTTCCTTCATTTTCAGTCCCAGTTTCATATCGTATTAATCAGGATATACTGATTCAATCTGCTATTGCCTTAGCATTCGGCGTTAAGGACACAATCCTCGTCTGTGTAAGTCATTTTGGTGAAGTAACCTACTGGGATATGAATACCCGTGAGAAAATCGTTGAACATCATACCGATGCTGATTGGGACGGTAATATCTTAGTACTATCAACAGATGGTCGAATCTTTGCACGGGGTTCAGGTGTTGGTTTACATCACGGCGGACCTAAGGGACAGATAAGCCTATGGCACACTTCCATCGGTAAAAGAGAAGCTGAAATGAGAGGACACAGACCCTTAAACCCTTGGTCCAAGGAGAGAGCAGGAATTCGCGCATTAGCATTCTCGCCAGATGGGAAAACCTTCGCAAGTGGTAGTGAGGACATGACTGTGCGGATATGGAATACGAAACGCGGCAGTAAACGTGCAACCTTAAACGGACATACAGGATGGGTAACAGCATTAGCATTTTCAAACGATGGCAATACTATCGCAAGTGGTGATACGGATGGCAAAGTTCGTGTGTGGAATGTTCAAAAGAAACGTGAGTTAGCAGTGCTTGAAGGACATCATAATACTGTGCTTGCTTTAGCGTTTACGCCGGATGGGAATACACTCGCAAGCGCCAGTGCAGATGGAGCAATTCACTTCTGGAATCCAAACAGTGGTGAAAGAATCTCTACAGTCACAAACGGTTATACAGAATGGGTCAGGAGTATGGCATTTTCATCAGATAGCACTACATTTTCAGCTGCAATGTTTAACAACACAGTACGGAAATACGATATAAAAAAGGGTGACATCATTGACGAGTTTACCCAAGGAATTCAAAAGTCAACACAGGAAATTACATTATCACCAGATGGGACACATCTTGCATCTCAACCTATAAACGGCATCATCTCTTTCAATGCAAGACACAGTTGGAGAACCGACGAATCATATCAAGGACACGACAGAATCGAAGTCTGGGATCTGAAGAATGGTAAAGAACTTCCTCCTTTAATGCACGCTTATGGGAAAATGGCATTCTCACCAAAAAATGAAATGCTTGTTTCCGGTTTTTCTGATGAAAATGAGAAAATGATCGACCATAGTGGGACGAGGGTTTACACAGGTGGTGGCGGCGACCATATCTGGTTCTGGGACGTACAGTCTGGTAAAGAAGAATTCTATATTACACCCAAAGATTACGTTAGTTTTTACCCAATAGCATTCACACCTAATGGCAAAAGAATTGTCTTCTCAGATAAATCAAGGATTACAGAAATTTGGGACTACAATACTCGCGAGAAGGTTCGGACAATTGAGGTCGGGGCTGATGCATTTGCATTTTCGCAAGATGGTAATCTTATGGCATGCAGTGAATTTAAAGATATCTCATTATGGGATCTTAACACTGCTGAATTGATAAGGAGAATAGACACGCATGCAATTAAGGGAGCTTATGGTTATTCTCCGCAGGGTGCCAAAGGTAAGGTCCTAACATTCTCTCCTGACGGGACCATTCTACTCGTTTCAAGCGTATCACGCATCCATTCGTTCTGCTCAGATGCCATTGATCTGTTAGATATCGAAACTGGCAACAAACTATATGCCCTACCCGGACACACAGAACCGATCGAAACACTCGTGTTTTCACACGATGGAAAGATACTCGCAAGTGGTTCACAGGATGGTACTGTGCTATTATGGGATTGGGATAAAGTCATGAGAGGCATAATGCTTGAAAACAATTGGCAAAAAACCCTTAATAGGGGAAAACTATGAAACACATTATACCGCTCATTCTAATTTTCATCACCGTTTTCAGTTGTTCTCAAACTGAGAATCCATCAGACATTGTCAACATACCAGATGATCAATTAGCAGGATATATCAGGAGAGCATTGGACTTAGAAAAAACTGAACCTATAACCGATACTAAAATCAAAGAACTCACCGAATTAAAAGTCGATTATTCAAAACCGTATGTATACGATCTGAAAGGACTTGAAAAAGCAACCAATCTAACATTACTTCAATTAACATACCCTTATCATATTAGTGATATAACACCACTCGCGAAACTCACGAAACTGCAAAAATTGAGGATATACGATAGTAGTATCTCAGATCTCTCCCCGCTTGCAGGGTTGACGCAGCTAACGCATCTTACATTCTTGAAAGGCTATGTTGAAGATCTGACTCCACTTGCAGGATTAACAAAACTAACTGAACTAAACTTAGGTCAAAATTGGATCCAAGATATTACACCTCTTAAGAACCTAACTGAACTCACAGATTTATCTATATACAATAATCCCCTAAGTGATATTTCACCAATCGGAAATTTGAAGAAACTAAGTGACTTATACCTCAACAACAATAGAATCAGTGATCTAACGCCACTTTCAAGTCTAACGCAACTTCAGAACTTAAGTATTGGTGACAATCTTATCAGCGATCTAACACCCCTTGCCGATCTAACACAACTTAGTTTTTTAAGTATTCATGATAATCTCATCAGTGATCTAACACCCCTTAACGGTTTAGTGCAAATAAAAACTCTACATTTCTATAATAATCCATTAGAGGACATCTCTGCACTTGCAAAATTAAACAAAATTGAAGAATTGGAATTTCGTGATCCAATCTCAGACATCTCGCCTCTGAGTGCAATGACACAACTAAAAACACTAAAGTTTGAAGTGCCACCACCTGAGATAGAATCTCTTGCACCCTTAACACAACTCACATCTTTGGAACTTGATGATGCAAACATCACAGATATTTCTTCCCTGGCAGGAATGACTGAACTCCGGAGTCTGATACTATTCCAAAACCAAATTGAAGACATTACACCCCTAAGCAATATGACCAAACTTGAGAAATTGGAACTCTATAAGAACAACATCACCGACATCTCTCCACTTGCAGGAATGACTGAACTGACAGAATTGCGACTGGACGGTAATAACATAGAAGATATATCACCACTTTCCAATCTAACAAAACTCAGGGTGCTTGGACTTGAGCGTAACCAAATTCAAGATATTACGCCTCTTGAAAACCTGCATTCACTCAAAGTTCTCTACCTAAAGCACAATCCTGTTGAAAATACATCTCCTGTCCGAAAGTTATTCGCAAACAATCAAGACCTAAATCATCCTGAAATGATATACCCAATTGAAAGATTTTATCGAGTAGGAAAACCCCCATACTATCCCCGTGTGTTTCATCAACATGAAACTCGCTCTAAACTACCTGAAGGTGCGATTACGCGCCTCGGCAAAGGTGGCATAAACATAATGCGGTACTCACCAGATGGGAAGTTCTTTGCTGTTGGCAGTGATGTCGGTCTCTATCTATATGATGTTGCAACCGGAAATGAAGTAACTTTACCGAATAAAAAAATCGGACAGGTCAATGCTATTGCTTTCTCCTCAGATAGTCGCATTCTCGCAATTGGCGGTTATTTAAGACCAACGATCCAACTCTGGAATCTGGAAACGCATACTGAACTACCACCTTTTACGATACCCATAATCTATACCTATAATATGGATGTCCAAATATACTCTGTCTTCGCTTTAGCATTTGCAGTTAAGGATACAACACTTGTCTGCGTTAGTCATAATGGTGAAATAATCTATTGGGATATGACTTCACGAGAAAAAATAGTAGAACTTAACACTGATGATGATAGGGACGGTAATGTGTTAGCACTGTCAAATGATGGGAGCGTCTTTGCAAGAGGTCTTGGTGTTGGTCGCTACCTTGGCGGATCTAAAGGTCAGATAAGTTTATGGAATACACGTTCCGGTAGAAGAGAAGCTAAAATGAGAGGACATAGATCTATCTGGAATCGATCCAAAAAACCAGTAGGAATTCGAGCATTAACTTTCGCTCCAGATGGTAATACCTTCGCAAGCGGTAGTGCAGACAAGACAGTCCGGATATGGAATACAAAAAAGCATCGTAAACATGCAACCCTAAAGGGACATACGGGTTGGGTAACAGCATTAGCATTTTCAAATGATGGGAACATAATCGCAAGTGGTGATACAGATGGCACAGTACGTGTCTGGAATGTCAAGAAGAAGCGAGAGATAGTCGAAATTAAAGGTCACATAAATCAGGTGCTTGCAGTGGCGTTCACACCTAATGGGAACACACTCGCAACTGGAAGCGCAGATGGAACAATTCAACTTTGGAACACAAAAAATGGTGAAAAAATAAAAACCTTGGCAACCGATTTTACCGAAACTATGGTCGACATGGTCTTTTCACAAGATGACACCACCCTTACGACCGTACTCTTCAATAACACAGTTCATAAATACAATCTAAAATCTGGTGAGAAGGTATCCGTATTTACAGACAGTATTCAGAAGATAACTCATACATCAGCATTGTCGCCTGATGGCACACACCTCGCTTGCCATCCTGTAAACGGCATCATAGCGTTTAACGCAAGGGAAAACTGGGATATAGACAAATCCTATCAAGGACACGAGAAAGTACAAATCTGGAATCTCAATACGGGTGAAGAACTTCCTCCTCTCATGCAAGCTTTCGGTAAAATGGCATTTTCACTGGATAACAAAATGCTCGCCTGTTTATCATCTGAAAATGTGAGCAAATGGATTGTTAGCAATGGGGGATCTGGTGGGAGTGGTAGTAGTCGTGGCATCTATGTATGGAACATAGATAATAACAACATCGACTTTCATCTTCCCTTAAAAAGCTCAAGTCCATCCGCGCCAATTTTAATATCATCCGATGGAACAAGACTTGTGACAACTGGTGGATCAAACACAGCATATCTATGGGATTTTGAAAAACGCGAATTAATTCACACATTACCCGTTGATGGCTATAGTTTAGTCCTTTCTAATGATGCCAAATTACTTGCTGTCAAAGAATTTAGTGATATCTCTATATGGGATTTAACCACCGGAATAATAAAACGCGAGTTAAAGTCCAAAGCACAGGGTTATGCGTTGACATTTTCACCAGACGCAAGTATCCTATGTGTAGCAAGTGTGCAGCCTATTCATTCCAAATCCATAGATGAAGTTGATCTGATTGACATTGATACCGGTAGAAAACTCCTTTCATTGCCCGGACACACGGAACCTATTGAAATTCTGAAATTCTCACACGATGGAAAAATACTTGCAAGTGGTTCACGAGATGGCACTATACTATTATGGGATTGGAATCTCGTCCTGAGAGATGTCCAACTTGAAAACAGTTGGCAGCCCTCAAGTCAAGTCGCAGATTAGACAATATCGTAGGGGCGGGGTCTCCCCGCCCGCATAATCATAGGGTCTGGGTTCTCCAGTCCGTATAATCGTAGGGTCTGGGTTTCCCTGCCCGCATATCGCAACAATTCGTTCAAATTTCGATCAATTATAGATGTTTTTTCAAAAAAAATGTAAAAAAACCCTTGACAGAGCATTTATTAATGGTGTACACTATTAAACAACTAAGATTTTCCCGACAGGATCTAATCTTAAAGTAGAGTCTCAAGAACGTCATTCACCAAAGTATACCTGATAACAATGACGCACGGTTTTGCGCGTTATTATTCACATCATGTCTAACAGGAGATATACTTCATGCAGGAAAAATTGATTCTTGAAAAAATACGTCAAGTCCGTCGACGCCTAAATGTCCAAGGTTATTTACAAACCCTGGCAATCTTCCTGCTATACGGACTAATTGTTTGTGTCCCAGCTGTTATTGTTGACAGTCTTGTCACATCATTCAATATACCGCCACTGACATTCCTGTGGGTGGCATGTGGTATCGCAGCCGTTGCATTTATCGTTCGCTTAGTGCGTCCAATAAACCTATTGGAAGCAGCCCGCGCGATTGATGTAGATGCATCCTTGAAAGACCGAGTTGTTAGTGGGTTAGAACAAATTGAACGTAAGACCAATGAAACGCTAACCGCACTTCAACTACAAGATACCAGTAAGAGATTGCAGGCAATCCCAATCAAACAGGTCGCGAAATACAAAGTCCCTCGACAAACTTTCTTTATCCTTTTAGTGGCAATTTTCCTCGTTGGTTTCTCGTATGTTGAGTTTTTCGAACCGCCTACGACTGCAGCAGAAATAGATTATTCAGCTGAAATTGCAGCTGAAACTGATTCACTGCTAAAGCAAATTGAAGAAGCAAAGAAAGAAACCGAAGAGAACGAAGATCAGGAACTCAAAGAAATCTTGGAAGAGATTGAGAAAAGAACACTTGAGATGAAAAAGTCTGAGATGACACCGAAGGAAGCTCTCAAAAGAATGACCGAGTTAACGCAACTCTTGAAAACCAAAATTGACCCTGTCAAGATTGCACAACAAGAAGAACTTATGCAAGGACTCGGACAACAATTCATCGGTAATCCTATTCTCGGAGAATTCGGACAACAGTTGAAACGCGGCGACTACAAGAAAGCTGCTGACAAACTGGACAAAGTTTCTAAAGACGTTCCAAAATTCGACCAAGAACAACGCCAAAATCTTTCTGATGAACTCAAAAGGGCAGGCAAAAGTCTTAAGGATTCCGATCTTGATGGACTCGGAGGAAATATAGCAGGCGCAGGAGAAGCAATGGAAAGAAACGATACTGAAGGCGCACAAGGTAAACTCAACGCCTCAAGTAAGCAGATCCGAAATTTCGACCTGCTCAAGAATCGTAATCAGAAGTTGACAGACCTACTCTGTGCATGTGAAGACTGTAAAGCATGTATCGCAGCATGTTGTGCAGGAAAAAACCCAGCAACCGGTTTAACAAATCTGTTGTCTAATACCCCAACGAATAGTGCTGGGAACAAAACCTCCACACCTCAACAGGGAGACCTTACTTCACTCGATTCTACGCTAAACCTGCAGCAGATCACAGGTGTTCAAGGCGAAGGTAGTTCCACCGTGCAAACTTCAAAAGTTTCTGCTGAAGGGCAAGAATCTTCACTCAGCTATAAAGATGCTTACATGAAGTATCAAAAACTTTCAGAAGATGCACTCACACAGGAACAGATACCACTCGGATATAAGTTCTATGTGAAACGCTATTTTGAATCCATTAAACCAACTGAAGAGTAAGAACACACCTAAGCAATAATCACCGCAAAGATAAATGGCGATCTTTGCGGTGATTTAACGCCTATGCACCGTAGGGAGAAAAATGTCCGAACAATTAGAACAAAAGCACGATGAATTCCGTGAGACATTCAAAGAAATACAAGAAGAAGTCTCTAAGCGGATTGTTGGTCAGAAGGAAATTATTGAAGGTGTTTTAATTTGCTTGATGACAGGTGGACATGCACTATTAGAAGGTGTCCCTGGCTTAGGTAAAACACTACTCATCAGTACACTCCATGAAGTCCTCGACTTAGAAGAACAACGCATACAATTTACACCCGACCTAATGCCTGCGGATATTGTAGGTACCACCATTGTCGCAGAAGACGATGTCGGAAAAAAATTCTTCGAATTTCAACCAGGACCCATCTTCGCGAACCTTGTCCTGGCAGATGAAATTAACCGCGCAACACCGAAAACACAGTCAGCACTACTTCAAGCCATGCAGGAAAAATCTGTTACCGTCGCAGGCGTACATCACAATTTAGATCTACCTTTCTTTGTCATGGCAACACAGAACCCATTAGAAATGGAAGGAACATATCCATTACCGGAAGCACAACTCGACAGATTCTTCTTCAAACTTAAGGTTGAATTTCCAAGTATTGAAGAGCTTGATGTTGTCATGGAACGCACAACAAAACGCGAAATGCCTGCTGTTGAAAAAGTTTGTGAAGGCGCGGTTATCAACGAACTTGAACAGATCGTCCGAGATATCCTAATCGCTGAAGATGTCCGAAAATATGCATTACGCATCGTCATGGGAACGCATCCTGAAACGGAAGATGCACCAGAAATGACAAAGAAATATGTGCGTTACGGTTCAAGTCCTCGTGGGGCACAAGCACTCATACTCGGAAGCAAAGTAAAAGCTATTTTAGATGGAAGATACAACGTAGCACGCGAGGATATCCAGTCTGTCGCATTACCCAGTCTGCGCCACCGGCTTATACTCAGTTTTGAAGGGGAAGCTGAGGGTATTGACCCCGACATGATCATTAACAATTTGTTGGAAGTAACAGATTAGTCTCTCCATTGCGGATACCATAATTAAATGAACGAAACACAATCTGCATTTGACAGCGATTTCCTAAAACAGCTTGAATACCTTTATATCGTCTCAAAAAAGATCTTTGCTGGACGTATAAAGGCTGAACGCCGCAGCACACGAAGAGGCGTCAGCGTAGAGTTTGCTGATTACAGAAACTACACCGCTGGAGACGATTTTCGCTATATTGATTGGAATGCTTTCGCAAGACTGGACGAATTGCTACTGAAACTTTATGAAGAACGCGAAGACCTTCACATCTATTTTCTGGTTGATGCAAGTGAGTCCATGACGTACGGTGAATTACCCAAACTCATATACGCAAAACGGGTCGCCGCCGCACTCGCTTATATCGGACTCTCAAATCTTGACAGAATCGGCATAACTGCATTCAATACAACAGACAAATCTCGACTACCTGTAGAACGCGGGAAAGGAAAGATCTTCACCGTCCTCAATTTCCTTGATCAAATTGAGGCTTCAGGAGAAACCGATCTGGAGCAAGCATTCCACAATTTTATCCACATGACGAAAAGACGCGGATTGGTCGTTCTCATTTCAGACCTATTTGACCCAAAAGGATTCACTGCAGGACTCAACATGCTAAAGTTTCAGAAGCACGACCTGTTTGTTGTTCATATAATTGACGAAAAAGAAGCTGAACCCAATCTACTCGGCGACTATCATCTCGTTGATGTTGAGACAAATGAACTCCGACCTGTAACCATAAATGAAGCGCACATTAAACGGTATCAGGACCTCTTCAAAAAATACTGCGATGACCTTGACAGGTATTGTACGCAGCGAGAAATAAGTCTTGTTCGGACAATGACGAAAACACCATTTGATGAACTCATATTACGCATTTTCCGAATGGGTGGTTTTGTAACCTAACACCTTTTGAACTTATACCATTTCTAATGTATAGTGTCTCTTTTGTAGCACAAACTTTCCAGTTTGTGTCCCGTGGAAGGACAGCCATAAATGAGTCAATTATTAATAGAAACGGTATTAGATTGTCCGGATGATATTGATTGATGAATTTCCTATCACCTGCCTCCTTATTCTTATTCGGACTCGCAATTCCGATTATCGCACTCTACATTCTCAAATTAAGACGGAGACGAGAACCTGTCTCTACACTCATGTTCTGGGAACAACTCTTCAAAGAGAGACAGACCACATCCCTATTTCAAAGACTCAAACACCTATTATCACTTTTGCTTCAACTACTGTTTCTGGCACTCTTAGTGTTAGCAGTTGCCAGACCACAGTTCGCTTTCATAACAAAATCAGCACGACAACTCATACTCATTGTTGACCGATCAGCGAGTATGAATGCTGTTTTAAATTTCGATCCCGATAATTCAAAAGATGCTTGGCCTGAAACAGAATCGCGTTTAGATTCTGCAAAAGAAACAGCACTCCAAATTGTACAGGGACTACGTTTTATGGATGAAATGTCTGTCATCAGTTGTCATACACGGCCCATAATTCATACCCCGTTTACAAGACATCAGAAAACAATACGTGAAGCGATCGAATCCATTGAACCCACAGACATAAAAACAGACCTAAAACCTGCTATAGACCTCGCATTAGCCGTTGCACAAACAAAACCTAATCCGGAAATAATCGTCCTCAGTGATTTCCAAAAAATCTCCGAAGAGACCCTCGCTGATTTTCAAAATATACAAACCGAAGACACAAACCCAGACGATGATGATCAAGAACAAAAAAGGAATATCAAACTCCATCTCCTACAAATAGGCGAAGAGAACGATAATGTCGGTATTACCCAATTCTGTGTCCGAAAGAGCATTGTCAACGCTTTTGATTATGAAACACTACTGAGCGTCATAAATACCTCAGATAAAGAAAAGAAATGTAGTGTTGAACTCTATTTCAACGAAAGCCTATTTGATGTACGTCCCTATACACTCTCCCCTGGCGAAATAAAGACCGAGATATTCAGTAATTTTACATTTGAAGGTGGGGAACTCAAAGCAGTATTGGACATTGAGGACGCACTTAAAACCGACAATGTCGCCTATGCAACACTCCCCATACGAGAAAGTATCACTGTCCTCTTGGTAACAGAGGAGAATCCTTTCCTAAGGAATGCACTCGCAGTTGATGAGAAAATAAACCTAACCGTCGCGACGCCTACAGAATACGAAACAAATACACAAGATTTTGAGGTAGTTATTTTTGATCGCTACAGTCCCACCTCGCTCGGTGATGGTAATTTTATGTTCATTTATCCACCCAATTCTGATACACCGCCAAATATAGGAACAGACGATGCTGTCGCAACGTGGAAGATCGGAGAAGAAATAGAAACACCCATTATCACAGAGTGGGAACGAACACATCCAATACTACAACATGTGCAGTTAGAAAACGTACTTATCGGAAAGGCTTACGCAGTAACACCACCACCAACATCGAAAATACTCGTCCGTTCATTTGAAGCACCAGTCGTGTTCGTGGATGTTACACCAAAAAGAAAAATTGTGTTCGCAGCAATTAACATACTGGAATCCGACCTACCACTTCGCATTGCATTCCCTGTCATCATGGCAAATACCATAACATGGTTTGTCCAGGGTGATAAAATAGAAGAGTATCATCTACTTACAGGTGAAGTCTTGCGATATAAGTTTGATGCTCAAGAGATAGAAGAAGTAAAGAACAAATTCCCGCAAGATGAAACAGTTGAAAACCCGCAAATGACCGTAAAAATCACCGGTCCTGATGACGAAACATGGGACATCCCTATAGACAATGACGAATTACTCTTCGACCAAACACAACTTGCAGGTTTCTACGCGTTAACCCTAACGAACGCAACAACTGATGAGAATACAGACACTGATGAAAACATAGAAGAAGAGAATACTACAGATGAAAATGGATTCAAAAAGTTGTGGGCAGTAAATCTTGCAAGTGAAACCGAAGCAAGTATCAATGCTGTTGACGGAATAGAAGAATTGGTGACGGAAACAGAACTGATCAGTGGCAGTTCATTCTTCCGGTTTCCGCCTTGGATATACCTTGTTTTTCTCGCTGTTATCTTAAGCGTTGTGGAATGGTTCATGTATCAACGCAGAAAAATAGACTAATCCATCTTCTCCCCCATTAGAATATTCTATAAGTCAAAATACACTTGATTCTTAACCTAAAAGCAGTTAGAATAATACATGAATCGAAGAGAAACCTTGCTTGATAGAGCACGGCGAAATCCAAATGGACTAAAATTTAGAGACTTTGAAAAACTCCTCCGTCAGTGTGGATGGACACAACACCGTCAGCGGGGGAGCCACCGAACATGGTATTCACCCAGTAGGTATCGCCTCATCATCCAGCCAGAGCGTTCTATGGCGAAGGGGTACCAAGTTTTCGGCAATTTCTCAAACAATACAATCAGGAGACAGCAGATGAAGACGCATAACCAAGACGACTTTGATGGTTTCATGGTCAATGTATTTTTTGATGAAGATGGTGATTACCTGGCACACCTCGTGGAACTCCCAAATGTCTCAGCTTTCGGACCAACACCTGCCAAGGCATTAGATGAACTAAAAATCGCATGGGAATTGATGAAGGAATGTTACCACGAAGATGGCGAACCTATACCAACACCACCTTCGCGCGATGGATATGAAGGGCCCTTCAATGTTCCTGTTGATGCCCAACTTTATCACGCTTTAGCAGACGAGGCAACAAAAGCAGAGATGAGTCTATACGCACTCGTTATGCAGAAGTTATCGTAAACACTAACATTCATTTGTAGCACAGACTTTTAGTTTGTGCCGTTCACCGCAACATTTCTAAACAGCTGCTAATGAGAGAAAACAATTAAAATGGTATTATATGGGAGAATGCAGAAAAGGAGATGCAGATGGAAAATAAACCTATAAATATACTTCAAACAGTAGGATTAAGCAGACACTATGGCGGTGTAATAGCATTGTCGGATGTTGAAATGAACATACATCCAGGTCAGATATCCAGTCTGATAGGTCCCAATGGTGCCGGTAAAACCACACTCTTTAACTGCGTTACCGGGTTAGACAAACCTACTTATGGTGCAACATTTTTTTTAGGGAAACGAATTACAGGTTTTCGTCCTGATCAGGTAACAAAACTCGGTATTGCTCGCACATTTCAGAACATCAGACTTTTTACCGAACTCACAGTCTTAGATAACGTCAAAATAGGAAGACATCCGCGTACCTCAAGCACACTTGTAGGGTCAGTATTTCATACGCCAAGACAAAAAAGAGAAGAACAACAAATTACAGAATATGCAATGGACATGCTCAGGTTCGTAGGTTTAGAAGACATTAGCGATCAAACAGCAGGAAATCTCTCTTATGGTGACCAACGGAGAGTTGAGATCGCACGAGCATTAGCAACAAAACCTCTACTCATACTCCTTGACGAACCCGCAGCAGGAATGAACCCACAGGAAACACAACAACTCATTTCTCTTATCTATACGATACGTGATCAAGGAATCTCTGTCCTATTGATAGAGCATGATATGAAACTCGTCATGCAAATATCCGATTGGGTCACCGTACTTGACCACGGAGAAAAAATCTGCGATGGTGAACCCGCAGTTGTCCAAAACGACGAACGCGTCATCGCAGCATATTTAGGAACTTCTGACGATGCTTAAACTTCAAAACATTCACACATACTACGGTAATATCAGAGCCGTACGCGGAATCTCAATAGAGGTAAACGCCGGCGAAAAGGTCTGCATGATCGGCGCAAACGGTGCTGGAAAATCTACAACACAGATGACAATTTCCGGTATATATAAACCCGTACAGGGAACTATCACTTTTGATGGGATGGACATCACCCGATCCTCCCCAGAGCAAAGAGTTAAGTGGGGAATCTCACAAGTCCCAGAAGGACGGCTGATCTTTCCTGATATGACTGTCCTTGAAAACCTTGAACTTGGCGCATACCTAAGAAAGGATACCGCAGGAATCAGAATAGACCTAAACAAAATATACGAATATTTTCCCATCCTTTTTAATAGAAGAAAACAACGCGGAGGAAGTCTCAGTGGAGGAGAACAGCAGATGTTGGCTATCGGACGTTCACTCATGTCACACCCAACACTATTACTATTAGACGAACCCTCCTTAGGTTTAGCACCACTCATTGTAAAACAGATTTTTGAAATCCTCCAGCAGATAAATGAAGAAGGAACAACAATCCTAATAGTTGAGCAGAACGCACAACTCGCCTTGAACCTAACTGACAGAGGCTATGTCATGGAAACAGGAGAAATAACAATTGAAGGGAATTCAACCGATCTATTAGCAGATGAAAGGGTCCGACAAGCCTATCTCGGAGAATAATTAAATGTATCCCACGCTAATTAACTTCGGCACCATCGGATCCTTTCCTGTCGGAATACATAGTTACGGTGTGATGTTAGCGACCGCATTTATTACATGCAGTCTCTTGTTAGGACGTGAATTGAACCGTAGAGGATTTCAAGGAGAGATTGCAACTGCTTTGGTAGCAGCCGGAGCTATCGGTGGAATTGTCGGGGCAAAGATATATTATGTCCTTTTCATTGCGGACCCTTTTCATTTACACGACCTTTTCAGTCCAAGCGGTTTAGTCTGGTATGGTGGATTATTTGGTGGCAGTGCAGGCGTCGCGTGGGTAATCCTCAGATCCCCAAACCCGTTTTTACCGACTATTGACATCGTCGGTCCACTGCTCCTACTCGGCTACGGAATTGGTCGCATCGGGTGTTTACTCGCCGGTGACGGCGATTACGGACCCCCTTCTGATCTCCCGTGGGCAATGGCATTTCCTAACGGCACAGTACCCACAGATGTCCCTGTCCATCCAACACCGATATATGAAACAACAATCTCATTCATCTTCTTCGGTATTCTCTGGTCACAACGCAAGAAGTTCGCATCAATACCAGGGTTACTTTTCGGCGCGAGTCTTGTCGGACTTGCAGTGGAGAGATTCATCGTTGAATTCTGGCGTTTGACACCGCGTGTATTCCCAGAAACTTCATCGTTGTCTTGGCTGACATCACCCCAATTAGTTAGTATAATCTTGTTCTGTTTCGGTATCTTCTTTATGGTGTGGATGTATAAGCGTCCAAGAGTAGCTGCGTCATCCTTTGTGACTGATGAGCAACCGATACCTGAACCGAAGAAAAAACCACCGCGTCCACAAAAACGGAGACGTAGACGTTGAGAAAACTTGCTTATGAATAAACCAAATATTATCTACATACATTCACATGATACGGGTCGTTACGTGCAACCCTACGGACATGCTATACCGACCCCGAATATCCAAAACTTAGCAGAAGAAGGCGTTCTTTTCAGGAATGCTTTCTGTGCAAACCCAACCTGTTCACCCTCCCGTGCAGCGTTACTCACAGGACAATACGCACACAGCTGCGGCATGGGAGGATTAGCAAACCGTGGATGGAGTCTACCTGTCCCAGAACATCTCATCCCATACACACTGAATGATGCCGGGTATCAAACCGCTTTAGCAGGATTTCAACATGTAGTGCGAAATGTGAAGGATACGGGTTACCAACGCATCCTCTCTAATGAAAACCAAAAAGCAGGTGCAGAAGAACGCGCATGTAAGTTCCTTGCTGAAAAACATGATGCTCCCTTCTTCTTAGACATCGGTTTTAGTGAGACACACCGTCGCGCGAAAGGGTTCGCTCCACCGCCGGATGGAGAAGCAAAAACCGATCCACGTTATGTCAAACCACCCGCACCATTCCCAGATACACCGATAACTCGGCAGGACATGGCAGAATACATCGATTCAGCACGGACACTCGACATGAAGATGGGAAAAGTGTTCACTGCACTAAAAGAAAACGGACTTGCAGACAACACACTTGTAATATGCACCACAGACCACGGACTCGCTTTTCCACGCATGAAATGCCACGTAACCGACCATGGTATTGGCGTGATGCTCATTGTCCGAGGACCCGGTGGATTTGATGGTGGGAAAGTCGTTGATGGATTGGTCAGTCAAATTGACCTATTTCCAACTATCTGTGAACTTGCCGAGATTGAACCGTCTGAGTGGTTACAAGGACACTCTATCCTTCCGCTTGTTCGTGGTGAAACAGATGAAATCCGTGATGCAATATTTGCTGAAGTCAACTATCATTGCTGCTATGAACCCCAACGCGCTATCCGAACCAAACGGTGGAAATACATCCGACGTTATGACAACGCAAAACAGTGGGCACTCCCCAACTGTGACGATAGCATCAGTAAGACCTTTATGTTGGACAACGACTGGACAGATCAGCCTGTCGAATCTGAACGGTTATACGATCTCGTTTTTGATCCATTAGAAGCACATAACCTAACAGAAAACCCAGACTATGCTGATGTTCTGGATGAGATGCGTGAAAGGTTAGAACAGTGGAGATCGGATACAGACGATCCTGTTGATGAGAATCAGATTATGCCACCACCAGACACCGCTGTGCTAAACGATCCGTCCGATATATCACCAGGGGATAAGAGTTATCCTGCAGCAGAGATCCTCTGATCTTCAGGTGCGGATTCAAGATTAGGTTCTTCTTTTTCTAACGGCACAACAGAGAGTCTGCATCCAAGCGCATTGAGAATAGTACCGAGAGTGTCTACATGCGGTGCTTTGTCACTTGAAAGTATCTTTTGCAGAGCATCCGGAGACATGTGTGTTCGCTTTGCTAACTCGGTTATACCTACTTGTGCATCTACAAAAGTTTGCAATGACAGTAAAAACACGTTGGTATCACCATCAGTTTGATATTCTTCTAATGCGAATCGGATATAGTCAATTGCTTCTGCGCGATTTGCAGCAAGCTGATCTACCAAATATTCGCGCCAAGTTCTATGTTCCTTCATCGTTGTGTCTCCTTGTAATCCTGCCAATATGTTTTTGCACGTTCAATGTCTCGCTGCTGTGATGATTTGTCACCGCCACAGAGCAACAGAATAAGTGTGTCTCTAATTTCACTAAAATATACTCTATATCCCGGACCAAAATGAATGCGTAATTCAAAAACGCCTCCCCAACGGATTGACAATCTCCAAAATTGCCTACTTCAAGACGTGTGAGACGTCCCCGAATTCTTGTGCGAGTTTTCTGATCGCGTAATGACTCAAACCATTCAGTAAAAGGTACTCGACCGTTTGGCGTTCGGTAAAATTGTAATGTTCTCGGTTGTGCATTACGCATTGACAAGTACTAAAAAAGAAAATTGGTTGCTAAAACTTTGATGTTCTGCTTATCGCAATCAGGTTAAATTAGTATAACACGTTTGCCATTGTGCGTCAATTTCAACTTAGGTAACAAATTATACCTAAAGGACGATCTCAACAAAAAGAGTCCCTTAAAATTCACTTGTCTATTTACACTATACATGATACGATAATAACATTCTAATGTAGCATAACCTAACAGGTTGTGCCATTACTGAACTTATGGAAGGAGAACGTGGAATGCGACACGAACTCACCACTGAACAGATAGACTTTTACCGTGAAAACGGATACCTCGTCATTGAGAACTTCCTTGACGCTGACGAATTAGAAGAATGGCGAAGATGCACAGATGAATCCGTAACCGAACGCCTCGGGAACTCAGTTGAATTCTTCACAAACCAATTAGACCCATCCAACTTTTATGCACGAGTCTTTACCCAATGTTTACGCCTATCAGATTCACACCCTGGCATGCGAAAGTTAGTGCATGATCCCAAAATCGGACGCATGGCAACACAATTGGCAGGCACTGACGGAATGCGAATTTGGCACGACCAAGCATTGATTAAACCCCCCAATGGTAACCCAACTGCATGGCATCTTGATGTACCATACTGGTCTTTTGACTCACGCGATGCCGTCTCATTCTGGGTTGCGTTAGATGATGCTACACTCGGTAACGGGTGTATGTGGTATATCCCCGGCACACATAAGAACGCTCGTTTTGATAACGTTGGTATCGGAGAAAACATCGGTGCACTCTTTGATGTTTATCCCGAATGGAAAAAACTTGAACCCCAATCAGCACCGTGTCCTGCGGGTTCTATGGTCTGGCACAACGGATTGGTCGCACACGGTGCAGGTGCAAACATGACATTTTCACACAGAAGAGCAATGACATGCGGTTTCATGCCCGATGGATGCACCTTCAACGGAAAAAGAAACATCCTGCCAGAAGACTACTTCAACTCGCTCGAAATAGGTGATGTGCTTGATAACAATGTGCAGAATACCCTCGTATGGCACAACAGTTGGCAGACTGACAACTAACAACTGAAAACTGACCACTACCAAAAAGGAGAAAACTGAGAATGGCAAATAAACCAAATATCGTCCTGATGGGTGTTGATTCCCTACTCGCAACACACATGAGTTGTTACGGGTATCACAGACAAACAACACCCCACATTGACAAGTTCGCTGAAGATGGCACACTGTTTGAGAAGACATATAGTGCACACATTCCAACAACTAGTGCTTATGCGTCCATGCTCACGGGTATGGATACCTTTAGCACACAAGTCGTAGCACTCCGACACAAAGGCCCCCTCCGCGAAGAGGTTAAAACCTTAGCAGAAATACTGAAAGAAGTTGGCTACGATACGACCTGCGTTGGGTTCGGTGGACCGAGTGGACGCGGTTTTGATACTTATCTGGAATTTTCTGGATGGGGACCTGACGACACCGGACGCAGTCCCAAAGCGGAAAACCTAAACAAAACAACCCTCCCTGAATTGGATCGGTTGATTGACCAGAGTGATGAAAAGCCGTTTTTCTTGTTCCTGCGACACATGGACCCGCATTCACCCTATCTCCCTCCCGCACCCTATGAACGCATGTTCTACCACGGCGATGAATGCGATCCGAGCAACACATCCATGGAACCTGTGATGTCATTCAAACCGTTTTGCGATTACTTCGCATCGTGGATGCCGGTCGGTATTACAGATAAAGATTACGTCATTGCACAATACGATGGCGCAATAGCATACATGGACGCCTGTATCCAGACGCTCTTTAACGCGCTTGAAACACGTGGTGTATTAGATGAAACAATAGTCGTTATTAACGGAGATCACGGTGAAACACTCTACGACCATGAATGTTGGTTTGATCACCATGGACTCTACGATGTTACCCTCCACGTGCCATTGATCATAAGATATCCCGGCCGTATTCCAGCAGGTAAACGCGTTTCAGGATATAACCAGCACAAAGACCTCGTCCCGACACTCCTTGAATTAGCAGATATTGAAACGGATATCGCGTTTGATGGAAACAGTCTCACTCCCCTAATAAGTGGCGAAATCGCTTCCTATGAAAGCGAAATCTATATCACAGAATGCACATGGATGCGCAAACACGGATGGCGTACCCCTGAATGGAAACTTATCGTCGCACTTGAACCCGATTTCCACTATAAACCGCCGGTCGAACTCTACAACCTCATTCATGACCCCGATGAGAACGAAAACCTTGCCGATACACATCCAGATATAGTCAATCTACTGGAAACCCGCATGAAGAACTGGATTCAGCAAAGAGAGAAGGAAACAGGTCTACCCAATCCTATCATGAACCAAGGTGATTGGCACGGCAAACAAGGTGTAGGTCCCTTCAAGTCATCCGATCAAGCATATAACACTTTGCACATCGGAAACCCAGGTGAAGCCGCACGTTTACAAGCAAAGGCGCGGGATGAGTAGCCATGACTTTGTAGGAAGCCAGTTAATATATTTCTGGCCGATTCTCGACTATCAACTTTGTAGGAGGGAACTCCGATTCCCGACCATCAACGTGTTTTGTCGCGATTCGGAGATCGCTCCTACAGAAGAAGTGTAAACTAATTTTTGGTAATCTGCTATAAGAAAGGAAAACGAAATGCCAGACTATACACGAGAACAAGTCTTAGGACGACTCAATTCAGAATTAGACAGAGACAAGTCCCTGCTTGCAGTCGGCGCGGGAACAGGCATCACCGCAAAATTCGCAGAAAAAGGCGGAGCAGACCTAATTGTCATATACAACTCTGGTCGCTATCGGATGTCAGGATTCGGATCATGTGCAGGACTATTAGCATACGGCGATGCCAACGCCATCGTCATGGAGATGGGTGAACGAGAAGTCCTACCAGTCGTCCAAGAAACCCCCGTAATCGCCGGTGTTAACGGCACAGACCCAACAAGACGGATGAGTAACTTCCTAAAGCAGGTGCGCGATGTCGGCTTTGATGGTGTCAACAACTTCCCCACCGTCGGTGTCATAGACGGCACCTTTCGCGTCACACTTGAAGAGACAGGCATGGGATTCTACAAAGAAGTAGAAATGATACATATTGCACACGAGATGGACCTATTCACAATCGTCTATGTCTTTAATCCCGAAGAGTCTGAGAATATGGCATTTGCAGGGGCAGACGTTATTATAGCACACATGAACACCACAATAGGTGGCACCATCGGTGCAGAGACCGCTTTCACCCTTCAAGATGCAGCGGTACGAGTACAGGAGATATGTGATGCAGCAAAGTCCCAAAATCCTGATGTGATCTGTTTGTCGCACGGCGGTCCCATCGCAAAAGCACCAGATGCTGCTTATATCAACGAGCATACAGATACTGTCGGGTTTGTAGGCGCATCCAGCATAGAACGGTTTGCTTGTGAAGAGAGTATCCCGCGGGTAACTGCCTCGTTTAAGGAATGAAAAAGAAAGATACTGTCTGAATCGCGGAGAGCACAGAGGACACAGAGGACACAGAAAAAGAGGGCTTTGGTCACACTCACATGTTTACTTGTAAGATCAAATATATGAGACATAAGAGTCCCTTCCGTGTTTTCCGCGCTTTCCGCGATTCTGACAAAAGTAACCGTCTGAATCGCGGAGAGCACAGAGGACACAGAGGACACAGAAAAAGAGGGTATTTGTTCAGTACAAGCGTCTGCTTCTAAAAAAAGCAGGAGTTACAAGAACCCCCTTCCGCGTTTTCCGCGTCCTCCGCGCCTTCCGCGATTCTGACACAAACGCGCTTTCCGCGATTCTGACAAAAAAAGCAGCAGACACAATTCAGTTGTCCACAAGGTCAATCTATGCTAAACTATTACAGCAACACATCAACGAGAATAAAGGGGAACAACACTCACAATGTATCCGTTGATTTTACGACTCTTTGTGAAACGATTCTGTTTTCTTACAATAATACCACTAATCGGCTTAACACTCCTGTCTACTATTCCAAAAGTTTCTGCTCAGTTGCCGCCAGAATTCGGTCAAGAACTGCTGCTACCCGAACCTAAACAGAAAGAAACCACACCTCCTGCATTCACAATCGATACACACATATCAAACACATATAACGACCATATCGAATTTGGATTGAGCGTTGATCCATACATCAGTAGTCTTGCTGGACAAGAAAACCCACAACTGCAAGGTCTGATTAACCAGTTCGGTATTAACCTACGTGGTGAATTACCGATTGTAGATAGGAAACTCCATCTCAAACTACAATACACACCACAATATGAAAATTATACTGGAGCAGAAGGAAAACTCAACGAATTTGATGCAGCAAGCAATTTCCTCTTGACTGAATTGCGCTATCGACCCTTTACAAACTTACCCGAAATTGCAGTCTCTCAACAATTACAACGGTTATCACGTTCTTTAAGTGTGTATAATAACAATGAATATCAAAGCGGCATTCGTATTGGACGATTGTTAGAATATAACTTCAGACTACAGCACTTTGATGATGATGAAAGAAAAAGAGAAGATTTCTTACTTGTCGGTTCAACAAATCATAAGGTTACAACCCGATTACAATTAGGTCTACTTAAGCAGGTGATTGGCAAAGCAGATTATGCCATAGAACACGGAAGTTACCAAACCAACCTGAATACGTTCATCTTAGGGGCAGCAAACATAGCAGATGATCAACGGAGAACAGATTGGAGACATTTCGGTACTGTTAAGTTACTGCAGACTGCTGCTGACCGGTATGTCTTTCAACAAGAAGTCAACCTATTTCTCAACCAATCAAACATAGATTACTTCAATTTCAGCAGTACAGAAACTGCGTTAAGTGCTTATTATAAACTTGATGTCGGTAGATCAATAAGGCTTCGCTTGTTCCACCTATGGGTGAATTTTGAAGGCAGAAACCTAAGGGACGCAGACGGGAGAATCATAGAAAATGCAGGAATCCGAAAGGATACACAATATGGTCTTAATGCATCTATGAACTGGATATTTACATCTAACTTGTCGTTGAACGCGGATTATCAATTTATTCATAACGACACAAATGAATTGAATGAGATACTTAGTTTTCTTGATTACAACCATAATATCGTAAGTGTTACTTTGAAAGGGAACTATTAGATCTAAATTCAAGGACATTGTCAAAATCGGCTACCTCCAACCGGAAGTCCCAATATCCATTATAATCGGCAGTCAGGAATGTAAAAGTATTCCATCCCTTCTTCAGCGGCAGTGCAAAGTGTACCCACCAACCGTAAAGGTTTTTATTTGGGATTCTTGCGCTCGGAATCTCAATGCCATTTAGATATACTTTTCCGAGATTTCCACCCCATTTAACCTGTGCAAATACACTTCTTGCTTCCGGACTCTTAATGTAAGTCCTGCCAAATCCGTAAGTCAATTCAGCATCTCCGAATAACTTCCGAAGTTCAATGCTGTCGGGTATAGTATGGTGTTCTATCCAAAAAATTTCACCTGAATGTCCATTATAGGTTTTTTCCAAATCGGTATCGGGCAATTGGATTGCTTGAAAGTTCTTCGGTATTTTTGAAGTATCTGATGGCATGTTTTTCAATCCTAAGTCAAAAGGTCCAAGTAGCATCCAATCTTTTATGACTTTCATTGACTCTCGTGGAATTGGATGAAATAGTCTCGTCCCACTTGACAACTGTTCACCACCGTATTGCATAGAATACCTACATACAGGTAATGGTGTAATGGAATCGAAACGGACAGATATATTGACAGTCGCTTTACTACTGAGTCCAGGTTCGGCTTGCAACTGTAGTCTATTTGGCATGTTCATCCAGTGCCCATTCGGGTCAAAAGCTAAATCAACTATCAAAGGTTTTTCAAGTGTATTCTTGAGTATAATATCAATACTTCCGTTGAAAATTTCTGTGCTTCTGTCAAGTTTGAAGTTATGTTTGAAGTTGAGTTGTCTTGCAACTTTGCTTCTAAATTCTTGTATGGCTATATCCGCTGGAAAGACATTACCCGGTTCAATAATTGCCACATTTACATCTGTATCATCTACAGTCACAAGGCTATAATGATCAAAAGCACCCACTTCTCGAATTTCTTGGGGAGTGAAACCTGCACCTGTAGCACCTAATACGAAGTACCTTCTATCATTACGGTCATAGCGTGTCAGTTTGTGATGGTGTCCGGCAAAAACAGTATAGTCTCTATCGCCGAGTTCCGTTTCTATCAGTTCCCACCCAGAGTTCTTCTGCAACCATAGGGGTCTGTGTAAGAATACGAATGTATGCCTAACTTTGGTGTGTTTTGCTAATTGCATTTTTACATACTCAATCTGTTCTTTTCCAAACCAGTTTGTCCATTCATCATTTTGATGCCACTCCTCCGTATTGAGCAAAAGAAATAGGCAGTTTTTATAGGTAAATGCGGAATATGTACGTCCGATGTTCGTTTCCCAGTACGCATACATGACGCGATTGGTAATATCGTGGTTTCCTGGTATAGGTAAGAACGGAATTGTCAGTTTTGATTGGTGTTTCCAAAACTCCTTCCATTGAGAATCCAGAAGTTCCTTACGTGTGGTGTCCCCTTGAATAAGGTCGCCTATCATGATAGCAAAGTCAGGTTTCAGCGCATTTAGTTCATCAATAGCACGGTCAAATACATGCCATTTATCAAGACCGCCACCCGTTTTATCTCCAATAATTGCGAATGTAAATTTGTCAGGATCGTCTGTAAATGGACGGTCTACTATCGGCATGCGATCAGGAAAGACAGGTTTTTGTGCAGTTGTGGAAACTACTGCGAAACAGAAAATTAGTAGTAGCACAATCGTTACTTGCCTATGCATTTCATCCTCCTATAATTCTATTCATCCCACGCGAAAAGTTCCGCGCTAAGAATATGATATTGTCAAACTGTAGCACATTCATCTTGATTGTGCAACCAAACACGTCATTCTAAGCAATAAAGTATCTGCTTGGGATTTGGCGTTATCAAGTCGTAGCACATTCATCTTTTGGCAAGGTATTGATAATGTAAATACACTTGATATTATACCTTCTATCTGTTAGAATGACTCACAATCCTTATGAGATTAGGAGTAAGAGATGATTTCTGGAAAAGGGACTCATCAGTGTACAGTACAAGAAAATTGGTGGACTTTACCTGCCTTCACTTAATACTGAATTTCGTTGAAGACTAATACGAAGTATGTTATTATTATACGAGAATAGTGTGATTGTTCCTGTTTATCAATGATTCCACTTCAGGTAATTCCCCCGATGAAAACCAACCATAAAATCCTATACCAAGATTCAAGAAACTTAGAGAACATACCTTCAGAGAGTATTGATCTGATAGTTACTTCTCCTCCTTATCCAATGATAAACATGTGGGATGAAATGTTTGGAAATCAGAATCCAGACATCCTAAAAGCATTATCCTGCGGGGAGGGTCTATTGGCGTTTAATTTAATGCATGAAATTCTCAATTCTGTATGGAACGAAGTTTTCCGAGTGCTAAAGAACGGTAGATTTGCATGCATCAATATAGGTGATGCAACAAGGACAGTAAAAGGTACTTTCTGTTTATATCCAAATCACGCAAGAATCTTGAATTATCTATTAGAGATCGGTTTTTCAGTACTGCCCGATATCCTATGGAGAAAACAAGCAAATACACCTAATAAATTTATGGGTTCAGGTATGCTGCCTGCGGGTGCTTATGTAACTTTAGAGCACGAATACATTCTAATACTCAGAAAAGGACAAAAAAGGGAATTTAAAACAGAGAATGAGAAAGAAAATAGACGTGAAAGTGCACTGTTTTGGGAAGAAAGGAATATCTGGTATTCAGATGTATGGACAGACATCAAGGGAAAAGAACAGAAACTCTCGGATGGTATGTCAAGATTGAGAAGTGGAGCGTTCCCATTTGAGTTGGCTTATAGACTCATAAATATGTACTCTGTCAAGGGTGATGTGATTCTTGACCCGTTCTTAGGCACAGGAACTACGGTTACCGCTGCCATGACATCTGCACGCAACAGCGTTGGTGTTGAAATCGATAGCAGTTTTCAACACTGTTTTGATTCTTTTATGAGTCAGATAGTAGCGTTTTCAAACGAATATCTGTTGAATAGACTGCGAAAGCATCTTGTGTTCTTGAAAAGACGTACTAAAGAGGCAAAATCACTGAAATACAACAATAAACACTACGGTTTTCCTATAGTAACCAGTCAAGAGCAATCTATTCTGTTTAATAATTTAGAAGAAATACATTCACTTGAAAATAATGCCTTTGAGGTACTGTATTCCAATGTCCCACAATCTATTAAACCAAGTAGTTATGATTCAAAGCAGTTTTTATCTGAAACCATAGAAGTAGAGATAATCTCTTATGAGAAAAAGAGGGATGGCGTTGTGTTTGATATACCAGATGATATAATCTGAAACTTTTGGAGGAAAGTAAAATGCCTGAAACGCTATTAACTGATGAACAGATGCGGCAATTTATCGTGAACGGTTTTGTCACCGTTGAAACTGAGTTACCCCCCGAATTTCATGATGAAATCTTCGCGAAAACTGTTGGCGTCTTTGATAAGGAAGGGAATCCTGGGAACAACCTATTACCACGAATCCCTGAGATTCAGCATGTCTTTGATGATGTGAATGTGAAGGGTGCTTTGACAAGTCTCTTGGGTCCAAATTACTATATGCAACCCCATAGACACCCCCACTACAATCCACCCGGTAGTAAGGGACAAAACTTGCATCAGGATGGTGGCAAACGATGGTCTCATCATACCCGTAGGTTGTTGGTGTTCTATTATCCACAAGATACACCCATTGCACGGGGACCTACAGGTGTCGTTCCAGTTAGTCATTATTTTAGTACTCAGGAAGGGTCTAAAGTTTCCCCTGAACAACCCATTACAGGAAAAGCAGGCACAGTCGCATTTGCCAATTACGACCTTTGGCACCGTGCTATGCCAAACCAAACTGAAGAGAGACGGTATATGATGAAGTTTCTCTATGCACGCATGACGGAACCTGTGGAACCGACCTGGGAAAATAGAGAAAAGTTATGGTCAAACGGAACGGCAGCTGGACCGGCTGAACATCAAGAGATGTTTAGACATCTGTGGAACTGGCATCTCGGTCATAAGAGTGAGGATGTTTCCGCTTCTCCTAACGGCGCGGCACTCTCTGAATTAATTACCGCAATGAATAGTGAGACCGAATCAACAGGGTTACAAGCTGCCTATAACGTATCTAAGTTTGGCGAAGAAGCAGTAAAGCCGTTAGTGCGTTGCCTACATGAAGAAGCAGACATGACGAGAAGGAATGCATGTTACGCGCTAAATGCTGTGGGAATACCAGCCGTAAATTCACTAAAGAATGCTTTACAGGATGCACCTGATCATGTTCGTGCCAATGCAGCGGAAGCTTTAGGAGACCTTGGAACGAGAGCCGAATCTGCAGTACCTGCATTGATAGAAGCATTACAAGACGAATCTACAGCAGTTCGGGTGCGTGCAATTGAAGCCTTAGGCACAACAAGTCAAACGAATGCTTGTGCGGTAGAAGAATTGACAAAAGCATTAGCAGACGATAACGAAGGTATCAGACGCACTGCCGTGTTTGCCATCTCGCGTATTGGAGAACATGCTGCGGAAGCAGTTGAAGGGTTAGAAAATCTACTATTTGATGATAATCGTTATATCCGGGGAAATGCGGTGCATGCGCTTCACCGTATTGGCACTTCAGATGCCAAGGATGTTCTGTTGCGTTACCTACAAACAGCGCGCTGGTGTCCGATAACAAACCGTGATAGTACGTTTTAAAATACATGCGTCAAAAGACAATACCCTGATTGAGAACATGCCAATCAGGGTATTTAATTGAAATTGTGTGTTTTCTTGCTTTACGTAAAGAATTCCTCATTATGGGGTCGCACATCTACCTCAAAACTCCACGCACTGCGTTCCTGCTGAACGAGTGCCCAATAGGTTTCGGCATGCATCAGGTTTCAGTAAAGGTTCATTTTCAGATAACTTATACCTTTCACGTAGATTTGGTGAATCTATGATACCATCTATAATAACATGCGCTACGTGAATACCTTGTGGACCAACTTCCCGTGCCAGAGAAGATGCTAAACCGCGCATCGCGAATTTTGCACTACTAAATGCAATCGCACCTGACCTGCCGCGAACTGCTGATGTCGCACCAGAAAATAGGATAGTACCTTCCCCTTTTTCAATCATACCTGGCACAACTTGCTTCACACAAAGAAACGCTCCGAGTGTACATACCCGCCATGAGTTTTCAAATGCTTCTGCAGTAAGTTCAGAAAGATTTCCCCAGGCAGCATTACCTGCGTGGTTAACTAATATATCAGGTACACCTAATTCTTGACGAATCTTGGCAAAGCTGTCGGTTACTTGTCCAGCATCCGTTATATCCGTTGGTATAGGGATAGCTGATATGCCTGTCTCTTCCAATCTCTTTGATAGATTTATACTATATGCAGATGAACGTGACAACAAAGCAAGATTGCATCCTTCGTCTGCGAATTTTCGTGCGATAGCTGCTCCTAACCCGGGTCCTACACCTGCAATGACTGCTATTTTTGACATGTTTTGTCCTTCTTAATTTAGAGTTAACAATTTATTTGTTGATTTTCACATATATTTGCATCTGTACTATAAACATATCGTCCCTACGGGACTGAAGAGGGTGTAATAAACGTTTTTCTATAAACATATCGTCCCTACGGGACTGAAGAGGGTGTAATAAACGTTTTCTGTATAATGCCTATAATAACGTCTAATCGTGTCTAAGTGCATCAATTGGGTGCAGTTTTGCTGCTTTCCATGCAGGATATGCACCGAAGAAAACACCAACGAGTGCACTGACAATAAATGAAAGTAATCCGTAGATAGGTGAAATCACAGTACGCCATCCCCACAGGGATGGTACCATTTCTGCACCTATTATACCGACACCGACACCTACGCATCCACCGATTAAGGCTAACGTTGTTGATTCTACGAGGAACTGAAAAAGAATATCCAAACGTTGTGCACCAACTGCTTTACGCAAGCCAATTTCTCTTGTGCGTTCAGTTACAGAAACCAGCATAATGTTCATAATACCTATGCCACCGACAATGAGGGACACCACTGCGATCCCTAAGATCATGTTCGTAAATGTTTGACTTGATTCTTCCAATGTCTCCATAAATTCTGCTTGATTACGGACATGAAAATCAAGTTCTTTGTTGATAGGTATTTTATGCTGTTTCCGGATAAGTTCGGTTGCTTCTGTTTCAGCATCTTCCAAATGTTTATCACTTTTCGCCTGTATGCTGATGCTTGAGAGATAATCGTTCCCAAATACCCGTTTCATTGCTGTTGTATAGGGTATAAAGATTTGGTCATCAGGATTCCGCCATCCACTCGCCCCCTTCTCTTTCATAACTCCTAAAACATGAAAACCGATGTTCTTTATTTTGATCTTCTGTCCAACAGGATCCCGTTTTTCAAAAAGATTGTCTACAACGGTCTTACCAAGTACGCAGACAGTTTTCTTGTAACGGATATCGTTTTCACTAAAAAACCTTCCATTTTGAACATTAAAATTAGCGGTAACGAGATATTCTGGAGAAGTGCCAACAATGGTAGTGTTTGTGTTCTTATTTAGAAATTTTACCTGTGCGCGATTGCTGACTTCTGGTGTAACGTAGCTGAAATGCTGACCATATTCGCGCAATATAGAAATATCATCAACGGTAAGCGTCCTTCGCGCATCTGCGGAGCTGCGTCCTCGGAACATACTCTGTCCCGGTCGTATAGCAAGGATGTTTGCACCCAAGGTCTGAATCCGTTCAGTGATGTCCGCTTTTGCACCTTCTCCTATAGAAGTTGTCGTAATAATTGCCCCGACGCCGATAATAACACCTAACATTGTTAGAATTGAGCGAAGTTTGTTTGCTAATAGCCCCCGAAATGCGTTTGCGAGACTTTCAAGGATGCTCATAAACTCTCTCCTTTGTGTCTACCTTCCTCGGGGTCCGCCACCGCCCCCCATGCGTCTTACTGTTGATGCAGGATTCTGCATCATACGTCTAAACATCTCACTGCCATTGTTCCCTCTCTGGAATCCACCTATGGCAACCACATCACCTTCTGCGAGTCCGGAAATAATCTCAATTTTATCAAAACTGCTGACCCCTGCGACGATAGGTTGCGGACGTCCGGGTAGTCCATCAGGACCGATGATCCTCACCATTTTTCTACCGCGCATGTCAAGCACAGCTTCGGTTGGTAACGTGAGGACATTCGTCTTATTTACAGCAGAAATCTCAACACTTGCATTCATACCCGGTCTGAGAAAAGGGGTTCTATTTGTTTCCTGCGTTTCTGCTTGTTGAGGTCTATCAGCAACATCTTCTGTGGTCGTTTCTGCCATGAACCCACTAAATAGGGACCCCCAATCATCCTCACCTGCTTCTTCCTGTTCTTCAACTTTAGCAATGTCAGGTTCTACGGGGGTTTGTGTTGTTTCCTGAGGGTTTGGTCTGTTGGGTCGGTTCTGATTTGTCGCTTCCGCCTGTCTTTGTTGACGCATTTCACGAAAACGTTCCCGCTGTTCATCCGTCATATTTTCCATTGCTCCGGGTGGAGGACCGCCACGTCGACGCATGCCTTGACGCGTATCTGGTGCGCCAACATTTTTCAACTCAGAAGTAACTTCAAAGGTTGTAATGTTCTGAATCACCTGTCCTATCGGTGCGATTTTCAATACCTCCCCTTCAAACGGCATGTCGGGATAAGCTTCCACAGTTATTGTAACAGGTTGTCCTATCTGGACTTTGCCGATGTCAGTTTCATCTACTTCTGTGACGACATATACAGTGTTAAGGTCTGCCATTGTCACCAACGTCTGTCCTTCTGATGAGGCGATAGAAGATAAACGTGAAGTTATGACCTGTCCTTCTTCAACCTTTTTTTCGAGTATCGTGCCAGATATAGGAGCTTTGATGATAGTATCTTCAAATTCTATCTGTCGCAGGTCTCGTTGTCCTTGACTTCGTTTTAGGGATGCCTTTGCGCTCTCAAGATCACGTTGTTTCCTGTCAATCTGTTTTTGGTTCGTAAGTGCCAGTTTTAGACCATCTTCTGCTTGTGAAATGCGTTGTTGCTGTAATTCAATATCCATATCCCGTGATGCTTCAGCTTCAATTTTCTCCTTAGCGACCTCTAAAGAGAATTCTGCTTTCTTAATATCTGCTTGTGCCAGTTCAAGTTCTACTTCACTGGCAGGTTGTTCAACCAACTTTAGCTGCTCAACTGCTGATTGGTAGCGTGCCTCTGCAGAACGGAACTGAGCTTGTGATGCGTCAAGAGAAGCCTTTGAAATGAGCTCCTGTTTGAACAGTTCCTCATTTCTTTGGTGTTCAGTTTTGACGAGATCCAGGTTAACTTTCTCTTGTGTAACAGATGCTTCTGCCCGTTTTTTCGTTTCTTCTCGGACTGTTTCGGATGTCAACAGTTTGTATCGTAGGTTGGCAATCTTCAAACTGTTTTCTGCATCTTTTACACCGCGCCTGTTTGCAATTTTCTCAAGTCGAATCTGTTCTTTTATCTGTTCTAAACGTTTCTTTGCTTCTGCAAGTGATTCTCTGGATTGACGGATCTGGATTTCAGATTGTTCCTGCTGTAGTTGAATGTCAATTTCAGCCTGTTGATAGCGCGCTTCAGTTGCCTTTAAATCCGCTTCTGCTTGTTCCAGACTAATCTCCACATAGGTTTTCTCAATAACAGCGATGATGTCATCCTTTTCTACGTAATCTCCTGCATCAACACGGAGTTCTAAAATCTTACCACTTGCTTTAGAGCTGATTTCAACGATATTCAACGGTTTTATGGTACCAGTAGCATCAATTTTTACATCAATGTTACCGCGTTCAACAGTAACGGTCTCTACTGCAGGTGCATCTGAATTACCATTACGATCTTTGGTTGCAAATACCATGCGTCCGATAACTACAGCAGCACCAACTACAAGGACAACTATCGTACTAATCGTAACTATTTTCCATTTACTCATAGAAATTCCTCCAGATTTATCGGATGATTCTTATACCATTTCTAATTGAGAAGGTCTCTTTATTGTAGCACAATCTTTCCAGATTGTGCCGTTCTCCGTTTCATTTCTAACATTCGGAAATAAGAGATAATCTGATAGAAATGGTATTACTCCCAACAGAAGTTCTTCAGAGAAATTGGAATATTAGAATATTACTTTACCGACTCAATTAATTCCAGTTAATTTTTAGTCTGATAGTTTTAAGAAAAAGTTCGGTTTTTCAACGCATTCGGTTAGTGCGTAGCATTGAAGTACTGTATATTATCCTGTCAAGAAAACCGTAGGGGCATTCTGACTGCACTGTCTCGTCGTTCGTGCATATTTTTTTCTATGTTTTCTGGATATCGGTCAGGTAGTAGTGACACTTCATTTAAACCTACCAATGCGTCACCTTCTAACTTCCACTCGTTTGCACCAAGGTTATCCAGTAAATGTTGCATATTTCGGGCACCGATAATCACAGAGGTAATCGCGCGTTGTTCAAGTACCCATCTGAGAGCGACTTGAGCAGGACTTCGCTGTAATTCGTCTGCTACTTCAAGAAGCACCTGCAACGTCTCATCTGCATTGGCAGCAAAATAACGGTGTGGAAATGCCCAACCCTCTTCGGAACGTGAACCTTGTCGGGTTCGTTCTCCTGGTCTGTACTTGCCAGATAGGAATCCTCCGGCTAACGGACTCCACACGACTATCCCCAAACCTTTATATTCACAGAGCGGAACCAACTCCTGCTCAATGTCGCGGACAACGAGACTGTATTGTGGTTGATAGCATACAAATTTCTCCAAGTTGAGCGATTCACTTAGGCACAATGCTTCAGACAATCTCCAGGCTTGATAGTTGCTACATGCGGTATAACGCACCTTCCCAGCACGGACAAGGTCATCTAAAGCGCGTAACATCTCTTCTAAAGGTGTCTGCGTGTCAACATGATGAATGTAATATATGTCCACATAATCCATCTGTAACCGCATAAGACTGTCGTCAATAGCTTGCATAATATGCACACGGGACATACCAGAATCGTTAATTCCAGGACCCATCGGATTGAAAAACTTCGTTGCGACAACAGCATCACGACGTCTCCCTTTAAGTGCTTTTCCGAGAAGTATTTCAGATTGTCCTTCCGCATAAGAATTGGCAGTATCAAAGAAATTGACCCCTGTATCCCAAGCCAGATGTACCATCCGCTCAGATTCTTCTTCATCAGTACCATGACCGAATGTCATTGTGCCCAAACAGATTTCGGATACTTTTAATCCGCAGTTTCCAAGTCTTCTATATTCCACGATTCCTCCATCTCGTAATCCATCAACTGTTCATCGGTTTTGCTCTGCTTGTGACTTCTAAGATACCATCAAGCACATCCGTAACTTCTGGATCAATTTGATCAGTTGGTAAATATTGAATCAAAGTATGATAGTTCGTTTTAGGTTTTCAATAGAATTTAGGAAATATCAATCCTGTCTCCCTCTGATCGTAGTCCCGCCTCATACACCTTCATCACCTCTAATGCAAACTCAAGCGATCCTTTCTCTGCAAGTTTTCCTTGCAAAATACAGTCACAGAAATAACGCATCTCTTGGTAGAAACCTTGTATGAAAAGTCCCTTGTTTTCAAGTGTACCGAGTGAATGCTGCGGTTCCCACACGATTGCTCCGCTATCGAAACCCTCTGTCATAAAACTCGTGCTGTCCCGATAATCAAATTGCATGCCGCGTTGAAGCAGTACCTGCGTACCGTTTCGTATCTCAGCATGGCATCCATCTCCAAAAAACTGATAGAGTTCAGATGGTTGACCATGTCTTGCACCATCTGCTAAATGGAAGTTTCCCATTGCACCGTTCGCGAATTCAATGATACATACACCTCCACCATGCTTTGCGCGGTGAACAGTAACAGCAGAGACTTTTCCACCTACTGCTAACAACAACGATAAAGGATGAACTCCATTTTGGAGCCAGTTCGTATGTTCCCGTTCGCGCAGGATCCGTTCCCCATCACTTGGAATAGACATCGGATATACACCTAACAGAGTCCGCAAAGGACCGTATACATCCGTGTTGAAGATTTCAATGATCTTCTGCGTAGCAGGCATGAATGCCTTCTTGAATCCGACTACTACAATACGGTCATTTCGGTGGTGAATCATCGTCTCAACTTCCCTTGCGAACATTCCTGGCGGCTTCTCTAACCAGACATGCACACCAGCATCTAACGCTTCACACGTCAGTTCTGGGTGGAGACGAGGCGGTACGCATAGAAATACCGCATCTAATTCCTCATGCCGAAACATGTCTCCCATTTCTTTATAGCATCTTTTAACACCATACTGTTTGGCAGTCAGTTCCGCCCGTTCAATATTGACATCGCAGAAGGCTTGTAACTTCACTGGAAGAAACGTCATAGTCGGCAGAACATTCCGATAACCGTGTGATCCAACTCCGACGACTGCTACGTTGAGTCTCTTTTCAAAATCTCTTTGATAACTCATGAAGACCTTTAGTATACAAGTGCACTATATAGTAAAGTGAATAATTAATGAGACATTTCACCCCATACAACGATGACGAAGAACACCCAGCGTAGGGGCGAGGTCTCCTCGCCCGTTGTGAAGCCCAGTCAATATTTTAATCAGAAAGCGTAGCATCAAGATACGCATCCATATCCGCTTTCATCTTCTCCAGTTCGTCCATATCAATATACATCATGTGTCCCGCACCGTAATAAGCCATGGTAATGTTGTCCTGCAACGATTTATCAAGACCGAGGTGTGTAAATGTATATTCTGAAGCCAGAAACGGTGTTGCTAAATCGAAGTAACCGTTAGCAACATAGACTTTCAATGCAGGATTCATAGTCATTGCTTTTCGCAATGTATCAGCAACGTTGACATATTCGTTCTGATGTCCACTATAGTTCCAAGGATGTACGCGTCCACTCAGTATTTCATAAGGGAGATCACTCTCAAACTGCAGGTCACCCCGAACATAATCGTTCAACGTTGCAGTGTATGCACCTTGAATAACGGCAGAACTTGGATCATATTCATAGTTTTCTCCGGCAGAATCCCGGTCTATACCTTTAAAGCGGCTATCAAATCGTCCGACTGTTTCCCCTTCATCCCTGAGCAACTCCTTACAGAACCGATGGATCTTGATTCTTAGATCTGTCTTCTCGATGTAATCCGTTGACAGTCCCGTATACATCGCTAATTTCTTAACTATCGCTTGTCTTCTACGATCTGACAGGTTAGAACCTTGCATCAGAGCGACAGTATAATCACCTAATGCAAATTCTCTTACTTCCGCTAATATCTTCTCAAAACTGTCTTCAGTTTCAGTTTCCAATTGATCTAACCTGTTATGCCAATAGGCAGTTGCTGTATAAGTTGGCAAAAAGAGGATATAGGGTAGGTCATTCCCTGCAGCAAATCGAATCGTCTGGAAGTTTAACACGACCGAAACAAGCATTATTCCGTTGAGATACATACCACGTCTGTCTTGTAGATATCCTGACAATCCGCATGCTCGCGTTGTTCCGTAGCTTTCACCAATTAGGAATTTCGGTGAACGCCAACGCTGGTAACGTCCCAAGTAGAGTAAAATAAAATCTCCGACAGACTCAATATCTTTCTGAAATCCGTGGAACTGTTTCGCTTCTTCACCCGGTACGGCTCTACTGAAACCGGTACTCACAGGATCGATAAAGACAAGATCTGTCTTATCCAGGATAGAAAATTCGTTATTCGTTAGTTGATATGGTGGTTGAGGAGGATTTCCGTGTTCATCAGGTTTAACGCGCCGCGGTCCCAACACGCCTAAATGCAACCACACAGATGAAGAACCAGGCCCACCGTTAAAAGAGAAAGTCACCGGACGTTTTGACGTATCTTCAACGTCGTCTAAAGTATAGGCGATGAAGAATATTGATGCTTTAGGTTTTTCACCCTCTTTATCGGTTTCTTCCTTTAAGACCAATGTGCCAGTCGTTGCGGTGTAATTCAAGTCCTTACCATTTATCGTTACACTATGATGCGTAACAGAAAGGTTATCTTCAGGTTTTGAATTTTCACTTTCATCAGACTTATTCTCTTCAGCATCTTTCTTTTCTTCTTGACTCATAATCTGTTCCTTTCAGTTGAAATATATGCTGCTATTATAGCATATCTGATTGCGTAGATGTAAAAAAAATCCTGTGTTAAATTTTTACAAAAACCTTTTATACAAAACTAAAATGTGGTAAACTACTTGTAAGGAGAAACATAATGACTTCACCAATTCGTTTAGGTCTTATAGGTTGTGGTGGTATAGTTCAAAAAACGCATGCGCGTGCATACCATTCACTCTCAAAGATAGTAAAGGTAGCAGCGATAGCAGATGTTGTTCCTGAGAATCTTGAGACTGTTGGTCAAGACTTCAACGTACCGACACAAAACCGATACACTGAATATCGAGATATGCTTGCGAATGTTGATATAGATGCTGTTGTAATAGCTACACCACATTCATTGCATGCAGAACAGGTTATTGAAGCAGCATCCGCAGATGTCGCAATAATATCTGAGAAACCGATGGCAACTTCACTTGAGGATGCAGATAGGATTCTGGAAACCATCAATCGCAACGGTGTACCATATACAGTCGTGCATAACTACCTATTTACTGCAGGTATGCAAACAGCAACTGCGATGTTGCCAGAAATCGGCGAAACCTATTATGGACGAAGTACTGGGATGGGCCTAAAACCTTCTGATTTCTCTGCCAATCACCCAACGCCTGCTCTTGCATGGCGTGCAAGTAAATCCAAAGGGGGTGGTTGTATTAGTGATACGAGTTATCATGAAATCTATTCTGTCTGCACACTGATTCAGTCTCCAGTGCGTTATGTTGAAGCGCGTGTTAAGACAATGCGTCTTAAGATAGATGTTGACGACCTTGCGATGATTCTCTGTGAACATGAAAACGGTGCTATCACTACAATTTCAGGGGCATGGTGTGTTCCAGCAACAGACTTTGGTTGGTGTGAAGTCCATGCCAAAGAAGGATCGCTGCGAATAAGACATCGCTATAATGTTAAAGACGCGCTGTCTCAATATACACAGACTGGGGGATGGAAACAGATTGAACTGCCAAATCTTGATGAGGATGGGCTGAAGGATGCAAGTGGACATCAAAGATATTTTGAAGCGACATTTAATGCACTCAGTAAAGGTGAATCGCTACCAATTAGTCCAGAGAAAGCCTATCATAACCTTGCAATAATTGATGCTGCAAGAAAAGCAACTATAGAAAGACGTGCTATTAAAATAGGAGGTTAGGTGAATGGATATGAATGTAAATCGACAACAGGTTGAAATAGACCCTCAAACTGAAAATAGGTTGAAGATGAACACAAAATCAGGTAATATACACAAGAGAAGGAATTAACTTACGGAGTCTGAAACATGAATTCAAATCAACATCAAACGCATATTACAGCTGAGACGGATGTCCAAAATGATGTTAACTCGGAGGAGATTGTGGAAAAAATGCAAAAGAGATGTGCTTTTAAATATGCGCTGTTCTTTACTGCTCTACTCATACTGTGTGCCTATACTGAAGTTTTCGCGCAAGAGCGTTCGTCACCTGAAAACCCAAAGCCTGCTACTGTATTGATAGGACAGCATACTGGAATAGAGGAAATTGATGCTGAAAGCGCTGCGATGTTAATTGCTGCTGAATTCCGAAAACTCGGTGTTTCAGTTGACGATCCGGTTGACAGAACAAGGACCTCAGGCACGGTTTATCGCCTCACATTCAACAGATTAGGACAAAAAATCCTTGTCAAACTCAGTCATGAAATGCCATTAGGCACGGTGTTAGACGAAAAACAGTTGTGGATTGATAACATAGAAGAAGTGATTAAAGCTGCACCGAGATTGGTTGATGCTCTTGTCAATGACAAGGAGATTGAGCAAGCTATTGACATGGAAACCGTTACTACGCATGAAGCAGCTGAACTCAATAAGAAACCGGGTGAATCACTCTGGAATATGGGTATTTTCGGTGCTTTTATCCCTGGTACAGACGCGACTGCTAATCCGGGATATGAATTTGGGTGGTCTTATGAAACACCTAAGTATGGTGTCGGAACAGAATTTCGGTTGAGCGCAAGGGAATATGAATATATGTTCGCATCTTGGTCAATTGGGGGTCGTTATTTCTTTAATGCAAATAACATATCCCCTTATGTAGGAGGCGGCCTCTCCATCTTTGGTGGATCCTATGAAGATTCGTATTACTATGATGACTACGATTACTTTAATGGCTACTACTATGAAGATGACGAATCAGGGGAAAATTCTGGGTTAAGCATACTTTGTCGGCGGTATCTCTATGCTCCGTCTGACAAAGAGTCGTCTGAAGCTTGAAATACGAATTGATAGACCTTTCTTTTCATTACCCGAAGACGATATGATGCCAATTACATTCGGTATATTTTTCTCTCAACATTATGTTCCTGGGCGTGGATGCCTCTCATTCTAACAGAGAACAGAAGTGCAAACTTATAGTAAACTATAGAATAATGATACACTCCACAACAGGCGAGGTGACCTCGCCCCTACGCTGGGTGGTCTTCGTAAAAGGATACTAAAACGGGCGAGGTGACCTCGCCCCTACGATGAGTGGTCTTCGTGAAAGGATACTAATTGAAGTCACACAAAACAAAATACGGCACAGTTGTTGGACCGCATCCGCGAACGGCTAAAGCAGGTTTCGATATGCTTTTGGCTGGGGGAAATGCTGTTGATGCAGCCGTTGCTGCTGCCTTCACTGAAGGTGTCGTAGAACCTTCACAGAACGGAATTGCTGGCTACGGTGGTTGTGTTTTAATATATTCAAAGAAAACGCAGAATGTTGTCGCAATTGACTATAACTCGGCAGCACCGGGAGCGGCCTCTGCAGATATGTTTACAATTGAAGAGGCTCCTGATGTGCCTGCTGGATACCGTGTGCCAGGACGTGTTAACATCCACGGACCGTTGTCTATCGGCGTCCCAGGCGTTGTGGCTGGTCTATGTTTAACATTAGACAAATTCGGAACACTACCTCTCGCGGATGTGTTAAAACCTGCGATTAATTCCGCGCGATACGGGTTTGCACCAAATGCATCCAACCGAGGCGGAATTGCGGGGAATGCTGAACGTTGGAAAAAGGAATTTCCTGAAACAGCACGCGTATTTCTAAAAGATGGAAAACCACCTAAAAAAGGTGAAGTGCTTACAAATCCAGACCTGGCAAAAACACTTGAGGCTGTAGCTGAGGGAGGACATACCGCATTTTATGAAGGGAAAATTGCCGAAACAATAGCAACACACATACAAAAGTTAGGTGGATGTCTCACAGTAGATGATCTAAAAAATTACCGTGCATTCATAGCAGAACCTTATCAAATACAATATCGTGATTATTCGGTATACACATCCCCGCTTGGTGCAGGAGGATTAACTACCTTACAGATGCTCAGATTAGTAGAGAAGTTTGATGTGGCATCCATGTCAACGATTGAAAGATTTCATCTTTTTGCTGAAGCCATGAAAGTCTGTTGGTATGAAAGGTTGAGTCGTTTCGGTGATCCCAATTTCGTTGATATAGATATTACACGTGAACTTTCAGATAGTTTTACTGAGGAATTAAGTGAGAAACTGAATGCCGGACTTGAGAAACCCCAACCGGGTGAGGTGGTCTACCATGAACCGATGTACTGCACAAGTCATATCTCTACTGCTGATGCTGAAGGAAATATGGTATCTCTGACACAGACACACGGTGGTGGATTCGGTTCAATGGTTACAGTCCCCGGTACAGGACTACTCTTCGGACACGGAGTAGGTCGTTTTGATCCAAGACCAGGGTTAGCCAATTCCATCGCTCCTATGAAACGTCCCTTACATAACATGGGGCCGTGCCTTGCCACGGTGAACGGTAAACCTTTCGCCACTTACGGGATCCCTGGCGGACGTACCATCCCAAACAATCAACTTAATATTAGCGTTGGTCTGATGGATCTGCAAAGCACTGCACAAGCAGCTGTAGATGCACCACGATTCCATTGCGATGGTGCTGAACCAATTCAGGTTGAATCTCGTGCAGGAGCAGAAGTAATTGAAGGCTTAGAAAAACTCGGTCATGATATAACAAGAGATGGCAACATCGGCGGACCAGGACATGTTATACGTGTTTGGAACGATGGATCCTACCAAGATGGCGGTACTGATCCGCGCGGTGAAGGGAAAGTTATTTCACGTTAATATATCATTATTTTATTTATTACGGACGAATTCGTTATCGAGTAATTAATGAGAATTTTCACCGTTTACGAAGACCCCAGCGTAGGGGCGAGGTGACCTCGCCCGTTCTGGAGTGATTCATTAATTCTGAAGTTCACTATAATTTCTTTTTTTTTTTGGAGTATCAACATATATGTCACAGTTTGTAAAAGCCGCGACAACCGACGAGATACAACCAGGTACCTGTATCGGTGTCAAGGTAGAAGGTGTTTTCATTGGTATCTATAACGTTGAGGGTGAGTATTATGCAATGAACAATATATGTCCACATCTCGGTGGTGTGTTGACTTATGGATTCCTTGACAAAGGATGTATAACTTGTCCTATGCACATGTGGGAATTTGATGTAAAAACAGGTGAATGTGTTTGGCCCGGTGAAGAAAGTATACCCGTTTATCCCATCAGAATTGAGGGGGATGAAATACTTGTCAATGTGGATGAACCGATGAATATGGACAAACCATCGGATTAACGATTACTCAGTTATTTCAAAGGAGTTTTCAGCATGGGTTATTTGATCACCGGTGGGATGGGATGTATCGGTTCCTATGTCATCAGAGATCTATTAGCTGCCGGTGAAAAGATCGTTATTTACGATTTCGCTTACGACCTGACTATTCCAAGAATGGTGTTGTCTGACGAACAGATTGATAGGTTTGAATTTGTTCAAGGCGATATAACGGATTTACCCCACCTTTTACGAACAGTCCAGGAGCATAATATTGATCGGATTATACATCTTGCTTCCTGGCAAGTTCCCGCCTGTAACGCGAATCCACCGCAAGCCTTAAAGGTCGTGTGCGAAGGCACAATCAATGTATTTGAAGCAGCACGTATCTTCAATCTAAAACGTGTGGTTTGGGCAAGTAGTGTTGCGGTGTTCGGTTCACCTGACGACTATAATCACCAGCAAATTCTTAACGATGCACCCCACTATCCTAAGTTTATCTATGGTGCCTGTAAGTCTCTTAATGAAAGATACGCGATGCACTATTTTGATGCTTACGGTGTAGATTCAATCGGTCTGCGTTTTACAGCAGTCTATGGGGTTGGAAGGACGCGAGGAATGAGTTCGTTCACGACAAAAATGATTGAAGATGTTGCTTTAGGGATACCCCATGTATGTCCTTTCGGTGATGATTCGGTTGACTGGCAGTATGTAGAAGATGTATCCCGTTCAATTGTTATGGCATGCACATGTCCAACGACAAAAACACGGGTCTTCAATGTCAAGGGCGGAATTCGTCCTGTCAGAGAAGGTGTTGCGTACCTGAAATCTATCGTACCGGAAGCACAGATTGAAATAGAACCCGGTCTGTTCGGAATTTCATGGGATTATGACGCAACACCCATCGCTGAGGAAATAGGATTTACCCCCGCATATACAATGGAACAGGGAATATTAGAGACGTACAATAAGTTTCATCAGCGTGCAAATTAAGAACATCTATCACCATAATAGCAAGATACCTTATGATGATAGATGTTTGTTTATTATTTCTATCTGTAATACTTTTTCATCTGCGCCCAACTGACTGCTAATTTGCCTTGTGCTTCAACAGCCATGATCTGGTCCCACGGTATATTCTTTCCACTGGAATTTGCTTGATGAATATCATCAAAGTTTGGATGTCCCCATCCGCCGCTGCTTTGATCGATAACGACGAGTTGGACGGTTTTACCTTTTAGATCAGAAACATCCCACTCTTTTCGCGTCATACTCTCATGGCTGTCACCGGTAACGGTTCGAACGACATCATCATTCATCACAAGATTAACACAGCACGGTTCTGCTGAATCCCAAGGACGGTTACCACCACCCATAAGGAAATTCATCGTTTCTCCGACAATTTTGAACTCTATTGAAGTTAATGTGCCTTGTGGAAAATCAGGAGCAACCCCTCCTGCAGCATTCTGTTGCATATCACCCGGTTTCTGTCCCAGCTTTGCACCTTTGTCAGGACCTTGGTATCTTTCAGCGAGTCCGAGCCACCAGTCACCTTGGTGTTGTGAGGGTTGTCCTCGGTTCCTTGCTGTTGGGTTATCTCCCCAAGTAGGTTGGTAATCAAATGCTGTCCCTGTCTTCTCCCAATCCGTTAGGTCGCCTGTTTCAAAATCGTTGTTAAATGTTCGTGCTGTAAGATCATTCACAGACACAAGCAACAGGAATATGAGAAGTAGAGAAAGCATCAAAAGTAACATTTTATTCATCTTACATTCCTCCCTAATTATATTTAATAGTAGTAGGCACACGCCGTGTGCCGTCCAAGTATAGTAGCAGGCACACGCCGTGTGCCGTCTTCTCGCGTCTTTAATGTTGTCAACGGCACGCGGAGCGTGCCTACTACTCTTAAGAACATAACTAAATATCCACGTGACTATTTGTAAAACTTTTTCATCTGTGCCCAGCTGACAGCAAGTTTTCCTTGTGCTTCAACGGCTGTTACTTGCGCCCAAGGTATGTTGCCGCCACTATCGGCTTGATGGATATCATCAAAGTTTGGATGTCCCCATCCACCGCTGCTTAGGTCATTAACAACAACTTGTGCGTATTGACCTTTTAGGTCGGAAACATCCCACTCTTTCCGTGTCATGCTTTCGTTGTTGTCGCCGGTAGCGGATCGGACAACCTCTTCATCAATCACAAGATTAACGCAGCACGGTTCCGCTGATCCCCATGGACGACTTCCACCGCCCATCAGGAAATTCATCGTATCCCCTACAATCATGAATTCAATTGATGTAAGAGTGCCTTGTGGAAAATCTGGTGCGACAGCACCCGCATCGTTCAGAGCCATATCTCCGGGACTTTGTCCCAATTCGGCACCTTTGTCAGGACCTTGGTATCTTTCAGCGAGTCCGAGCCACCAGTCACCTTGGTGTCGTGAGGGTTGTCCACGGTTTCTTGCTGTCGGGTTATCTCCCCACGTTGGTTGGAAGTCAAATGCTGTCCCTGTCTTCTCCCAATCCGTTAGGTCGCCTGTTTCAAAATCGTTGTTAAATGTTTTTGCTGTAAGATCATTAACAACTATAAGCAACAGGAATATGAGCAGAAGAGAAAGCACTGATACGAAAATCTTATTCATCTAACATTCCTCCTTAAAATTATATGAGGTGTATGCATTATTATTTAACATCAACGCAGATCGCGTCTTGATGTTGTGAACGGCACACGCCGTGTGCCTACTACTTTTAAGAGTTTTGTTGACGGCACACGGAGTGCCTACTACTCTTAAGAACTTTGTGAACGGCACACGGCGTGTGCCTACTACTTTTAAGAACATAACTAAATATACATGTGACTATTTGTAGAACTTTTTCATCTGTGCCCAACTGACAGCCAGTTTTCCACGTGCTTCAACTGCAGTTGCTTGTGACCAAGGTATATTTCCGCTACTATCGGCTTGATGGATGTCGTCAAAGTTGAGATGTCCCCATCCACCCCCATGGTGGTCAATAACAACAATCTGTGCGGTCTGACCTTTCAGATCAGCAACATCCCACTCTTTTCTCTGCATTGTTTCGCTGTTATTCCCGGTCTCAGTGCGTACGACTTCCTCATCAATTACGAGATTAACACAGCAAGGGTTAGGGTCAGTATCCCAAGGATGTATACCTCCGCCAATTAGGAAGTTCATTGTATCGCCGATAATAACGAATTCAATTGATGTAATGGAACCTTGTGGACCATCTCCTTGAACATCCCCTGGGTTTTGTCCGAGTGATGCGCCTTTGTCTGGTCCTTGATATTTTTCAAAACCTCCTATCCACCAGTCACCTTGATGGTTTGATGCTTGTCCCCTGTTACGAGCAGTTGGGTTGTCGCCCCATGTGGGTTGAAAATCAAACGCGTTACCATCTGCTTCCCAATCAGTCAAGTCCCCTGTCTCAAAGTCATTATTAAAGGTTAGTGCGAAAGTAGGATGCGTTGACAATGCAAATAAGATAGCAAATAGAGAAATGGCAAATAGGATATAACAGAATTTACTTCTCATATAATAACTCCTTTAATCATTTTCATATTTCATCATAATACGGATTTTATAGAAAGTGAACTTACCTGTAGTATTTTTTCATCTGTGCCCAACTGACAGCTAATTTTCCTTGTGCTTCAACTGCCATGACACGATCCCAAGGGATATTCTTGCCGTTGGCATCTGCCTGATGAATGTCATCAAAGTTTGGATGTCCCCATCCGCCGCCATTATTGTCAACGACGACAACTTGTGCAGTTTTGCCTCTCAAGTCAGAAACGTCCCATTCTTTACGACTCATCGTCTCTGTAGCATTACCGGTTGAAGAAAGTTCTACTTTCTCATTGATTATCAGATTAACGCAACACGGTGCAGCACTTCCCCATGGATGGCTTCCACCTCCGATAAGGAAATTCATTGTATGACCAATGATCTTAAATTCAATAGATGTAAGTTCTCCGAGCGGTGCATCCCCTTGTGTCTGCCCGGCACTCTGTCCGAGTTCTACTCCTTTATCTGGACCTTGGTATTTCTCAAATAGTCCGAGCCACCAGTCTCCTTGGTGTCGCGAGGGTTGTCCACGGTTTCTTGCTGTTGGGTTATCTCCCCATGTGGGTTGGAAGTCAAATGCTGTCCCAGTTTTCTCCCAATCCGTGAGATCTCCTGTCTCAAAATCGTTGTTAAATGTTCGTGCAACTGACAGATGGATTGGAATCAAAAATAGGAATGCAAAAACAGATGGTAATATAAGTGAAAAAAAGGTCTCTTCATCAGAAATATATCCCCCTGTTTGAAGTTATGTTGGTGTTGTGAATGTAGATGTGCAAATGCCATGCACACTTCTTGATCTGTTTATCTTAAATAATATAACATCTACAGAAAATAGATGTCAAGGTAAAAACAGTTCAGATACTGTAGAAACAGAACGTTTTTTCTAAAAAATCTGTCTAACAAAAAGTGCTGCAATGACAACTATTATAGCAGTTAATGTGCGTTTTTCACTGTTAAATGCTCGTGTGAAAGAAAAGTCGTGTGTTGATGGTGATTGATAAGAGTGGAATTGTGGGAAGAACCGTGGAACTTGCTCTTTATATGTCTGGTAGACACTACCGCAAGATTCCAATAGGTATGCCTCTTCTACAGTAATGATAGGGAGATACTGTACAAGGTAACCGATAACCAGAATAGGTGTAAGCCATAAGACATTTGCAATGATGCAGATACTGATACTAATCAAGAGATTCCCAAGGTAAAGTGGATTTCGTACGTGACTGTATGGACCTGTTGTCACGAGATCACGGGCTGCGCCTAACGTTGTCGCGCGCGTAGAACCACCGGCATACCCGACAGTCCATATACGTAATAGTTCACCTATCAGCGTAAAGAATAGACCGATGGTTGTTGTGAGGATAGTCGGGTTGGCAAAGTAGATCAACGCAAGGATGAAAGGGATAGGTGTAAAACTACGTACTCTAAAAAAGAAGTTACCTATTCTTGATGAGGACATATTAGTGGACTGTCTTCCCTTGAATTACATGTGAATTCGTTCGTAGTAGGGCAATTGATTG
>JAAXGN010000108.1:38873-221804 GCA_012267415.1 Candidatus Poribacteria bacterium | reverse complement strand
CAATCAATTGCCCTACTACGAACGGGGTTACAGCAATTTTAAACTGGACAGAACATTAGAATTGAGTTGAACCTTGTCTATTGACTATTTCGGTGTACGCCAGATGAGGATGGCACCGACAATTCCGTATAGGATATTCGCTCCCCAACATGCTAAGAATGGATGAAGTTTTCCGTTTTCACTCAAGCCTTCAAATGTCGCAAAGGAGAGTGCCCAATAGATGAAGACAAGGAAAAATGCAATGACCAGTCCAGCAAAAAAGCCGGCTTTACCGAACCGAATTGCGATCGGTGCTCCTAACATGACAACGACAACTGCTGCGAAAGGATAGGCAATTTTATGGTGCAGTTTTACCTGTTCTATCCGTGATATTTGTCCTGCTTCTTTTTTGTATACGATCTGTTCTCTAAGTTCCTTAATTGTCATCCCTCGTGGATCTTTGTCGCTTCCAATAAATCGTTCCGGTTCTTCGAATCGTTCTAATAGTTTCTCCTTGAATGTTTCAAAACCCACCTCGACCTCATTTTCAAAGTAACGGATATTCCCATCAGTGAGTAACCAGTGTGTATCTGTCCATGTTGCCTTCTTAGCATAGATACTACGTTCAATTAGGCCATCGTCGCTTGTTTCCCAAATTGTGATCCCATGAATATTCTTATCATTGAGTTTGATACTATTTAGATAGAAAACGCGATTTCCTTTACCTATGAATGGAAGGTATCTTCGGAAAGTTGGACCCGTTTTTTTCTGCAACAGGTTTGCTTGATGATAGGCTGGGGAGGCAACCCTATTATAAAAGATAGAGAAGAGTACACAGAGAATTAACGTTACAAGTATAACTGGAATTAAAACGCGATATACACTAATACCCCCAGCTTTCATTGCAACAAATTCATTGTTTCTGACCAGGCGACCAAGGACGAAAAATATCGCAACAAATCCTGATACTGGTACTATCTCCATTATCCGTCTTGGAGCCTGTAACAGGACAATTTTTAGCGCATAAAGGTAGGTGGTATCTTCATCAAAATACTTGATGTCTTTATCTAAAAGACGAACAATCACGACGAGTGCACTAAAGAAGAAGAAACCAACAAAGAACGCTTTTAGGTATTCTATAATCAGATAACGGTCAAGGATGGTCAAACGCATTCCTGAGTTTTCCATCAAGTTACCGCTCTGCTATTTACTACGATAGGCATTTTTCTTTCTCTGTTCATAAATGACCTTACTTTGTTTTCGTAAAATATAGTGGCAATGAGGATGAGTCCTATAGTGCCAATAACAAAATTTGGTAACCACATTGCAAATGCGGGGTGCATTTGTCCGTTTGTTCCTGTGCTTTGTCCAATTTGAAGCAATAGATAGTATAGCAGTATCAAACTTAAACCGATGCCAAAACCTATCATTTTTCCATTTTTTTTCACCATAATTCCGAGAGGAATCCCGATTAGTCCAAATGCTAAACAAGCAAATGGCAAAGCAAATTTCTTGTGGTATTCAACTCTGGCATAACGGAGCCTGCTAAGTGTATATGTAGAGGGTTTATCCGGTTTAATTGAGGCAGCTAACTGTCCGATATATGTGCTGAGTTGTCCAATCCGCATTGTCTGTGGATGTTGTGATGTATAATCACGCCGCTGTAGGTCTTTTGTAAAGTCAAGTGCGATCTGTTGTTCCTGAAATTGCGTTATTCTATATCCGTCAGATTTATCGATTACCGGTTCATAAGTATGTCCATCGTATAGTGTCAACTTTGCCTCGCTGCCTTCATAACTGAGCATTGCAGTTCTCGCTATTGTCAAACGTGGTTGCCCTTGATAGATTTCATCCCATATTCTGACATTTTGAAGTCGTTCTGTTTCTGGGTCAGTTGACTCATACATCCAGAGTTTACCTTTCGTTTGAAGTTCCTTCATGATTGTCCCCTCCTCTAAAATAAGCGCAGGATTATGTTTTTGAATATCCCGTTTGAGTTTTACGGAAGCCTGAGTGGCTTGCGGCAGCACATATTCAATCACTGCGAGATCAATAACACTTAAAAGAACAGTCATAGCAAGTAGAGGGATCATGAGTTGGTGTAGACCGACACCATTTGCCCGCATTGCCATTATCTCTGAATCCGTTGCCAGACGGCCTAACGCCAGTAGAATAGCAACTAATGCTGCCATCGGAATAGATAAAACAACCGTCGCTGGTGCAATATACAAAAGCGATTCGATGAGATATATTGGACCTACACCCTTCTTGACAAAAAGTTTAATGAGACGAAAAAGTTCATCAAAAAGTATGATACAAGTGAAACAGATAAGGGATATTAAGAATGGTGGAATGAACTCTTTAAGGCAGTATCGTGAAAGGATTTTCATAATCTATGTGCAGAACACTAAAGGTATCTTTCTCTGATAATATTATTCATGGTGAAATATGAAAACAATTATACACTTTCATCCGTCGGTAGGTGCGATTTCATGAAGATTAATTTTTTAATTCGGTAATGTTGGAACGTGCGATGAATCGCACTACTACGAACCTGATCGTTTGTAGTAGGGCAATTTATTGCCCGTTTATTACCGAAATATTTCATTAAACTTCATCTAATCGCACTGTTTGCAGAATGCACAAAAAATTCCATATTCTACCATATTTATTGGGTATTATATAGATGTGCTAATCTGTTTGTTGCTCTGTTCGTTAAAAATATTCAATAAAACAGAACATTTTTATTAGAAATTCGGTTGTGGACATGGTAACATGTTTATTATGAATATTACATTGGAATCAATTCAGTTAACGGCAGAAGACTTATCAGAATACTCGGCGAGTTTAAGTTCTTCCCAAGAACTTTATTCCCCAACTGCCCCCGCCGAACCGATAGCACTTTTTGGTTGGCGAGATAGGTGGTGGTTGAATAAAAAACCCGCTGAACAGGTTGCAATACATTATTGGTTTTTTGATTCAACTGATAAAGCCAATACTGCGGCAGATGAAGGTCGCAAACGACTTACCTCACGAACGTTACTAAAACTCGGTGGTCCCGTTTCAGCCTATCAACCCGTTTCCTTAGATGAAATCAAACTCGGAGACTCAGTCTGGCAAACAGGAGCCAATTGGCTTTTTGTACGAGACACTATTGTGATACTTGTCGCAGAAATTGGTGGACTCGTCACTGCTGAAACCACACTGGCAATTGCACAAAAAATTCTTCAGAAAATTGAAAAAGTGTTATCCTCTTAATGATTCAGAGAGATTACTGAATGCGATTAGTGCGTTCCTCTAGTGCTTTGTCAAGTGTCAAATTGTGGGTATCGGTAATAGTCGGGAATCGGAGTTCCCTCTTACAAGACGCATCTTTTCTGTAGGAGCGATCTCCGAATCGCGACATTTACCATTAATTCTAAACTTGACAGATCACTAGTCTACCCGACCTACACAGAAGACTTGACAGAACACTATGAATAGTCCTGATACCAATTTTCAGATTGTTTAGACAGACTGATGTTTTCCACACCCCCGAAATTACGATGCTCAAACCAGGGTAACGCAGTCTCTGCGGCAGCATTTGCATTGTGGAAATTAGTCGTTGCTTCATTTTCAAGAAACTGTCTAACAGCAGCTGTATCAGGATAAAAATCCACTGCATCTTTCCAGATAGCGCGTCCACACAAGAAACCACTTGCCCCTGCAGCTGCAGCAAGTTTCACATTTTCAATAAATTCTTCAATATCCACACCTGCGCTCAAGATAACCCACGGTAACGTTGATGCTTCATCTAATTTGTTACATACATCCTTGACTTCATCTAAGTCGTAGGCGGAATCACCTGCATAAAATGCATGGTCTTGGTACTCAGTCGTATACTTCAGATCTGCGGGGAATTCTAATTTCAGGATGTCTACTTTATATTCTGGAGCAGTGAATTCTTCTACACTTCGTATCACTAAGTCAGGTTTCTGCTTGGCAAATTCGACACTTTTCGTAGTTCCTTCAAGTGCATAGCTAACAAGTTCAAGCAGGAATGGGAGGTCCTGTTTCTCACATTCATCGCCAACATGCTTTACGAACTTCTGTTGATGTTTCAATGTTACAGGTGAAGCATCTGGGTGGTAGTAGGCAAGTAGTTTTATAGCATCAGTCCCTGCGCGTTGTGCTTTTGCGATAGTCCAGTTTTCAATTGGATTGGATAGTCTTTCGTTTTCACTGGCACCTTCGCTTACATATCCTGACTCCTCATAAGCCAACAGCAACGCTACATCTCTCGGGATTTCTGTTAATGAATATGGATGTCCATAGATTGGATCAGTCAACACAGCAGTTGCATTGGGTGAAAGAATCCGTGTGATTAAAGTCTTGACAGCAGCGACATCATCGTATTTAACATCTGTTTTTTCAATATCAAGTACTTCTGAGAGTTTTGTAACCATAGAACCACGCTGGTCTATTGCCATCATCTTAAATCTGCCGTTTGAATCTGCCAGTTTCATCAGTCCTCTCAATTTACCAGATGAAATTCCATTATTTGCCATATAATACATTCTCCTTCTTTTAGTATTCGCGTTCAACGAAAAAATGAATTAGTGATAGAAACAGCTGCTTTGCTTTATTGTTGGGAACATGCTTGAAATCCTGCTTGAACTTTTCTGCTGCTTGCATAAGAAATTTTGTAGAACATTGTTGTGCATATTGAATAGAATTGTATTTTTTCATCAACTGCAAGACTTTGTGTATTTCTGTTTCGTCTTTCTCATCCCTGTTATGTGACATGATCTCAATAACAGCATTCGCTTCCGGTGGATTACATGAATTGATAAGATGTATCAGGACTAACGTTCTTTTTCCTTCGCTGATGTCTCCTCCGATCTCTTTGCCATATCTGCCAACGTCACCGATTAAGTTTAGGACATCATCCTGGATCTGGAATGCAATGCCGAGCGATTTTCCTATTTCAATAAAAGCATCCGTCTCCTCAACGGTTGCACCACCGATGATTGCGCCCAAGCGACACGGTGTTATACATGTATACCAAGCGGTTTTCTGTATACACATCCTTAAGTAATCATCTTCATCAATATCCCATTGATTGTTGTGCACCCAGCTCAGTTCTATGTGTTGCCCTTCAACGACCTGGTTACTGAGTTGTATAAATTCTGACAAGATTTTGAGTGAGAGGTTCTCTCCAAGAATCTCGGTATTCCTGTATAGCATCTCCCACATTTTGCAGTGTAATGCATCACCGACGTTTATTGCCATAGGGATGCCATGTTTCTGATGCAGACACGGTTCACCTCTACGTAATTCCGATCCGTCCTCTATATCGTCATGTATAAGGAGCCAATTCTGAAGCAGTTCTAATGCCGCTGCTGTATTCACAGCTCGTTTCGGATCACCGCCAAATACCTCACACAAGAGTAAGCAGAGAGCAGGTCTTAATCCTTTACCCGCACGTTGCGGATAGTCTAATATCATCTGATATAATTCTTGTATATCTGGATGTTCATGTGTGGTAGGAAGAAAGTCAAAGATACATGCATCTACTTTAGTTTTGACTTTCTTTAGGTATGCTGTGACAAGTTCTTTTTTTGGTGCTGGTTCAGGATCAGAATTCGGCATGTGTCTCCTTACCTGTATCGACTTTTACTCCTAAATTTGCATGTACCGTTGGTAAATTATACTACATTTCTGTGATTTATTCAAGTTTTGTTGACGGGTAGGGTGCTTAAAGTTTTTGGCATTAACCGACATATTCATTGTAGGCGGTGAATGCCTAAATGGCATTCATACCGTTGATTTGAACTCCGATTCCCGACAGGTCGCGATTCGGAGATCGCTCCTACAGGTTTTCTGTGCATATTTTGCCAAATACTTTACACTCCCTGATGGGTATCTTCAGAGATACATTAGAAATTAATCAGTATTATTTTTCACTGTTATACTCAAGGTCAATAGCAATGAAACGGAAACCTGTAGATTTTAGTTGTTCAATAAGTTCGGTTCGCATATCAAGGATACGTTCAAAATCTGCTTCGGTGACCTGAATTCTCAATACCGGTTTGTGATCAAACAATCTGACATTCTTGATCTTATGTTCTGCGAGACACTTTTTTGCATGCTCCAGAGCAGTTAACGTTGACTCGGATTCCATTTATGTCTGCTTCCTCCAATCGCTACCTGCCATAAAACCACCATCAACGAATACCATCTGACCGGTAACAAAGTCGGAAGCATTGGATGCAAAGAAAATTGTCAACCCAGCTAAGTCTTCGGGTTCACCCCATCGGTCTGCGGGAGTACGACTGAGTATCCATTCATTTCGCTTATCTTCTTGCGCGGGAGCAGTCATCTCAGTGCGGATGAAACCGGGTGCGATTCCGTTGACCTGTATATTGTGCTCCGCCCATTCAACAGAAAGTAACTTTGTTAATTGCAAGAGACCACCCTTTGCAGCAGTATAAGCCACACTTGTTGGTAATCCAATTGCTGAGGTGAGTGATAGCGTATTGATAACCTTACCGCCACCGTGTTGTCGCATGACTTGACCGCATGCTTTTGCAAGGAAAAACGCACCTTTCAGGTTGACATCCGTAACAAAATCCCAATCCTCCTCAGAGAATTCCAGAGCAGGATTACGCACGTTTACACCAGCGTTGTTCACCAATACATCTATCTTTCCGAAACCCTTGACGGCATCCTCAACAAGCGAATCAATCTCATCAAGGTTGCCAACGTCAGACTGAATAGGAATAACTTTTCTATCCGTTTCGTCAGCGATCTGTTGCGCCACAGGTAAGAGCGTTTCTATCTTCCTGCCTGTGATGACGAGGTCTGAACCTGCTCCTGCAAGTCCTTCTGCCATGGCTCTGCCGATGCCGCGACTTGCTCCGCTCACGAGACTGACTTTACCATCTAACCGAAAATGCCGTATTGTGTCTGAAGCCGATTTATGATCCATAATAAACTAATGCCATTTCTATTTCTCTAATTGAAAATACCTCTTTATTGTTAATACCTTCGCCATTTTTTAGCACTTCAGTTTTATGCTGAAGTGTTTTTTACTATCATTAATATGTATTGTGAATATGCATTGTGATTGGAAATGTCCCCTCTTCAGTCCCTACGGGACTAAAGAAATCCCAGAAAATTAACTTCCTAAATATGACACTCATGTTGCTACAACACACATAATATAACAGATTGTCTATTATTGGTGAAGGTATTATAGCATAAACTTTTAGTCTGTCCCGTTCTCCGTTTCATTCCTAACAACATGGTAATGACAGAACGATTAACAGAAATGGTATAACAAGGAATGTGTAAGGTTATTGGTTTAACTCATCAACCTTTTCAGATCCAACAACCTTGATGTCACCTTTACTCTGATGTGCAAGCGAACTAAGCAGATACGCGCCAGGTGAACGTTGTAAATCAATTTCAAGTGCTACGACAAATATTCGTGCTTTGTTGACGTTATGCTTCGACACGAATTCAAGTATTTTCTCAGGATCAATTTCAATTTTGTGTCCCTTCATTGTCGTTGGAAGTCCATCAGTTACAAGAACGATGGCAGTTGAATTCTGCTTAATCGCTTTATCAAGTGCAGCAAGGATATTAGTGCCTACATTGTTTTGAATTCTCTCTGGGGTGAATGTGTCAAGATACATCAATGCACGACTAATGTTTGTGTCGTTTGCCTCAAGCAGTTTCTCACTCATGAGTCTTGCGGTAGAAGAGAATGGAACGATATTGAATGTGTCATCGGTGCCAAGCATCATCACAGTATCCTTTAATGAATTAAGTGCCAGATCAAGTTTATTTAAACCCGCAGCTTGCATACTTGCGGATATATCAAGACAGAAAACGACATCCTGAGGTCCATCAAGACTAGCGAGAAATCTACCCATACCGAGTGGATCATTGCCACCAGGTCTGCCGCCACCTTCAACGAGTCCGCCGCCACCACCATCTTGACCGAGACCGTGATATATCCCCGTTCCGTCTCCTCTGGCACGTACTCTTCCGGTAACATCGCCGCGACCATCTGTTTCACCGGGTTGTGAAAGCAGGCGACTCAGGTTTGACGCTTCAGCTTCTCTCAACTTCGCATCCGTCATCACATCCGGTAGAATATCATCAACGGGTGCTTTATTGATCTCAACATCGTGTAACACGATCTGTTCACTCAGTTTTACAACTTCAGCGCGTTCGTTCTTTGCGGAGTTTATCTTTTTCTGTTCGGCATCTCTCGCCAACTTCTGAGACGGATCAAGCCGTTGCTGTGTCAAAGGCGTCTTCGGTCTGATTCTCCGCTCTAACAGTCGGTCAGGTTCTTCAAATACGTCAAAAGCCAGGGAGTCTTCAGGTTGATCAGCAACACGACTTAACGGCACAAAAATGTAGACAATGGCAATAGCCATGTGGAGTATAAGCGACAACAGAACTATTGAACGCAGACGATTTCTACGTTGTTCTTTTTCAGCCATGCGGTCTCTCATTTCATCAAACATTACGGTCTCCTTATGATATTCATTCAGATTGGATTATTGCTGAGTTGTATCTCTCTCAAATATCTGTATCCACTGACTCCCTTCTGGTGTCAGTTCATAGTATGTATGATTACGATGTTTTATCCATTTGCCTTTAACTCTGTTTTTTCGATAGTGGATGATACGTCCCTCTACGCGCTTCAAACCACCCAGTTCCTTGAGTTTACGATGTCTCTGATGCATCTCCTCAAGTGGAAGTCTTATCGTTTCTGCGACAACAATAGAGTAATCCATTCCCATTTCTTGATGATGCTTCAGAATGTAGTAGTCAGTTTCATCTAATTCAGCCGGGATCTCCAGCATTATTTCAGGTTTTTCGGATTTATGTATCTCATCCCATGTTACATCTAACAACCTCTCTGGTCTCAATCCTGCAACTGTAATACATGATGAATCGTGCACTGTGATTGAACCATCTTCCTTAAAGTATCCTAATATTGCATGCTTCTCATCCGGATTACAACACTTTGCAATTTTGTATGTGAGTTCGTCAACCATCTTGTTAAACCATCAGGGATAAATCTATTCAGCTTCGTGCAAGTGCTCTATATCCGATGTCTTTTCGCCAATGTGCTTTATCAAAGTGAATTGCAGAAACACCGCGATAGGATTGTTCAATTGCAGACTTCAGGTCTTTAGCCAATGCTGTTACCCCTAACACACGGCCACCAGCAGTTACAATGTTCTCACCTTTTAGTGCTGTTCCTGCATGAAATACGTTTACACCTTCCAATTCTGAAGCATTTTCCAAACCTATAATATCTTTACCCGTTTGGTACGTATCTGGATATCCACCTGAAGCCATGATGACACAAGCAGCTGCGTCATCGTGCCATTCTACATCATTCTGTTGACCGAGCGTCCCATCAATGCATGCAGATAACAGCGGAACTAAGTCGCTTTTTAGTCGTGGCAATAAGACTTGAGCTTCTGGGTCTCCAAAACGGCAGTTGTATTCCAGCACTTTAGGTCCGTCGTCTGTAATCATCAATCCAACATATAACACACCTTTGAAGGGACATCCGATCTCTGACATGCCACTGATTGTTGGGTGTACAACTTGCTTCATTACAAAGTCATGAAGTTCAGGTGTAATGACAGGTGCGGGTGAATATGCTCCCATTCCCCCTGTGTTCTTTCCCGTATCCCCGTCATGAGACATTTTGTGGTCTTGTGAACTGACAAAAGGCAGACAGTTTTCGCCATCTGTCAGGACTGTAAAAGACGCCTCTTCACCCATCAATTCCTCTTCAATGACGACGTTGTTTCCTGCTGCACCGAATGCTTTGTCAACTAATATCGTCTGGACAGCTTTAATTGCTTCATCTGGCGTTCGTCCGGGGATAACACCTTTTCCAGCAGCGAGTCCATCTGCCTTTACAAAAACAGGCGATCTGATGTCCTGAATGTAGGCAATCGCTGCATCAGCATCTGAGAAGGTTTGATGTGCAGCCGTAGGGATCCCGTTTTTTGTCATAAGCTGCTTGGCAAAGTCTTTACTCCCTTCAAGTCGTGCTGCTTTTTTATTCGGACCGAATGCTATCAGACCCCGCTCATGAAAATCATCAACAATACCTGCTGCCAGTGGCACTTCAGGTCCCACGACTGTTAAGTCAATCTTTTTGGATTTTGCCAAATCAGCAAGTTCACTAAAATCACCTTTGCATGGTATTAACGTTGCGATTTGTGCTATACCTGCGTTCCCAGGGGTGCAGTAGACCTTTTCAACGAGTGGACTTTGTGCAAGTTTCCAAACAAGTGTATGTTCTCGTCCTCCCTGTCCAATTACCAAAATTTTCAAATTAGACTTCCTCGTGTATTTATAATACCAAATTAACGGGATTTATCTTGTTTTTTAGGTGATCGGTGCGATAAGGATATCGCACCTACCGCTACGAATCATGTTAATCTGGTATAAAATGTCGAAGGTATTGATATCTGTTATCACTTACCAAGTTGTCGACGCAATCTTTCTAATTCAGCTGCCTGTTCTTGAATCTTTTCTGCTTGTTCATCTGTGAGATTCTTTGCATCTCTCAATTGCTCTGCTTGTTCATCTGTGAGATTCTTTGCATCTCTCAATTGCTCTGCTTGTTCTTCAACTTTAGTCTCAGCATTTACACGCAGAACACTTTCTTCTATGGATGTGGTTATGGGGGTTCCATCTGGAAAATATGGACGCAGCAAGCGGACATTCAAATCCACTTCTACATTCCATTTGAACAATAGGTTTAGTCTCTCACTAAACAACGTTCTTGGTGTGTCTTGTGTCATCTCAATGATTTCACCGGAAGTGTCACGATACCATCCCCGGAACTCCGCAGGTCTTTCCAAATCGGGTTGATGTATAAAGTATTCTTTTGCTCCCATCTCCCCTAAATATATCTGTACTTTTCTATCTCTATCGTCTTTTTTCGTGCTATCTGATAGAAACTCAAGTATCGTATCGGGGACAGCACCTTCTGCCCAGGTATAGAAACTACGTCTCGGTGGATATTTCTTTGCACCCAACACCACAAATATATCGGGAGCAACGCATTTTTTCTTGTCTCCTTCACTATAATAGATAAAACAGTCAAGTCCTATCAAGACATAAGGATCCGTCCAATAATAACGTTTGAGTTGTTCGTGAAAGGTGGAAATCTGTTCACCGTGAGCCAAGGTTGCTGCCATGGGTTCATCATCCTCAAATGGATATCCTTCAATATAAATGGTCGGTTGTCCAGTCGCTTTGGGGAAGATGGGCATATATTTATTCGCTTTCGCGTAAAAGTCTTTGATTCTGTCCATTCTAATTTCCATCGCTTATCAATTCATTTCAAACCTGACAAAGTATTGCATTAGAGATATATTTTAACAGAGATTTGTCTTATATTCAACACAAATTTCAGTTTTCAGTATATTGTCTGAATCACGGATCACGCGGGGAACACGTCAGTTACACAGATGGGCGCGGAAGGGTATTTTGTTAATTTCAGGTTTTTTTCACAACATCATGTGCTCTGCAAGTTAATTACAGACTATGTGTTTTCGTCAATTTTATGGGACATGTCAATTCTTCGAAAAGTTACCATACGGTAAGAAATTTCTTACCGTGGTATTTTTTGGTAATGTGTCTATTAACCCAGTCTGTGTAAGGGGTTATCGGCTGTTTTTTTGAGTATTTATTTTTTTAATTTTCCCAAACGGTAAGAAACCAAATGTCAAATATATTTTACGTTTTTTGCAGTTGAAGTTCGATTTGCACCACTTGATTTTTTATGACGATAGGTTTTTGTTTTCTGTTGTTTTGCATGATGCGCACCCTTTTAAATTATTGTGAAATGTATTATAACATACAACTACTTCATTTGTCAAATAAAACTTTACACACCTCTGTGCAGCGTTTCCTTGATATTTTTCTTAACTTTGTGTATAATACTTAACAGGACACACTATGATAAATTCTTCAAGCATTTAGGAGAATACTCACCTGACTAACTCGCAGCGTTTGCTCTGAATACACAGCATATACACTATCGGAATTTGGAGTTTAATTCATCCTCCTGCACTTTATTCAGGATGGCATATTGGAGGCACTCATGAAAGAATCGCCTTTTTACGAAACCATGATACAACGCCGCATACGACAAGGGAAAAAAGAACAAACCGCAGAAGCAATCCTCACAGTATTAGAGGTCAGGTTTCATGCCCATGTTAGTGATTTTGCTGCAACATGCAGGATGTTGATACGGAAATAGTATCAAATGATTGTAGGATGGCTGGTATGAGTTTAACTCATAGAGTCATTTGATACAAACTATAAGTAGGAGGAAAATCTATATGAAAAACAGACACTTTCTGATCCTGATAACTTTTGTTCTCACAACGATTTTTACGTCAAACACCTCCGCACAAGTTTCCCCGCAATGGCACCTACCCGTAGGTGCGAAAGCACGATTGGGGAAAGGGACAATAAATGAAGTCAAGTATTCACCCGATGGCACTCGGTTAGCAGTTGCAAGTAGTATCGGTATTTGGATTTACGACGCACAGACAGGGGAAGCACTTGATCTTATCTCAGGATATACGGGGGAGGTCTATAGTGTAGCGTTCAGTCCGGACGGAAACACACTCGCAAGTGTGAGTAGGGTTTTGGGTAGGGATTTTAATATCAACACCATCCATTTATGGGATGTGTCCACAGGGATGCTCATCAGAACACTACCGGGACAGTGGACTATCTATAGTATAGCGTTCAGTCCAGATGGAAACACACTCGCAACTGGGAGTAAGGGAATCGTTTTGTCAGAAGTGTCCACAGGCAAGAGAATCAAAACGCTAACGGGAGATACGAGCTGGGTCCATAGTCTATCGTTTAGTCCAAATGGAAACACACTTGCAGGTGGGGGTCGGGATGGCACCATCCATTTATGGGATGTGTCCACAGGTGAAAACATCAGAACACTAACAGAACATGAGCAGGGGGTCAGTCGTGTATTGTTTAGTCCGGATGGAAACACCCTCGCAAGTGAGAGTAGGGAAGGTATCTTTTTATGGGATGTGTCCACAGGCACACACATCAGGACACTAACGGGGGGATATGGATCGTTCAGTCCGGATGGAAACATCCTCGCAAGTAGGAGTTCGGAAGGAATCGGTTTATTTGATATGTCTACAGGCGAAAACATCAAAACATTAACGGGACAGACGAACTGGGTCTATAGTGTAGCGTTTAGTCCAGATGGAAACACCATCTCAAGTGTGAGTCCTAGAGAAATCCATTTATGGGACGTGTCCACAGGAGAGAACATAAAAACAACACCAGGACTATCGGGACATGGGCGTATAGATAGTGTAGCGTTCAGTCCAGGTGGAAACATCCTCGCAAGTAGGAGTGGGAGAGAAATCCGTTTATTTGATGTGTCCACAGGGGCACATCAGAACGCTAACGGGACATACAAGGAATATCACGAGTCTATCGTTTAGTCCGGATGGAAACACAATCGCAACTGGGAGTTATGACGACACCATCCGCTTGTGGGATGTGTCCACAGGAGAAAACATAAAAACACTACCAGGGGATGGCTACGTGCGTTTGTCGTATAGCCCAGATGGCACCACCCTCGCAAGTGGGAGTGGGAGCAAAATTCATTTATTTGATGTGTCCACAGGGATGCCCCTCAGAACGCTATCGGGAGGACATGCGTGTAATATCATGAGTATTGCGTTTAGTCCAGATGGAAGGACAATCGCAACTGGGAATTCAAATAGCACGATCTTTTTATTTGATGTGTCTGATGTGTCTACAGGGACACACATCAAAACGCTAACGGGACATTGGGGGTATGTCGAGAGTGTATTGTTCAGTCCGGATGGAAATACACTTGCAAGTAGGGGATCCGGCCTTGGAGGAATCCGGTTATGGGATGTGTCCACAAGGACGCACATCAGAACACTAACAGATACGTTTTCGTTCAAGAGTATGTCGTTTAGTCCGGATGGAAACACAATCACAGGTGGGGGTGGGGATGGCACGATCTTTTTATGGGATGTGTCCACAGGAGAGAACATTAGAACGCTATCGGCAGGACATTGGTCCCGGGATGTCGAGAGTATAGCGTTTAGTCCAGATGGAAACACACTCGCAAGTGGGGGTGGAGGTTGGGAACAAACAATCCATTTATGGGATGTGTCCACAGGAGAGAACATAAAAATACTAACAGGACATACGGGGGATGTCTATAGTGTAGCGTTTAGTCCAGATGGCACAACGCTCGCAAGTGAGAGTAGGGACGGCACCATACTGCTGTGGGAACTGAACCCTACACAAACTGCAGATGTCAATAACGATGGCGTGGTGAATATCACTGACCTAACGCTTGTCGCTTCTAACTTCGGTGCGAAGGGTGCGAATCCTGCTGATGTCAATGGTGATGGTGTCGTGAATACGAAGGATTTTCTGATCGTCGCAGTAGCGTTTGAAAATGCGGATGCTGATGCAGCTCCTACTTTGTGGAGACTCAATACGGATGAGATACTCACACGCGAAAACGTTGAAAAATGGCTAAACGCAGCACGGCAGCCCAACCTGACAGATCCCCATTTTCAACGCGGTATACAGGTGTTGGAAAATCTATTGAAGGTATTGACACCAAAAGCAACGGCACTCTTACCAAATTACCCTAATCCATTCAACCCGGAAACATGGATACCTTATCAGTTAGCGAAACCCGCAGAAGTTACGCTGAGAATCTATACAGCAAATGGGAAGGTGGTTCGGAAGTTGGCAATCGGACAACAACCTGCAGGTATGTATCAAGAGAAAAACCGTGCAGCGTATTGGGATGGTAAGAATGCACAAGGGGAACCTGTCTCAAGCGGAGTCTATTTCTATTCAATCACCGCAGGCGATTTTTCTGCGACACGCAAGATGTTAATAAGGAAGTAACCTTCTACTGTAGTTTGGGCGACTTTCGTTTTTTCTTTTGTAAATGTTTTCTATACACCTTTCGCACCACTGGGGCTTAGGATATTTTGCTCACACGTGCTATACACCTTTCGCACCGCTGGTGCTTAGGATATTTTTGCTCACACGTGCTATACACCTTTCGCACCGCTGATGCTTAGGCTTTATTGTTCATAATGTTCTTATCCTGGAAATCCTAATAATCCTGGTCCAGACAGGTAACCCAGACTTTACACGCCCCTCGCGCTTCTACTATTGTCAAATTCTACTGCTTGTGATACAATGATTTCAGTTCAAGTAATCACTTTCTCATTGGAGCGTTTTATGAAAATAGATAAGATTGAGTCGTTTTTTATTGCTAACGGATATGTCATCAGAATACATACAGATACCGGAATTAGTGGTATCGGTCAAACTGCGTGTTGGGGGTATCCGGAAGCTGTTGATAAGATAATTGATACATTTAAGAAGTATCTCATCGGTCAGAATCCTTTACGGATTGAACATCATTGGCAATACCTCTATCGGATGGGACCGTTCAAGGGAACTGCACTCAGCGGAGCAATCAGTGCGGTTGATATTGCATTGTGGGATATAAAAGGGAAACATTTTGAAGTGCCGATATGGGAACTACTGGGAGGTAACTGTCGGGATAAAATCAGATTGCACTTGCTTGGTGGCGGCAGCACACCCGAAACAATGTTCGAAGCTGCGAAATCAGCAGTTGAGGAAGGATTCACTGCTCTGAAGTTTGATCCGTTAGTAGGAAATTTTCAAGATATGGCATTGGACCGGCTTGTGAAGACAGCACGTGATCTTGTCGCAGCTGCACGAGAAGGGGGTGGACCGGACCTTGACCTGATTGTTGAAGTACATCGCAAACTTACACCAATAAACAGTATCGTCTTAGAATCTGCATTAGCACCATTCAATCTTTATTTCATTGAAGATCCGATACAGATTGATACAATCACAACACAGGCTGAGTTAGCCAAACGCATGACGACTCCTCTCGCTATAGGTGAACGTAATGTAAGCATCTGGGAGTTTCGTGAGATTCTGGAGATAGGTGGACCGCAATATGTTCGTCCTGATGTCGGTTTGGCAGGTGGTCTGACGCACTGCAAAAAGATCGCTGCGATAGCAGAGGCATATCACAGTGCAGTTGTTACCCATAACTTTCTTGGTCCGGTGATAACGGCGGCATCACTTCATTTAGACGCCAGTATTCCGAATTTCGTTACACAGGAGTATACAAAATCAGATGAATCAGATAAATTCGCGGTCTACAAGGTTACATACCAACGCGAGGGTGGATATATACCTATTCCACAAGCACCGGGTTTAGGGGTTACGCTTGTTGACGATCTGATTGAAAAGACTCCGTTTCAACCGATGAACAGTGGAACTACACCCTTGCGGGAAGACGGTTCCGTTGCTTATGCAGTGTAGGTTAGACAGATTGATATCATTTCATAGAGAAAATAGTGCTTAGTCAAGTGTTATCTGATAGTATTAAAAAGTCGGGAATCGGAGTTCCCTCCTACAATACAAACGATTCTGTAGGAGCGATCTCCGAATCGCGACCTACAATAATGTGTTGACTAAGCACTAGAATGAGGAGATAGAGAATGAATGCAGAAGAGAGATATTTATTTGATTTGAACGGTTATCTCATCATCAAGAATGTCCTAACAGCTGAAGAGGTAGCAGTCGCAAATGAAGCAATTGACAGGCATAGTGATCAGATGCGTATTCGTCCTAAGGAGCAGACGCTTGACGGTGGCTCTGAAGAACTAAGAGGTGAACATGGAAGAGGTGAACTCGGTGGTATGCTGGGATGGGAAGAACCGTGGTGTAATCCATTTCGCAATATGTTGACACACCCGACACTTGTCCCGTACCTAAATGTAATTTTGGGTAAAGGATTTCGTATGGATCACCAGATGTTTCTGCTTTCTATGGACAAAGGTGCAGAAGGGTTTATATTCCATGGGTCATCGGGACCCGGATTTGATCCGAATCAGTACTATATTTTTCGTGATGGAAGGATGCACAACGGGTTGACTGTTGTGACATTTCAACTGACAGATGTACCCCCTGGCGCAGGCGGATTGATTGTCATTCCTGGGAGTCATAAGAGTAATTATGCATGTCCGCAAGAGATGCGACTCTATAAGAAACATCAAGAACACATTAGACAACTCGTCTGTAATGCTGGCGACGTTATTATCTTTACTGAAGCAGTGACCCACGGAACTTTACCGTGGACGGCAGAGCATCCCCGACGTTCTATTCTCACGCGATACACTGCAGGAAATATGGCTTATGTTCCTGCCTATCAAGTGCCAGATTGGGCAGATGAACGACAACGTGCTGTTATGGAACCACCGTATCACGCACGTTTGAATCGTCCTACATTGGATGAGTGAATCTCAACCCTGAATAGAATATAAAAGTCTTTTCATCAGGGTGTGTAAGTTATTGTCCCTCTTTTTGTCAGAATCGCGGAAAGCGCGGAGGACACGGAAGACGCGGAAGGTGTTCTTTGACACATAAGATTTTCTTTCACAGTCTCTGCTCTTTTATGTAACCCGAAACGCAGACAGTTAAGTGACAGAAACTTTACACACACCATTTTCACTTGGTATTGACATTCAGGCATGAAACAAGGTATAATATGAAGATTAAGTTATTAATTGGGTAATACGCGGGCGGGGAAACCCCGCCCCTACGAAACCTTACTCCTACGATGAGTCTTATTCGTAGAATTACCTGATTATTTAATCTTCATTTTATACATTAACATATAAACAGAAATCTAATGGACGCATGCGATTTTCATACTATCTACCATTGTGGGGCATTCTTCTTTGTATTGTAATTTCAGTCAGCATAACCGTATACGGATATTTGAGGATTGGACAACCGTTAAATAATACAGTCCGTAACATATTAATTGCCTTAAGGTTCTGCGCAATAACGATTCTATTGGGTTGCTTGTTGGCACCCGTAATCATTGAGAAGAAAGATATTACGCCTCCTACTAATTTATCTATTCTTGTTGATACATCATTAAGTATGCAAATGGAGGATAACTATTCTGGAAAATCTGATCAATCACGATTAGATCAGGTTAAACAGATCCTTAATGATGAAACGCATCAATTCATATCAACATTAAGTAGTGATTACAAGGTACATATATACAGTTTTGATACAAGAACGCACACAGATTCAGTCAGTGCCTTAGATTTTTCGCCCAAGGGTTTACTAACTGATATTACATCAAGTATCCGTGATGTTGTAGGTCTTTGGAAGGGACAACAGAACGCGGGTGTAGTCCTGATTAGCGATGGTGCACATAATGCCTCAAGTATAAACGTTGCGGAAATCGCAGATATGGATACTCCCATATATACTATTGGTGTAGGTTCAGCAGTACCACCAAAAGACATACGTATTAGTAAGGTTGACGTTCTGCCTGTTGCACATATTGGACACGAAAGCATTGTTGGTATTACGATTACGCAATCCGGATATGAAAATGAATCGGTAAGAGTTGCACTGCGCAAAGTTGACAGTAATCAACTTGTTGATGCTACGATACTTGATATTCCAAAGGATACCGCTATTCAAGATCAGCGTATAACAAACACAACGCAACATTATGTTGAACTCGAACTAACACCCGAAAGAGAAGGCAATTACCAGTATTCAGTAACGATACCTTCACTTGAAGGGGAACTTACTTATGCCAATAATGAAAAGACGTTTTCATTGAAAGTTGTTAAAGCAAAATTAAATGTGCTTTACTATGAAGGTAGACCGCGTTGGGAGTATGCGTTTCTCAAGAGAACCTTAGAACGTGATCCCGATATAGATGCAACCATTGCGATGAGAACCAATAAGTCTGATCCAGAAACTGTATTGAGTCAAAATGATGGATACTACCCCATTGAATCTGCCAGCCAACCTGTTAGATTTCCGGAATCTATTGAAGAACTACGGCAATACGATGTCTTGATACTTGGTGATTTATCAGAACAACATCTAACGAAGACGCAACAGCAAGCGATTTCAACGTATGTTATAGAGCACAGTAAATCTGTGATTTTCCTTCCATCCAAAACAGCATTAGGAAGAGGCGGATTTAACCGCACGCTTTTTGCAGGTATATTGCCGATTCAGATACCTAATAATGGATGTAATGAACAACATGGTGAGTTTGCAGTTGCTCCCACACAAGCAGGTTTATTTCACCCAATATTACAGTTGGATGACTCTTATGAACAGAATACTGAAATGTGGCAGAACTTACCTGTGATGACAATCTACTTCACAGGTTATCAACAGAAAGCGGGGGCAACCACCTTACTAAATAAACATGATGGGAGTCCAATACTTCTGTTCCAGAGAGTGGGATTGGGGAAAAGTCTGCTATTTACTGCCGAAGGAGTGTGGAACTGGAATTTTGGCGTAAATTCATACAAAGATTCAAAATACAGAACTGCATATCAGCGGTTTTGGGCACAAACAATTCGGTGGATGGCACAAGAATCTGAAGATAAGAGCGTTTATATTTCAACAGATGCTTCAAGTTATGCACAGTATGATGAAGTTGAAATTCGGGTAAGGACATTCTTACAAACATTTCAGTCCCATGAGCTTATAGATGTGCAATTGGAAATAACATCGCCACGTGGTACAACGTTTCCACTAAAGACTCGGAATGGGAAAATAGAATCACAAGCAGGTAATGTGGGGAATTATTCGGCAAAGTTGAAGTTAGATGAATATGGTAGATACAAAATCCGTGCTGTTGCTATGAGAGAGAATAGAATGCTTGATGAAGATGAGATAAACATTTCTGTTCATCAACAACTTATTGAAATGGAGTCACCGCAGCTAAATGAGACGTTTTTGAAGGAAATTGCACAACAGACAGGTGGTGTTTATCTGAATATTGATTCCATAGACAATTTACATAAGCATATAAAGACAGTTGAAAAGCCGGTATTTGTTGACACACAAAGAGATTTATGGACAAATCCACTTTTGCTTATAATAATAGTCGGCTTTTTAGGTTCAGAATGGATCATTCGGAAACGGGTTGGACTCGTTTAAAGTTGTTTCAATGAAAAGAAACGTGTATTTTGTAGCGCAAACTTTTAGTTTGCGTTTCACAGGCACAATCTAACAGATTGTGCTACAAGGTGGCAACTTAGGTTATAATAGTTGAAACTGTCCCATGAAAAAAGATACAATGTTTAGGTTGTTTTCAGTATGTAGCATATTCTTCTTCCTGCTTTTAAGTACACAAGGGGCTGGAGAACGTTTCACGATTGCTCAGATTCAATATGCAGGGGGTGGGGATTGGTATGGAGACCCCTCTGCCATCAGAAATTGGCTGAATATACTACGCGAAAGAACAGATATTGATACTGCTGAGGATAGAGTTATACTAAAATTAACAGATCATGACCTTTATAGATACCCTATGCTTTACCTCGTTGGTCACGGGAATATACGGTTAACAGATTCTGAAGTTGTAGCGTTACGTGAATATCTCACGCGCGGCGGATTTCTTTTCGTAAATGATGATTACGGATTAGATAAGAGTTTTCGGCGAGAGATAAGTCGTGTATTTCCAAAACAGGAATTACAGCCTATTCCAAATTCACATTTGATATATAACTGTTTTTATGATCTACCGGGACTACCGAAAATCCATGAACATGATTCCCATCCAGCCCAAGGTTTTGGTCTTTTTCACGATGGCAGAATGGTCCTCTTCTATGCTTATAGTTCGGATATAGGAGATGGATTAGAAGATGCAAGAGTGTATCCGGATGATACACCAGAAGTTCGTGAACTTGCATCTAAGATGGCTGTTAACCTGGCTGTTTATGTGCTAACGCATTAGAAACTATTTGATATTGGAATATCCTTATGCAAGAAAATACTCCTCATCAGGTTTATCAAACTATCATAGATAAACTAAATGCTGTCAGAAGAAATTGGCGTTGGTTAATCTTCTCTGAGCGGTTGCTAAAACTGCTCAGTATTCTTGCCATTACCTTGACAGTTGTTTTGCTCATCTTTCAGTTACCCTTAAACCCAATTCTAAACTCTCTCCTCTTAGTTGTTTGTATCGGTTTTGGCGTCTACATTACACTACGTGTTCTTATTATCCCATTGACAAGAAAATTACCTTATGCAAAAGTTGCTGCCTTTCTGGAAACATTCTATCCGAGTATTGAAAACAGGATTCTGAGTTCCATTCAACTAAGACCCACATTAGATGAAAATCGGTTGGGGTATGCCCCGGAATTTATTGAGCAATTGATCCTACAGACGCAAAATGATATAGATCAAATTAAATCAGCAAGGATTTTTCAAACTGGATTCAGAAGAATCAGAATGAATTCACTGTTCGCTATTTTTGGATTTGCGCTACTTATTCTGGCTAACTTCCTGCTGCCCTCTTCACTGAATGGATTTACGCGTACTATTGAGTCTATACCGATAAAACCGTCAGATGGATTCGCTGCAAGTATTGAGAATGTGAGTCCCGGTAATATTCAAATCAAAAGAGGAGAGGATATCACTGTTACAGCGAAAGTGAGTGGACATCTTGATGCACCTGTTGCGATCTATTATCAACTAACAGAAAAAGGTGAAACGGAAAGTAGTAAGGATAATGAAATCAAGGGGAATGTAGTTGATAAAGATACACAATTATCCCATGATGCTAATCCTGACAGATGGCAATCTATTCAGATGAATCGGAACGCTAATGAAGCCTTATATTCAGCTACGATAGAGCAAATTGACCGTTCAATGCAATACTATGTCTCAACAAAAGATGTAATGTCAACACACTTTCAAGTTACTGTCAGTGAGGAACCGATTGTCAAGACATTTCAACTTGAACTCACATACCCCAATTATACACAATTACCTTCACAACAGTTAGATGCAAATGTTGGTGATGTTGAGGTATTATATGGAACAGAGATAACATTTACAGGCGTGAGTAATAAACCACTTTCTGAAGCACACCTGATTTTTCAAGATTCTGACCCTGTCAATATTAATATAGACTTCTCTACATTAGAGGGGACAAATATGAAGGGTAGTTTTATAGCAAAACAAGCAAGCACGTATCATATTCATGTTCAGGATGAACACGGTATGTCCAATAAGGTTCCACTTACATACACGTTGAATGTCTTCAAGGATGAGGCACCACAGGTTGATATAATTGAACCTGGTAAAGACCTTGTATTGGATACAGACCTAATCGTCAGATTGAAGGTTGATGTCACTGATGACTATGGACTTCAAAATGTTCAATTAGTCTATCGTATACAGAAAGATGACTTTAATCCCATAAAAACGACTTTGAAACATGTGCCGCATAACACCTCACCGCCTCTGACAACACAATTTCTTACGTATGCTTGGGATATTGCTCCGATCGGACTATTTCCCGGTGAGACACTGTCGTATTACGTGCAGGCAATAGATACTGATGATGTCTCCGGTCCAAATATTGGAAAATCTCGGACATTTACGCTACGTTTTCCAACACTTGATGAACTCTATGATGACATTGCAGCGGAACAAGAAACTGAGCAACAGAGCCTTGATGAACTCTATGATGAACAGGCTGAAGCGACCAGCGCGGTTGAAAATATACTTGAGAAAATAAGAAAGTTCAAAGATCTCTCTTTGACAGATGAGAAACTGCTAAAGCAGGTCGTTGAATCGCAGCAGCAGATAGAAGAAAAAGCAAATGATCTAATTGATTCTATGCAACAGACAGCTACTGATATGGAAAAGAATGAACTCTTTGAACCAGAAACAATTCAGAAATATCAAGAACTTCAAGAGTTGATGAAGGAAGCACTCACAGAGGAACAACGGGAGATTCTCAAACAATTGGGTGAAGCGTTAGCGAAACAGGAACTTTCTCAACAGCAGAGTGATCTTACTCAAGCCAATTTCAATCAGGAACAGTTTCAACAGCAGCTTGAACGGCTCAAATCTCTATATGAGCAGCTGATTTTGCAGCAGAAGCTTGAAGCTGCAGCAAAGCAAGCACAGCAATTAGCCGAACAACAGAAAACGTTAATGGACTCATTAGATACTGCTGTATCTGAGAATACAGAAGATATGCAAGATTCTGAAGGTAGTGATGAACGGACTGAGGATTCATCGGAGACTGCTCTTTCAGAAAAATCCAAAATGGATGACGCTGCACAGAAAGAGGACATGATCAAGAAAGAAACAGATAAACTCAGCGACAAATTAGAGTCAATCGGAGATGAACTGGCGGATACTGCAAAATCTCAGGAGAATATAGCACCGCAGATTCAGAAAGTTGCGGATGAGGTAAAACGACTTAATCAGTATACAAAAGATCAACAACTTCCTGATAATTTACAGAGTACCAGTCAAAGTTTACGCAATGAAAACAAACAGCAAGCATTAGAAACCGGTAGGGAAGCAGAACAGACTATGACTGAGTTAGCACAAGGATTAGACAATGCTCTGGAATTTATGCAGGGTTCTAACAGTGAACAGGCATTAGCTGCTATGAATGAGGCTGTAAAGAGCGGTCTATATTATTCGCATCTCCATGAGAAAGTAATTGAACAGACAGAGGGTTTGACTATATCCAGTCTTGAAGAACATGTTCCGAGCGAGATTAAACGGCTTCAGGAACTCGCTGCTAAAGAACTGAGCGCGTCTCAAGGAATATCTCAAATTGCTGAAAATTTGTGGGAACTTGGTAAACAGCAGATGGAGGTGGACCCGAAGATCGTATGGCGACTCAATGCGTCAAGTGATGCACTGGGTCGTGCTGCCCGTGCTTTGGAAGATAGAGAAGCATCGCTCGCATTGCCTATTCAAAGAACAGGACTTGCTGACATCAATCAGGCAATTTCTGATATGTTAGATGCTATGGCTCAAATGAGTCAGCAGATGGGTGCGGGTGGACTACAAAGCATGTTGGAACAGCTGCAACAACTTGCACAGAGTCAAGAACAGCTGAATGAGATGGCAGAGAGACTTAGTCAACAGATGCGTGAACAGGGACGTACACCCAGTCTTCAACAACGGCTTGAAAGGATTGCCTCCCAACAACAACTGATCAGAGAAGCAACAGAAAGACTTTCAAAAATTGCTGATGAGGCTTCAGAAATCTTGGGAAGTTTACAGAATGTCGCAGAAGAGATGGAAGATGTAGAAACAAAACTAAAACAAGGGACTCTGGATAAGGATGTTGTTGACCAACAAAAACGTATTTTGACGAGGATGCTTGATAGTTTAAAATCGTTGGAAAAACGGGATGTCGGCAGAAGACGTAAGGCACAAGTCGCTAAAAGACCTTCAACCCCCGCTCAAGATGTGCCACCGCTTCATCCAGACCTTTTAGAATATGTACGTAAACTTGATATAGCACCCAATGCAAAGGAATTTGAAAACATTCCGTACCAATATCGTGAACAACTTCGTCAGTATTTCAAAGCACTATCGGAAAAGACAGTGGATGAATAAACCCGTAAATTAATGGAGGATTCCTGTGCAATTATTCTATAAAACCTTTTTTGTAATGTTTCTTATTGTATCTGTCTCAATTTCTTCTTATGCTTTGTCTAATGCAGAAATTGAAGTAATGTTAGGTAGGATGACGATAGATGAAAAAATCGGTCAACTCCTTTTATACGGTATTGGAGGTAGAGAGATCGGTCCTGTCGCAGAAGCACACATATCCAAACGTCGTGTCGGTGGAATTATCCTTTTTAGCAGGAATATTCAAGAGGCATCGCAAGTCGTGGCACTTACAACATCACTTCAACGATTGGCGGCGGAGAACCCGAACGGCATACCGTTATTTATTGCCGTTGACCAAGAAGGTGGCATAGTTGCAAGGTTAAAGAAAGGTGCGACAGTTCTACCCGGGAATATGGCTTTAGGTGCAACAAGGTCTCAGGATTTAGCAGCAAAGACCGGTGAACTAACAGCAATCGAATTATCCGCAGTAGGGATTAACTTCAATTGTGCACCTGTCATGGATGTAAATACGAACCCGATAAATCCAGTTATTGGGGTTCGCTCCTATAGTGAGACACCTACACTTGTATCCCAACTCGGTACAGCCTATATCCAGAGTCTTCAAAAGAATGGTGTTCTTGCAACTGCGAAACACTTCCCTGGTCACGGAGACGCAAGTCTGGACTCACATTTTAAACTGCCCGTTATTGAACACAGCCAAGAACGAATTGATGAGATTGAATTGCATCCATTTCGTGCTGCTATTGATTCAGATGTAGCAGCAATTATGTCCGCACATGTGCTCTATCCAAAATTGGACCCAGAATATCCTGCAACATTATCGTCTAAGATACTGACGAGACTCCTACGGCAACGTTTAGGATTTGAAGGTCTTATCATGACGGATGACATGGAGATGAAGGCAATTGATGACCAATATGAAATTGGAAACGCAGCCGTATTAGCAATACAGGCAGGAGCTGACATTATACTCGTGTCAGCAACTTTCAAGATGCAGCAGAGGGTCTTTAGTGCCATTCGGCAAGCAGTCCAAAAGAAGATTATCTCACCCATGCGTATTGACAATTCAGTACGAAGAATCTTGTACTACAAAAGTGCTTACGGTCTGTTTGATCAACAGGAGGCATTGTTGAATAATCCAGATAGTATCGGAACTGAAATAGCAATCGTAGGCAACAGGCAGCACAGAGACGTGGCACAAACAATTGCTAACAGGTCCATAACCATTGTAAAGAATACGCAGAACATTATTCCGATGAGTGCTGAACCAAAGGAACCGGTTTTGCTACTGAGTCCATCTCGTAATTTTACGAATGCTTATCTGAAGGCACATACCGATCTAACACACATCACCCCAGTATTGATTCCCAGCGGAATAAATCCACAACAGGTTGCATCACAACTTTTACTGTCTAAACCGTCCAAAATTGTTGCAGGCATAGTGAACAGTGAACAAGCAAAAATGTTGCACATATTGAGTCAGAAGACGGATGTTCCCATTGTTGTCATATCTCATGCATCCCCTTATCTTCTGAGTATCTGTCCTGATGTTGATTGTGCCATCGCTGCGTATGATAGCAACTATTATTCCCTTCTTGCGGCTGTAGAGGTGCTATTAGGTAAGAAACTGGCAACTGGTAAGCTACCAGTAACGCTTCGGTAGCGTATCTTATCTTCTCTCATTTTCTTTATTCAATATTGAATTCTTGATGCCATTCTGATATACTATTTATACCCAATGTATCTTACAGTTAATCAAGAACGTTGTTAACTTCAAGGTATATGAAATCATGAATATCGCTGAGCAACGTCTTCTTAATGACAGTCAATTAGAAAATAAACAGATCACCATCGACACACTGGGAGAAGGGAAACTGGTTAAACAAAAAATGAAGGAAGACACATGCATCAACACTATTATTGCCGCAGATACAACAAAAATACTACCAGAACTCATCAAATCTGAGAAGCAATACGATGTGATTATTGCTGATCCACCTTACAATATCGGCAAAGATTTCGGGAATGATGCAGAAGTCATGCCGATGGACGATTATGTCCAATGGTCAGAATCGTGGATAAAAGACTGTCTTCACCTTCTCACAGATGACGGCTTACTTTACCTATACGGATTCCCCGAAATCATCGCAAGAATATCTGTCTGTTTCCCGATTCATGAACAACGTTGGCTGGTCTGGCATTATACTAACAAAACCGTACCGTCACTAAAATTCTGGCAAAGATCGCATGAGACGATATTATGTCTCTGGAAACCGAATATGCCACGCACAAATTTGGAAGTAGATCAGATCAGAGAACCTTATACCGAAAACTTCCTAAAAAATGCTGCAGGAAAAGAACGAAAAGATACACCTTCACGCTACGGTTCACCAGGCAAAATAACAACCTACAATGCCCATAAAAACGGTGCTTTGCCGAGAGATGTAATCAAAATTCCAGCATTAGCAGGGGGGGCTGGTCGTGCTGAAAGGTGGTTCGTTTGTAGAACGTGTGAAGATCAGATCTATCCACCAGGTGAATTATCTGAACACCGAGAACATAATATTTTGAAACATCCAACCCAAAAACCGATGGAATTGACAAAAAGACTTATACTCTCTCGTATCAATGGGACAAATGGAAAGGTGCTTGTTCCGTTTGCCGGTTCAGGGTCGGAATGTGTCGTGGCACAAGCATTGGGATTAGAATATTTGGGTATAGAGATCAACCCCGAATTTGTCGATTTTGCTACAAAGTGGTTAGAATATGAAAGTAGAGATCAGATAACGTTAAGACTTTTTGAATACATAGTTGAAGAATGGAATGAAAAATGTACCGATTAACAGCAAGAATGGAACAGACATTACGGCAATACTTGGAAAAATATCACGACCTATTTGACGGAGGACGTTGCTCTGGTTGGGAATTAGAAGAACTTGTATTTAAATCAATTCAAGCAGATAGCACTGCTGGACATCACGCCGCTTGGCAAGAAGGCGGACACGATGACCAAGCAGATATTCGCGTTCGGGTGAATGGCGAAGTATACCCATTACAGATCAAATCTGGCGAGATAAAACAGATCAAATCTGGCGATCACATATCTCCCCATTTAGTCTTGTCAGGACATAGGTTAGGACGTTTTAACGGCAATTTTGAGGATATGACAGAATATCTAAACACAGATAGAGCGGATTTTCTCGCCATACCTTACCGTAAAGTAGATGATGATACTGGCAGACATCATATTTACCAGATAGTATATGTAGACCAGTCTTATCTTCGTCAACTCGATCCTGCTGGATGGGAAAATGTAAGCAGATCCAGTTGGAAACAAATCAATTCTCACAACGTGATATTCACATTGCATCCGACAATGAGTTGGCAGGTTTGGTGGAGAATACCATTGTCGTTAGTAAATCCCTCTCCAGAATTTATCATTGGATAAGGTATCTGGCATGAATATCGCTGACCAACATCTTCTTAAAGACAATCTACTGGAGAATATACAAATTACTGCTGACACGCTTGGAGATGGGAAACTCATTGAAGGGGACACCCTCAACGTCCTTAGTAAGATAGATGATGATGTTGTCAATGTCGGCATCACCTCGCCACCCTATAACAAACAAGAAAAGCATAAAGGATGGCTTGTAAAAAATGTAGTGTATGATGTCTACAAAGATGCGATGCCTGAACCTGACTACCAACAAAATCAAGTAGATGTGCTAAATGAAATTTATCGGATAACCGCACCAGGAGGCTCGTTTTTCTATAATCACAAAATACGATGGGAAAAAGGCAACATGTATCATCCTATGGATTGGCTGCGCAAAACAGTATGGACGGTAAAACAGGAAATCATTTGGGACAGGATGATAGCTGGAAACATACGAGGATGGCGGTTTTGGCAGGTAGAGGAGGAACGTATTTATTGGTTGTATAAACCCATTGGTGATCATCTAATCGGTAAAGAATTGCAATCCTGTGATGCTAAGTTGACATCTATATGGCGCGGCGTACCAGAAAACGGAAGAAAGAATCCACATCCTGCACCGTTTCCCTTATGGTTACCTGCACGTGTGATTATTTCAATATTAGGAACAGATACACCGGGTATTGTGTTAGATCCTTACCTTGGGAGCGGTACAACTGCTGTTGCTGCAAAACTATTAGGACATAAATATATCGGTATTGACAGAAGCGAAGCATATATGGAAATGACATGTGACAGATTGGAAAAAGCACGAAATGAAATGCCAAAAATTCATGAAGAACTCGCTTTACGTGATGTGCAGACAACATTTAAAGAACGTAAATTAAAAGGCAAGAATGTTGGCAAATACCGCAACACCGTCGACGACAAACAGACAAAACTTTTTGAACGATAATTAACAAAATTCCAGCATCTATAAGAAAGGAGTTCTATGAATACTGAAGTTAGTATTGTTGAAGATGCATTTTATATTAACGGAGAAATAACCTATCCCGGTCGAGTCTATCAGGGAAACAAGATAGAAGGTCTGTTGATGAACAGTCGCATGGTTCAAGGTATCTTTGATGATAGGAATGTTGAAACCGTTCACATTTGGGAATACCCTGATACTGGTAAATGGGATCCTGAAAGGAATACTCGGGAGTTCCTTTCTGCTATGCCAGCATGGCGTGCACACGGTGTGTTAGCATTTACTATCAACCTACAGGGTGGAAGTCCGGAAGGATATTCAAAAGCACAACCGTGGCATAATTCGGGAATAGAAGCGGACGGTAGTCTTAACCCGGATTATCTATCACGCCTAAAACGAATCATCGATTTTGCTGATGAACTCGGTATGGTCGTTATTCTGGGATATTTCTATTTTGGACAAGACCATCGACTTTCAGATGAGAATGCTGTTATCACTGCTGTTGATAACGCGACACAATGGCTCTTTGATAACGAATGGACGAATGTGATCGTTGAGGTTAATAATGAATGTAATGTCCGATATAAGCATGAAATCTTGCAACCTGAAAGAGTACACGAACTGATTGAACGGGTAAGATCAACAACACACAACGGCAGAAGTTATTTAGCAGGTACAAGCTACGGTGGCGGACGCGTGCCTTATGAGAACGTAGTTCGCGCATCAGATTTTATATTAGTGCATGGTAACGGTGTCAAAGACCCAAATCGGATTCTTGAAATGGTGCAACAAACACGACATGTTCCTAGGTATCGCCCGATGCCTATTCTATTCAATGAAGATGATCATTTTGACTTTGATAAACCTATGAACAACTGCATGGCTGCTGTCAGTCAATACGCGTCGTGGGGGTATTTTGATCCCGGTGAAAATGACTATCATCACGGTTATCAGTCTGTACCTGTACAATGGCAGATCAACACACCACGAAAACGGGCATTTTTTCAGAAGATTAGAGAAATAACTGGGGTTGGAGAGTAGAAAGGAAGTTGTTAGATGCAACCAATTGAACTATATTATTTTGTAATTGTGATCGTAGTAGTGATAATGCTTGCTACAAGTATAAGGATACTTAAGGAGTATGAACGCGCTGTTGTATTCAGGTTAGGACGTTTTAAGGGGTCAAGAGGCCCCGGACTTGTGATACTGATTCCGTTCTGGATAGAACGTATGCAGAGGGTAAGTCTTCGCGTCGTCGTTAACGATGTCACCCCACAAGATGTTATTACAAAAGATAACGTCTCTGTCAGTGTCAATGCTGTCCTGACCTTTCGGGTCACAGAACCGGATAGAGCAGTTATTGAGGTAGAAGAATTCGGTTTTGCTATATCACAAATTGCACAGACAACACTCCGTAGTGTTCTTGGACGTGCTGAACTTGATGACTTACTCTCTGAGCGTGACAAACTCAACAAAGATTTAGAGGATATTATCAAGAAGCAGTGTGAACCGTGGGGTGTTGAAGTGCTTTCTATGGAGATAAAACACGTAGACCTTCCCGCGGAGATGCAACGTGCAATGGCGAAACAGGCGGAAGCTGAACGTGAACGTCGTGCCAAGGTTGTGCACGCTGAAGGTGAGTTTGAATCTGCTGAGGTTCTCACGAATGCAGCAGAGATATTAAGCCAGACACCAACATCTGTGCAGCTCCGTTTTCTTCAGGCATTGGTTGAAGTCAGTGCAGAGAAGAACTCAACCGTGATCTTCCCGATTCCAATCGATCTACTGACTCCTTTTATGAACAAGGATAATAAGCAGGATACAGAGAAGGAGTAACCACTCTCGCCATTCTCAATTTACCAGTCTTCATCAAAGAAGGGTGTACTGGGGTAACTGTATATATTACCTTCATAGTTCTTGAGTTGTATTTCGTCGTCATCAAAAGTAACGATAGGGTCTGGTATTATAGCGATTTTTCCACCCCCGCCTGGTGCATCAATAACATAATGCGGCACCCCAAGGCCGGATATATGTCCCCGTAATGCGGCAACGATTTTTAGTCCTGTTTCAACTGATGTTCTGAAATGATCTGTGCCGTAAACAAGGTCTGCCTGATAGATATAGTAAGGTTTAACTCTAATCCGTAGGAGTTCTTTCATCAATTCGACCATTGTCTCCGGTTCATCATTTACACCCTTTAGCAATACGGCTTGATTACCGAGTGGTATTCCAGCATCTGCGAGCATACCACATGCCTTTTCAGTTTCAGGTGTTATTTCACGGGGATGGTTGAAGTGTGTATTAATATAGAAAGGATGGTACTGTTTCAATATTGCACACAGTTCGGGTGTAATGCGTTGTGGCAGTGTTACAGGTACACGTGAACCGATACGTATTATCTCTATATGGTCAATATCGCGCAACCCACCAACTACCAAGTCAATTTTCTTGTCAGTCAACATGAGTGGGTCGCCGCCAGAGATGATGACGTCCCGTATTTCTGGGTGTGATCTGATGTAATCAAGTCCTATTTCTATGTTATTTTCAGATATTGAATGTGGGTCCCCGACTTTACGTTTTCGTGTGCAGAACCGGCAATAGATAGGACACATATAATTGACATAAAAGAGTGCTCTATCTGGATAACGGTGTGTAACATTTGGCACTTCACTGTCGTTTTCTTCATCAAGTGGGTCTTCAACACCAGTACTGATCAATTCTTTTGTATCAGGTACTACCTGTTTCCAGATTGGGTCTCCTGGTTTTTCTATCAGGCTCAAATAGTAAGGATTGATGCGAATAGGAAATTCCTTGTGTATCCGTCGCATCTCTTCAATATCCACGTCAAATTTATCAGCAAGTTTTTCTGGTGTATTAACTGTATCACGAACAAGTTGTTTCCATACTTCCATATATGTGATCCTTCCAACACTCCAAGAATAGAGAATACTCAAGCCGAATCTTTGTTTAATTTAACCGACACCTGTGTCATCACATCCCTTTCTCGTAGTGATTCAACGACATCCATACCTTCAATAACTCGACCGAATGTGGTATAGTTACCGTTCAGATGTTCATAAATAGTTGAATCATCACTGAGGCAGATATAGAATTGACTTCCTGCGGAATCAGGTGAAGGTTTACGCGCCATTGCCAGTACACCTTTTTCGTGTTGTGGCATTAATTCTCGGAGTTTCTTTTTCTTAAATTCACCCGGAATTGTCCAACCAGGTCCACCTGTTCCTGTTCCATCCGGGTCACCACCTTGTATAACGAACCCCTTTACAAATCGATGAAAGGTTAAACCATCATAAAAGCCTGCTTCAATCAATTTAACAAAATTCGCTACGGTCAATGGCGCACATTCAGAATAAAGTTCAATAATTATGTTTCCTTTATCGGTTTCAAGCGTTACAATTTGTGATTCATTTTTAATTTTTTTCATAACATCTGTAAACTTAATAGTAGTAGGCACTCTCCGTGTGCCGTATTAAATAGTAGTAGGCACTCTCCGTGTGCCGTATTAAATAGTAGTAGGCACTCTCCGTGTGCCGTATTAATAGTAGTAGGCACTCTCCGTGTGCCGTATATAAACAAACAAGGGAGCGTTCCTGCACAAACTAACATAAATCATGATACATAATTTTGGTTAGGAAGTCAAGAATATTCTCTTTGACCGTTGTTAAGACTGTGTATGACCGACCTAAGATTCCCTTGACAGACCATTCTCTGATGTGTTACGTTATTATAGATGGAGGTGACGAAAGTGCTCAGAGTACCAACAGAAAATTCTAGAGAAAGAGAACTCATTGCAACATTGAAGTTATTGTCCCCCGGTACTGCGCTGCGTGATGGTATTGAGTACATACTTCAGGCAAAAACGGGTGGCTTGATCGTTGTAGGTGATTCGCCAGAAGTATTGGAGCTTACTGAGGATGGTTTTGGCATAGATTGTCCTTACCTACCTTCGCGTCTTGCCGAATTGGCTAAAATGGATGGTGCTATTATCCTTTCATCTGATATGAAACGGATTGTACGTGCTAATGTTACACTCAAGGTAAATCCATCCATTACCTCCAATGAAACCGGTTTACGTCACCGGTCAGCAGAAAAGTTCGCTAAAGAAACTGGTGAGATTGTGATTGCGGTTTCAAGGCGTAGGAATACACTCACCTTATATACAAAATATCAGCACTATCTCTTTCGTGATCGTCCCATTTTAATATCTGGTGCAAATCAAGCGATGTTATCGCTTACGCAATATGCAAAAACGATGCAGCACGTATTAGCAACATTAAACTGGGTGGAATTAAGTGGGACAGTCAAATTGTCAAATGTCTTAACTGCTATACAAGTTTGTGAACGCGTCAGAAGAACAGAACACGACCTAAATCTATATAGAATAGAATTAGGGAATGAAGCATTGTCATTACAGTTAATTCCTACTGAGTTAGCAACTGAGATTGAGAGATCCTTACTCATTATAAGGGATTATTTTAACGATGACACGCGAGACGTAACAGCAGTGTATGAAGATTTATTTGGACTGAGTGTATCAGAGCTGTCAGATGTGAAGAACATCTATGAAGCACTTGGCTATTCGCAAAACGATATTGGGCCTGAAGAGATTTTAGAACCCCGTGGATATAGAATCTTGAGTCAGGTATCACGGATTCCAATTACCGTAGTAGAGAGCATTATTGATCGTTTCAATACCTTAGATGCAATCATCACCTCAGATGTTAATGCGCTTAAAAAAGTAGAAGGCGTCGGAACAGTACGGGCGAAAGCAATCAAAGAGTCCCTTATAGAGATGAAAACAGGAGCGACACAACCACGAGTTTTAACATCACCTATTTTCGATTGGGATTAAATAAATAAAAAAGAGAAACTATAAACCAAAGGAGTCAATGCATGAAAAAGAAAATGACGACATTACAGAACTATAGGCAATTAATAAAACACCAAGTAGGTAACAGGATACAGTTATTTTGTTTGCTTTGTTCACTCTTACTGATAGTTGCCTGCGGTGGGAAATTAGGCACGATCCAATTACAGGATATTGACCCACTTCTGTTGAAAGCGGAAGCCGCATTAACTTCTGCACGAGAAGTCAACGCACAGTCCCTTGCTTTTGAAACTTATGAACAAGCTGAAACGGAGCTTGAAAAGGCAAAAGACGCGAAAAGAAGTAAGAATGGTGTTGATGCCATTAAGTATGCAAACAATGCTATCACTTATGCTAAGATCGCTTCAAGAATTGCTATTCAGAACACCAAGGATGTAGAAACAAATTCTAACATCCTATCAAGAGATGCCAAAATTGGGGAACTGAAAAGTCAATTAACGGCAAAGGATACAAAAATAGTCAGTTTAGAAAACGATATTGAGTTGCTACAAGATTCTGAATCTGGACTTAAAGCGACAATCAGTAATCTTGAAGCAGATAAACAGGAGTTAATTGAGGAACAGAAAACACATAACCAAAAAATGGCAGAACTCAATGCTTCTTTAGATTCCTTTCAAGCAAGACTTGATAAGTCAGAAATTAATGTGAAAAACTATGGACTGGAATTAGATAAGTTATCACTTAAGGTTGATGCAGCGGAAACGATAGCGAAAACCGAGAGTCGTTTGAAACGGGCAGCGATCGCTGAAACAGAGTCAGTTAAAAAGCAGATGCGCGAACAAGCAAAAATATTTACGCAGAAACTAACTGAATCCAATAAGCAGAATATCGCTGTTGAACATCAAGAATTTGTCAGAAGACAAGCAGAAAAAGCAAGAGCATTTGCAACGCAACTTCCCAGTGCTAAAACCCCTCGTACAGGCAGAACTTCACTATCTACTACACAGATAAATGCTGGTAAAACTGCGTTAAGTAACTGGGAAAAGACTTGGAAAAGTAAGAACATGGATGCACATATTGCCTATTATGCACCTGATGTAACTACTAACCATATCGTTATACGAGAGAGTAAGGAAAATGCAACAGCTCTCAACAAGACGCAATTTGAAGCGAAGCTGCGAGAGATGAACAAACTTGCTTGGACAAAATCTGATGCGTTTTCTGAAGTTGAACAGGAAAGTGTAATAGGTACATACAGATTTAGTCGATTGGTATCACCTGCCGAAAATGAAGATGATACCGCACTATATGAATTATGGATACGCGAAGTTTGGGCACATCAGGTGGCAGGTAAATGGAAGATTTATCGCGAAACCTGGCAAGTCTATGAGAATATACCAAAATTATAAGGAGTGAGTTTATGAATGCCAATCAATCGTTTCAATCAGGTCAAAACAGCCAGCAGGCACTTTATCCAAACTTTAATTACAAAAATTATGTAAAATGGGGAGCAATTGCCTGTGCAGTTTTCATTTTGGTGTTCTGTGGACTTCTTCTCACTCGATCTAATGAATCAGCATTAGCATTTTTGGTTAAGTGGAAAAGTGCCCTGGAATCTGGTGAAATTGAAAAATATGATGAACTATGGGGTAAGAATGCACGAAACAAAATTAACGCAGGTTACCAGCATACCGCTCAGTTATTTAAGGAACAACTGGACATTGATGTAGATATCCGAGATGCTGAAAACAGAACACGTAATGACCCACAAGGGAAGGACTATCTAAGGATAGAGGAAATTCCGATCTGGATCCATGCCCCCGGTGAACCACTGCTACAGTCCAGAACTCTGACTATCGCAAGAACCGGGCTCATTCAAAGACGTTGGAAACTTGTCCGAGATGAAGTAGACTCTGAAGAGATTGCCACACACGTGCCTGAGTTCGGCTCTGACGATGTAGACACTGCACAGCAAAGTATAGATAGTCCTGTCGCACCATTAGTTTTAGAATGGAAAAGGGCTTTGGAAACACAGGATCAGAAGAAATATACTTCTCTTTGGGACAAATCTGCACGAAAGAAACAGAGAAAGAACTATACATTAGCAATCGGTCATATCTCCCAAGAATTGGAAGTAGACCTATCCCAAGCTGAATATAAAGCGATGGCATATTCTAAGACGAAACATCTTGTAGACAATATCAATGTATCTGTATACAGTAGTGGTACCTTCATTGAGACACATTCTCGTCAGTTAACGATTGAAAAGAAAGGTTTCTTCGTTAGAAAATGGCGGATAATCAACGATGAGATGGGTGATGATTATATTACCGAGCCACCCATATCACAGAATGACCCATTAGTTGATGAACCTGTTACAGAAGAGTCTGTAGGTGGTATTTTTAATGGTAACGCGCCATTGGATACACAACTCAAGGTCAGTCAGATTCTGGGAAAATGGCAGGAAGCATGGGAGGACAAGGACCTTGATACCTATATGTCTCTTTATGCGGAAAAGGCACTCATTACGCGGGTAACTGTGAGAGGAGATAGAGAAACATCTACTTATCTAACAAAAAAACAGTTAAGACAGAAGATGAAGCGGTTAAATCTGGGTTATGCTGGAATTCAGGTAAAGATATCTAACCTAATCATAAATGGGGATAGAGCTGTTGCTGATGCGGAATTCTTACAAGAATTCAAGGGTATGCCTGCTTCAGGGAGTCGTCCTGCCTATTCAGACATTGGCACAAAAAAGCTAAACTTGATGATAGATCCTGCAGATGGGTATTGGAAGATATACTCAGAAACGTGGAGTCGGTATAAGGAAGTGCCGATGTATCCCAAAAATTGACTAGTGCTTAGTCAACAAAGTATTGTAGGTCGCGATTCGGAGATCAAATCAACGGTATGAATGCCATTTAGGCATTCACCGCCTACAAGACAAGCCTTTTCTGTAGGAGCGATCTCCGAATCGCGACATTTACCCTTAAATATAAACTTGACAGAACACTAGTCAATCCTGTAAATCAGGGTCCAGAAATGCGTACTGAGTTCAAAACTAAAAGGAAAATAGAATTTGCCGATACGGATATGGCAGGTATTGTTCACTTTACAAGGTTCTTTATTTTTATGGAGACTGCAGAGCATGAGTTTCTTCGTAGTTTAGGTACCAGTGTTGTGACAGAGTGGGCAGGTAATAAAATTGGTTGGCCTCGCGTCACTGCATCTTGTGAGTATTTGCATCCACTCAGATTTGAGGATGAGGTAGACATTAGACTCTGGGTGTCAAATAAAGGATCAAAATCGTTAACATATCAATTTCATTTTACGCTTGATGGCGTTGATGTTGCACGGGGAGAGTTGACAACAGTCTGTTGTATAGCGAATCCAGGTGAGAAACTTCAAGCAATTCCCATACCCGATTTTCTTGCAGCAAAAATATCAATTTAGAAAAGATAGACGGGAGTTGCTGGACCTTGGTAGATGAGCTGCACGAAAATATGAAAGATTCCGAAGAAATACCCAAACATCTTAATGTAACGAATTTGTCCAAAGATTTTGGCTCTTTACAAGTCCTAAGAGATGTATCTTTTGGATTTGAGAAAGGTTCATCAGTTGCCATTACAGGACCTTCAGGTTCTGGTAAAAGTACACTCCTTCATGTAATAGGTACGTTAGAAGAACCGACGTCTGGTAGTGTAGAAATTAATGGCACTAACCCATTTTCGCTATCTGAGCCTGAGTTAGCACAGTTCCGTAATGATGTCATCGGTTTCGTTTTCCAAGATCACCATCTTCTTCCTCAGTATTCTGTTTTGGAAAATGTTCTCATTCCTACCCTTGCCTTCAACAATAATGATCCGGATACATCAGAAGAAGCCAAAAGGTTGATCCTGCGGGTTGGTTTAATTGAGCGTATATTACATCGTCCAGCCGAACTTTCTGGTGGAGAACGTCAAAGGGTTGCTATTGCACGCGCTCTCATAAACCGTCCGAGTATTCTTCTCTGTGATGAACCCACAGGAAACCTTGATACGAACACGACAGCAGCTATCGTGGATCTGCTTTTTGAACTCCATTACATGCAAAAGAATATCTTAATCGTTGTAACACACAATCTTGAGTTGGCTTCACGGTTTGAGCATCGTCTGGATTTACGGGATGGCGTATGTTCAGCAATCACAACTGACAAGTAATAAACAGTAACTGACTTGTTTCTGATTGGAAAAACTATTAGAGTGTCTACCTTTGAATTACATGTGAATTCGTTTAATGTGAATGCCAAACGCGCGTTCACCAAGGGCAATTCATTGCCCGTTCTCCTGCAGAAACGGGCAATGAATTGCCCTACTACAAACGGGGGTACCCCATTTTTTGATTGGACAGAACACTATGCGGACTCTTTGGACTACATTCAGATACTATTGGCGGGTACATTTGACAGTTGCCTTGTGTACTGCTGTTGCTACCGGGGTGCTTGCTGGTGCCTTGATTGTCGGTGACTCAATGCGTGGCAGTCTGCGAAATGTTACCTTAGAACGACTCGGCTCTATCCAACAGGCACTCATTGCCGAACACTTTTTCAGTCCAGAAATTGTTGATCATCAGAACAGCGTTCCTGCAATAATCCTCAACGGTTCTGTCTCGGCGGTTGGTTCAGATAGTCGCGCATCTAAGGTAAACATTTACGGTGTGCAAGATGATTTTTTCGGTTTCTGGGAAGAAAACATCATTCCAACATTGGATAGTCAGGTCCAGAGTCCTTTTCCTAATGTCGCAATCAATTCTTCACTGCAAAAAGAGCTCAATGTAAAAATTGGAGATTCTATACTTGTTAGTTTGCCGCAGTCTTATGAGATTCATCCTGAATTTCTTCTTGGTGAACGCGATGCAGCAGAATCCATTAAACGTCTGCGGTTGGTAATCAGTGAGATTATCCCTACTGAGAATGCGGGTAGATTTAATCTGCAGGCAAGCCAAAGTCTACCAATGAATGCATACATTGCACTACCAGTACTGCAAAAAGCACTCATGCAGCCAGACGGTGTGAATGTGCTTTTTACGTCAGATGAGCATCCAATATCACACAATAACATAAAACTTACACTTGATGAGCTCGGTATATATCTGTCCGAACATGACGATTATTTTGATTTACAGAGTGATCAGTTCTTAGTAAAACCTATTCTATCAGAAGCAGCCCTTACAGTTGCATCAAAGAACAACATTCCTGTCTTTCCAACACTCACATATCTTGCCAATAGCATTGATGCATACAGAACTTCTGATGATCAATCAATTATGTCAAAATCAATTCCTTATTCAACAATCTTGGCATTACCGGTTGAGGAAGGTCTATTTGCTGAGTTATTCAGTTCTAATACGACTGAGATTGATCAGAGGACGTATGCAGACATAAAAAAAAGATTATCCGAATTAGATGAACCAATTGAGGTGCATGAAATATATCTTAATGATTGGGCAGCGGATGATCTTGATGTAAGCGTGGGGGATAGAATAGAGGTCAAATACTTCAGCATAGATACTAACGATGCATACATTACAGAAGCAACGCACTTTCTCTTGAAAGGAATAGTACCGATTGAGAGTATCGCAGCTGATACCGACATAATTCCAGAATTCCCCGGTGTCAGTGCATCCAACGACATACATGATTGGGATCCGCCTTTCCCATTTGATAATGGTCTAATTCGTCCTAAAGATGAAGTCTATTGGGATGACTATAAATCTGCCCCAAAAGCATTTATTCCGTTAGAATTAGGAAAGAAACTATGGAGGAATAGATTTGGTGATCTGACGACAATAAGGATGGCATCTGCTCCCGGAAAAGATATCAAAGCTACAAAAGATCTCTTTGTATCCGAGTTATTGAAGGCTATTCGTCCTGACCAGCTCGGTTTTCAGACAATATCCCTTCGTTCAGAAGGACTAAAATCAGCTAAAGGTTCATCTGACTTTGGGATGCTGTTTAGCAGTATGAGTGGGTTTATCATCATAGCAGTTGCGTTGTTGGTAGGCATGGTTTTCCGATTAGGTGTAGAACAGAGATCACGAGAGATTGGTATTTTTCAGGCAGTTGGATACCCAGTTGCTAATATCCGCAGAAGATTCCTATATGAAGGCGTGATTGTTACATGCGTTGGAAGTATCTTAGGATGTCTCCTTGCTATAGGTTACGCAGGATTAATGATCTATGGCTTGGAAACATGGTGGTTACCAGCTATCGGTACACCTTTCATTCAGATTCATATCAGCATTTTGAGTTTACTCATAGGCACATTCATATCTTTTGTCGTGGTCATGTTCTCAATATATAGAACAGTAGGAAGATTGGGTAAGATTTCAACAGTATCCTTACTTGCAGGAAAAACAGACTTTGGAGATACCGCAATAACACCAGAGCAGAGCAAGAAGAGAATTTTAGGTAAGAAAATGACCTTACTGTTTTTAGGTCTAATCGCCATCTCTGTCGGTATTGTGGAAAGAGGCATGATATTCACAGGCGATTGGTGGAGTCTCATCATGGTTTTGATCATAGGTGCATTGCTCATCTTTTTTATACGTTTCCACCAAATTAGAGCCGTGGGAGATAGTTTGTCGAACTTCTTCAAGAATCTAATACCGTACGTAATAGTATATAGTTTATTTGTTTTTATAGGGATCTTACTGAATATCCTGCCATTCTCCAGCAAGTTAACAGAGGCAATCAATAATTTTGCCAACCAACCCGTGTTTGCGTTCTTTCTGATTACAATTATAGTGCTTTCAATCGGTTGGTATCACTTTGATACATGGTTAAAATACCAAAGTGTCTCATCTCAGTTGAGTAGAATTCGATTTGCCTTAAAGAATACTGCAAGGCAACCATCCCGGAGCAAAACGTGTGTTCTAACCATTAGTTTAGCCTGTTGTATAATTGTCGCTGTTGGCGCGAACAGACAAGACACAGCACCTGTGAGTGAATATGCTTATGTTGCCGAATCCGCATTACCCTTACACCATAACCTAAATTCTTCCGATGGACGATTTGAACTCGGTTTTAGCGATGAAGATGCTGAAGTACTGTCAGAGTCTGTCCTATATCCCTTTAGAGTGCTGCCGGGGGAAGATGTGAGTTGTCTCAATCTATACAAACCAGAGAAACCACAGATTTTAGGTGCACCGGATACGATAGTTGCCGTTGAGAAATGGGATAATTTATCAGCTTTAGGTCGCGCTTCCGAGACCACTCCTACCTATATCCCAGCAGTAGGTGATGAGAATTCACTCCGTTGGATACTACACCACAACCCAAAAGATGACTTTGTAATTCATGATGAAGCTGGGAAAAACCTACGTCTAAGGCTTGATACAATAAGCAATAGCCTGTTTCAGAGTCAGTTAATCATCTCAGAATCGGATTTTAAGAAGGCTTTTCCAATTCAGAGTGGTTATCAGTTTTTCCTTATCAAAACACCTGCTTATTTGCAGGAGAAGACATCACAAATACTGGAAAAAACGCTGGAGGATTATGGATTTGATGTCACCTCTGCATCACAGCGGTTGGCAAATTTTCGTTCTGTGCAGAATACATACATCGCTACATTTCAGAGTCTTGGCGGATTGGGTGTACTATTAGGTACTTTTGGACTCGCGTTAGTGCTTGTCAGGAACATTATGGAACGTAGAGGTGAGTTAGCCACGTTACGCGCGATCGGTTTTAAACGAGAACTCCTCTCTCGGATGTTATTCCTTGAAAGCAGTTTTCTATTATTCATTGGCATGTTCATCGGTGTTGTAGCCGGTCTTTCGGGGGCAATTTTTTCCCAAGATAGTTCCCCCTCGCTTCCGTGGGGTTCATTGATAATTACATTGTTTTTGATATTTGGTTTTGGTATAATTGCTAATGCAATAGCAGTCTTCTTTTCACTCAGATTGCCTTTGTTATCATCACTGAAATCTGAATAGAAGAATCACTTTATAGTGAAATCTATAATTACTTGCACACAATTGTAGCGCAAACTTTTAGTTTGCGTACACGACTGCACAAACTAAAAGTTTGTGCTACAGCATAAACAGCATCCACAATTTCCATGCGATGACATTAATATCCATGAAAAATGCAATTTGCTCATTTCCAATCCTCTTTCTTATCATTGTCGCATCACTACCTCACATAAGCTGTTCTAACGATACCAACGTTGAAGTATCCACTCCATCTAACCACCTTATGGAAGGATGGAATGCTTATGATTCAGGTGATTTCACACAAGCAATACTGAACTTCGAACGTGCATTGAATGCAAACCCTGAGTTAGCAGATGCACATAACGGTGTTGGGTGGAGTAATTTAAGTCTTGGACTGCCTTTGTCGCTTGCTCAAGAGGCTTTTCAAACTGCTATCAGAATTGATGCGTCAAACGGAGATGCATGGGTTGGACTTGCGAATGTACTATATTTAAGGCAAAAGGACAGAACTGACTTTGAGTCTGCCTTGTTAGCAATAGATAATGCGCTGCAAGGTGAGAAACAGTTTCTATATAGGCACGACTATAATGCTGAATCAGATCTCTATGCGTTAAAAGCATGTTGTTACTTTTATCTCGGAGATATACAGAAAGCGAATCAAGAAATTGAACATGTATTGAGACTCGATAAGGAAAATAAGACAGCAATTTTACTTCAAAGACTTATAAAAAATCATTAGGAGCGTTTTATGTCAAACAATGTAATCACTTCAACAAAATTAACCAACTTAACGCCTTCACATAACGGAAAAGTTCGTGACCTATATGATCTTGGTGATGAATTTCTGATCATTTCTACTGATCGTATTTCTGCGTTTGATGTCGTCCTGCCAAATGGTATACCAGATAAAGGTAAAGTGTTGACCGGTCTTTCTGAATTCTGGTTCGAATACACAGAATCAGTGGTTGAGAATCATGTTATCACGACACACGTTGATGAGTATCCAGATGCTCTACAACCGGATATTGACATGTTAGCTGGACGGTCTATGCTCGTTAAGAAGGCGAAAAGAGTTGATGTAGAATGTGTTGTCCGAGGTTACCTTGCGGGTTCTGGGTGGTCCTCATATCAGAAAACTGGCGAGATCTGTGGACAGAAACTGCCAGCAGGTTTAAGGGAATCAGATAGGTTACCTGAACTGCTTTTTACACCGACGACAAAAGCAGAACAAGGCGAACATGATGAACCCATTACGATTGATGAAATGCGTGACCAGATTGGATCAGAACTGACAGACAATCTGATAGAAATCAGTTTTGCGCTGTTTAATAAAGCAAGTCATCATGCTGAACAATCCGGTATCATCCTTTGTGATACAAAGTTTGAATTTGGCCAGCGGGATGGTAAGGTAATTCTCATTGATGAAGTGTTTACGCCAGATTCTTCGCGATTTTGGCCAGCAGACCAATATGAACCGGGTAGACCCCAACAGAGTTTTGACAAACAATTCGTTAGAGATTACTTGTCAGAAATTGGATGGAATAAGCAACCCCCTGCACCAGAATTACCTGATACCGTAATTGAAAAGACGAGTGAGAAATATCGCGAGGCATACCATCTAATTGTTGGTGAAGAATTACGATAGTATAAAATGATCGCGTATTATTCCATATAGAAAAAATGACTACGTTCAAAGAGATCATCAAGGAAGACTTCCACAGTCCAATAACCTGAGGTAAATCGATTGAGACTTAGTCCTCCTTCTGGTGCATCAATATAGAACCATGTTATTTTTTCACCCGTGGTTGAGGTGATACGTTTTTCTTCACTCCAAAACGGAGGATCATCATCATCCTCTGCTGGAGAATACCAATCAACCCTAACATTGTGGGTTTTATCAATGTTTTCCCATAGCATCCAGATAATAGACCTGTTTATCCAGTTCGGGGTCGAATGTATCTGTAATACCTTCTGGTCTATCCTCAAAGACTGATATTGCGAGAACTGAATCAGCAATTTTTGGTTCACCGCGAGCGAGGTCAATGGTGCCGCTACCGCCAGACCTCGATTCTTCGCAACCGTGCAGAAAAATTGCGAATGAAAGTAGAAATAGGGTTAATGAGATTCTGTAAATAATTTTCATCTGGATTACTCCTTAATTATCAAATATGATTTTTAAAACTGTTTCATACTGGCTTTGGTTCGCTGGTTTTGTCTGTGTATCATGCATTCTTACGACAATTCCCTTGTTCAATATCCTGGGATATGAGTTCTGTGCTATCGTTACCTTATGTATTTCATTTGCTGCAGCACATGTTGCTATAACTGAAATTCAGGTTCTGAAGAAAAAACCGGAATTAATGTCGGGTTCACCGAAACGAGTCGTTTTTGATTGTCTCATCCGTTCTCTATTTGCAAATATTATTCTCCTAATTGTCCCCTTAGTTATCATACTGCTAAACTCGTTGCGAGTAAAAAACTGTGATTACAGTGAAGGTCTTCTTTTCTATCTTATTTTACCCGTGTTAAGTTGTTTAGCCATAACAGCTGCGGGTGTTTTTTTCGGTCTATTGATAGAAAAAAGATGGCTCTCTTATCTCTCATACATAGTTGTTCTGTTATTGTCGTTAATTCCTGTTATCACTAATCTGATTTTTCACCCACCAGTATTTGCCTATCATCCAATTCTCGGTTATTTCCCAGGTCCGATTTATGATTTTGTCATCTCCATTACAGATGTGTTGATATATTCAAGAACTGAAACGTTAGTATTGGCTTTTTTGTTTACATCCGTCTCCATCATGACGTGTGAAATCGGGAGAGAGACCGGTTTTACACCAAAACTCAATTGGAGAAAACTGAACGTTCTGAAATATAGGAGATCAGTTTGGAACATTGCTGTCGTGTGTCTCTTATTCACATCTATTATCTGCCTTGAAGTATTCGCTGGGAAAATAGGCATCCGTCCATCACGTAGTGATATAGAACAAGCATTAGGTGGATTTAGAGAAACCACGCATTTTAAGATATACTATTCACAAGACCTTGAAGAAGATATAGACCTATTCGCTGATGATTGTGAGTTTCAGTATTCACAGTTGTCTGTATACATGCAGTCTAACATTTCAAGAAAAGTTCGAGCCTATCTATATTCTTCACCTGAACAGAAGAAACGGCTGATAGGTGCTGGAAATACTTATGTTGAAGACCCGTTTGGGTACGGATTTCATTTACATGTGCAAGGTTTCCCACATCCTGTCCTAAAACATGAACTTGCTCACGTCTTCACAGCCGATTGGGCCCCCTGGAAAGTAAGTCTAAAAGTAGGTATTCACGAGGGTATTGCAGTTGCAGCAGATTGGGATGAAGGAAAACTCACAGTTCACCAATGGGCAAAAGCGATGCGTGAACTCAACGTCGCGCCATCTCTATCCAGTGTAATCGGGTTAGGTTTTTGGAGGCATGCAGGATCACGGAGCTACCTGCTGGCTGGTTCATTCATACGTTATCTCGTTGATGAATACGGTATCAACATGTTAAAGGATGCCTTTCCAACTGGGAATTTAGCTAAGGTATATGGGAAGGATTTAGCCGAATTAGAGCAAGAATGGGTAAATCATTTATCAGCTACAGTCCTGTTGACAGAAAAAGAAAAGACGTATGCAGAACGGCGGCTGAGACGTGGCGGAATATTTGAACAAGTGTGTGCACACGAGATGGCTTCATTACGAGAAAAGGCATGGAACGCATATTACAGAAAAGATTACAGCTCTGCGGTTACAACATTCAAATCAATGCTCTCCCATGAACCTGACAATCCACTGACATTGCGAGGACTGATGTATAGTACATTTCAAGCGAAAGATTATGATCTCTCGGAATTGTATGCAAGACAGATTATGGAGAGGCAGGGTTCATCCTATAAAGCCGAAGTTTCATTACTCTTAGGAGATATAAAATGGTTGAATGGCAATGTAAACGAAGCACTGATTCTATATGAAGATGCCACATCTTATGCACCAAGAGATTCGACCCTACGCAGGATACTATGTCGCATTGAATCATTGAACAGTCGCTACACCAAAGAAACACAAGACCTGTTAAGAGATGTTCTAATTTTTGTCAGTTCGGACGGACAGGTAGGAAGTGCTACCAAGATGGCACTGCTTCATCAGATAATTGATGAAGAACCTGAAGAATGGTTAGCATATTACTTAATTGGTGAGTTACTGTATAAAGAAGAGTCATGGGATTTAAGTATACGTTATCTGAAAAAGGTATTGGAACTCAATCGAGTTACGGATGCCCCAAAGATACATCCTGAACTATTATTTAGGACCCAATGGTTGTTAGGAATGAGTTATTTCTATCAGAAAAATTACGCGACTGCTGCGGCTATATTTGCAGAGATAGCGGATAATGCTGCCCTACATAAAGGAACAAAACTCTCTGCGCGATATTGGATAGATAGGTGTCAATGGTCGGCACACAAAACGCAAGAATAGATACTTCTGTCTTTTATGGTAGATTATACAATTGATTCTACATTCTGAGTTGTAGGAGGGAATTCCGATTCCCGACTATCAAAGGATTTGGTCGCGATTCGGAGATCGCTCCTACAAGTAAGGTGTATAATTATTTTCATATTTTACCATAGTCAGAATCGCGGAAGACGCGGCGAACGCGCCATCTATATAACTGGCGCGGAAGGGGTTCTTGCACATATCAGGGTTACTTTTACAGTTTTTCGTAGGTCGGGTAGAGGAACGAAACCCGACTTTTCTATATGATGAAAGGTACAACCATTTGATACACCCGAAGCAGAACAGGTTTTCAGAGATAACATCAAACGATCAGCAGAATTAGGAATTAAGGCTTTTCCAACAATCTTAATAGACAACCATCAAAATTCCCAACGAATCAACTGCTCCGTGCCAGCGGAACACCTTATGAGTGATTTTCACAGATTTTTTTTCATTTTATGCCCCTATTTGGATATAAAACTGTGTCTTAAGTATTGAAAGGGAAAATACGATCAAATTCCATACTTGTTGAAAATCTATTGAATGAATTATTATGAGGAACTCAATATGAGTAATTTTCACGGATTCTATCGTTTTTTGCCTGTTTTGACTGAAATTTTAGAAAAACTTCATTTTTTTCGTTTCTTGCCTCATTTTATGCACCTTTTTGAGTAAAAAAATACGTCTTTAAGTATTGAAAGGGAAAATACGATCAAATTCCATACTTGTTGAAAATCTATTGAATGAATTATTAGAGGAACTCAATATGATACCTTCGTAAATGATATAGTTTAGTGAAAACTGGGGTTATTGGGTATTATGTTTTTTATATTCTTGGGGTTTAATTTAACAATGAGAAGTCGGTATAAGAAATTGCTAATCAGAAATGAACGCACCAGATATCTGTTATCTGCTCAAGGTTTTTGTGTACGGAATACTTCTGCAGACCATTTTAACCTTATATTAACTACCCTCTTACCCCGATTTACATTTGTTAATAATTCACTTTATAAAGTTGTTATTGCAGGATTTAGAAAACTGCGATATCTTTATGCTCGCGCCCTATGTCTTGGCAAGTGTCTTGGCAAAGTTTCTCTTCGCGGGTTTTTGTTGTTGCATTGGGGATGTCCCGATGCTTCTTGCTGCTCGCGCTCGGGTGTGATAGCAGCAAACTATAAATAGAACGGTTAAAATCTGTTCTTGTCATTTTTTGGCTATATTGATATTCTAAATATTAACACCCGTAAGGGTAAGGAGAGTTAAAGAAAGATGTTGAAGATGAACACGTTAAAAATATCTGCAATTCTGCTTTCTGTTGTTTCTATTGTTTATTTAGTGCAGACACCGATAGGTTTTGGACACGATCTTGGAGGAGATCACACGAATCTGAGTCACCCGCCAGAACTCTATGTTAATTCTTGGACTGGGGAAACTCACTTAGAATCTACAAATATGTATATTGTAGATGCACGTCTAGATCCTTACCCTGAAGATAGCAGTGGAAACGGTGATAAATCCGCTACTTCATGGGCACTGAGATTTTATGCATCATCTCTATATAACGCAAATGGTGGGATCGTAGCTGTACCTACACCTCCCATCACTGAAATACAAAGACAGCATGTTGCAAGTCTTAATGCTCAAAGAACTACTGAACCCGAACAGATTTTTGGAGTGAAATTAAGCCTATCGGCCTCTGCAGGTAACAGTTCTTGCAGTGCAAGTGCGACACCTAGTGTTACAGACAATAAAGGATTAAGTACAGAGTATTTTGCAGCCGGTTGGTCAGGAAATGTAGATTTAAAGCTTAGTATCCCAGAACAGACAGTGACAGTATTAGTCCCAAGTTTAGGTCGTTATGGTCCCTATCTTCGTCCTATGCCTCTCACTTTTGCGGGAAAATATGAACCTGATCTTCTGAATATAGAAATTGATGTCTCAGAAACAGTGCTCACTGAGAAGGTGACCAAAGCAATTGGAGGCGCGGTAGCAGAAGGAGCAGCACAACTGACCGCTCAGTTTACAGTAGAAAACACTATAGAAAGAGAAGGACTTTACGCATACCCTACAGGGATAGATGCCACTTTGGATGTTCCTTATTGGATCGTTATTACACAAGGAGCAAAGCAGTTTACTAAAGATGCGGATATAGGTGGAAATCTGGGAAATATAAAACCTGATCACATCTATACAACATTTCCTGGTGAAACTACTCCCTTGTCTGGCGGAATCTCGTATTAGGTCAGATGAGATGTTTCAAAATGCTGGTGAAAAAGGAAAACCGCATCTTGACTAAAAGGATCCACCGCGTCGGCGCGGGAATAAACGCAGAGGTTATAGCATTAAAGTAGTCTCGTGTGTTTGTGTGTCGGATATCAAACCGATGGTGTGACATTATGTAAACAGGTACCTGAGTTTACACATCTGTCTACTATCGTATACACAGATGTCTAGCGCGGATATAACCGTATTGACCGTTCTCATGTGGTCGTCTACTATAGTGATGGTGAATGGGCTCGGGATGCAGATGTTGATGGTATCCTTGAAACGCGCATCAATGCGATTGAAGGCGTGTAGACAACGGTTTGCGACTTTCTACGCCCATTTCGTGGTGTTCATAAGAAATTCTTTGCTGGATATTACAATTTGTGTATTTGCTGTAAATATAAAGACTACCACTGTTGAGTTTATATCAAAACTCGTCAAACGCACTTTATCATAACATGAGTCATTCTGTTTATTCCTAAGAATCTGTTTGTACCCTAAAACATAAGGAGAAAAATCGTAATGAAAAAACAGATTACTTACCTAATCATAGTACTTGTTGCTGTTCTGACAAGTGTTGCCTTCTATATGAACATCAGTCATAAAAATAAAGAAAAGTTATTAGATCGTATTCCTGTTTCTAAACCACATCAGCACGTCTCTTCCAATGGAAAAGTTATAGAACATACACATAGACAGATCACACCGCCTGTTGTGAAAGTGAAAACAACCGATAACGAGACCGAAATATCAAAGCATCCGATACTCCGTATCTGGGAAAACCTGGACCTTACTACCATCAGGAGAAAATACCAACCATACACTGTTTCTGAGATAATGGACAAATGGGAGGAAAAATATATTAATTTTGAGTATCCACCCTATGACGATATAGCACAACATAGATTAGCCCAACTGGAGAAATACTGGCCGAAAGAGAAATGGCTTCAACACCTAATGGATTTAGGTCATCCCCTCCATGATGTTACCTCTTATAAATTAGCATCAGATCTTCGGGGACAGTCTCTGTTTATATATAAGGGTGATTACGATAATCCGATAACAAGAAGTGATACTATTGATGCATTCAATTTACCTATAGATGCAACATGGCAGGAAGTTGAAGATCTTAATATCAAGTTTAATATTGTTGCCCGAATCAAAAAGCTGCGGGCAAAGGAAGCAGATCCTTCAGTTTACGGTGGAGTCACTAATCTCCAAGGTATTTTCACGCCGTTTTCACCGAATACGGTGTATGTACATGTTTCAGAAGATAAGCCGCTATCAACTTTTACGGGTGTGATGTTATCCGAACAACAGAAAGAGGATCTAAGGATATATGGAGTTGCACCGAAGGGTGTTACCGTTGTCTATACGGATAAAAATGGGAACCCATTGCCTGCTGATGAAAGACCTCGTTTTTTTGAACGCCGGATGGCAGTTCTTGAAGCGGCAGAGAAGCATATTGAACAGATGATTGTTGATCATGACGATATCTTTAAAACGTTGCCAGAACAATCGCAAAAAGCATCACAGAAGGAACAGACTGTCCCCTCACATCAATCACAATCAAACCGAAGCGTGATACCTGAGTTTGAAGATACTAAACGTCGTTCCGACAGACCCATGCAAAAACGCAACATTCCTCCTGAAATGTTGCCACCTGCCCACCCTCTCGTGGAAACATTCAACAGTGGTTTGAAATATTACAAGAACTGCATGGAGGTGAATTGCCAAAAGATTTGCGTGTGTTACAAGAAGTCGTCGATGAACTTGAGGCAATTAGGCAAGTTGGAGAAAAGAAGTTGCCCCCACGTGGTACCCCACCAGTCCGACGTCCACCGGATCCTGTTACACCACCACCTCAGTAGCAATCGCCCGGAGCAACAATGTGTCGTAAAATCATAGTTTTTTCCGTATTCTTTAGTGTGTTTATTGGTGGACTGCTTCTATATCGGTATAAGTTGAGTTCCGAAGTTACCGCATCTACTCAAATAATTAAAAGCGGCAAAAATGTAGTTTCAACAAAACACTTGCACACTATACCAAAACTAACAGAAACCCCCCAACCGCAGCAGGTTGTCCCCGAAGAATACTATCAAATAATTATAGACAACAACATTTTTAGACCGCTTAATTGGGAACCACCCCATCGTGTTTCTGAATATACACTTCTTGGAACTGCTATATCCACTGATGGTCGCAGTGCTACAGCATTTATCCTAGAGCAAAAAACAGATCAGTTTTATGTTGTTGCTGTAGGGGACCATATAGGTAATGCTACTGTCAAAAAAATCTCAAAGAAACAGGTTACTTTAACCACATCAAAAGATGAGTTGAAGGTTTCTCTCAGTGGGCCTTCGTTTATCAATCCGAGACGCAATGTACAGGCTAGACAAAGTCATAAGAGAATTCCACAATTCTCAAGTGCTAAAGAAATCGATACATCACAGAAAAGTAAATTAGACTCCTCTAAGAGTCTGCAACGAGGCCAAGATGAATGGGGGGATCATTTCAAGGATAGTGTAGAATCCATACGAGCAGAGCGCAACCGGATGATGGAACGTCTTCGGTATCTTGAACAACGTTAACACAAGCATAGTAAAATAAGAGTAGAATAAGATGCAACTATTTCTTCGTTTTTGGGAAGTCGTAAATCGCAATGTTTATTTTAAACGTTTCAGTTTCATGGTATCTCTCTTAGGACTCCTGGCTCTTGCATTCTGTATCCGTCTCCAAGGTTTAGAACAGATTCCAGATGGACAATTCACGTCAAACGATGCGTATCTTTACTATTTGCAAGCACAATCCATAAGTGAACACGGGTATCTCCCTGCAGTTGATAAACACAGATGGTTACCAAATGGTAGAGACAATCAGCAACTGCTTTCCCTCTACGCTTATGCTTTATCCTATACGCATAGAGTAATAACAAAGTTTTTTTACCAAGTATCGCTTCATCATGTTTGTCTTTACGCACCTGTTGTCTGCTTTGTCATTGGTTTTGGAATCCTCATAATCTTCCTGACAAAAACATACGGTTTTAGTTTCGCAGCAATTGTAGCGATCCTACTTGCTACCCTACCAGGAACCATAGATAGGAGCACTGTTGGATTCAGTGATAGAGACGCATGGTGCTGGATGATTGGCATACTTGCAGTCACTACCTATCTTTGGAAAGAGCAGATGCAATACGGAAAACAGAGATGGTATTTTACAGCAATTGCAGGCTTTTTTATATTATTAGGTGGACTTTCCTGGGAGGGTTTCGGTTTTTTTCTTCTTATCATACTATCCGTAGAACTCTGGAAGTTTTGCACATCCAATGCTGAAAATGACCTTATGGAATATGTTCTATGGATATTCATGTTCATTCCATGGCTTTATCTAATCAGTCCGGTATATCGCAGCGGATATGGTTTCTCAACACACGTTGGAGCACTAATGCTTTTACCAACCCTCGTAATACTTGCAATCAGAAGTATCAGATACCTAATCCTTCGTTTTGTTACACAGCTGCGTTCCCATTCACGCAATCTTGCATGGAGCTTGACCTTTTTCAGCATCACAGTAGGTGTGATTTATATTCTATTACAATATAATACCTTTGCAGCAACTGCTTTCCCTTTTCAGGAAAATCGACTTATGAAAATAATTGGAGAGTTATCTGATCCTGATTTGAGATATTGGGTTGGAAGATACGGTAGCATTTTTGTTTTGGGTAGTATCGGCGTAATCGTAGTATCTCTCCAACATTGGAAATGGAACTCATTCACATTATCGTTTTCACTCATGCTTCTTAGTGTAACAGTTTTTCTGCGACAGTCTATAATTCATTGGGTAGGTCCCAATCTATCAAATTTCTTCTTCATTACATCCTTACCGCTAACAGTTATAGGACTCGGCATAGCAGCTAGACGAAAACAATCATCGGAAAATGAACTTGTTACAGTCATAATGCTTGTATGGTTTATCTTGTGGGTAAGTCTTTCGCGCAGTGGTAAAAGGTATGATTTCTTTATCGGGGTACCACTGGCATTTGGAACTGCCTTCCTAATGCACCATATCACTGCCTCTTTCAGCAGAAATTTAAAATTCTGTGGACTTAATCTCCAACCAAAACTCGTCAGGGCATTACTTTCCGCAGCAATATTAACACTACTGCTTCTCTGGAATCCTGTTGGGGGATATGCAATTAGAACCCTTCATGTTGCGGCTAATCAAAGAATTTACCCAGAAAATGAAAACATAATGCAAGCGTTCAGATGGATAAAAGAGCGACTCCCACATGAAAGAACTGTAATGGCAGCCGACTGGGATTATGGAACACAACTCAATACACACAGCAACGTGAAAACAATTATAGACCCGGATCACTTTATTCCGCACTGGGTACATCTGTATTACCGGCATGTTTTCTGTGCACAATCCGAGGCAGAAGCATTATATTTCTTGAAATCTCACAACGCAACACATCTCATGCTCACCGGCACAGACATAATTTCAAGGTCAAGCAAAGCTTCTTTTGTTGGTAGTGATTTAGACTTTGACAGATATTTTAGTCTTCATCCTCTCTTGTATCTACCCACAAGACCCGGAACACAATACTCGCTTGCACCACAGAAACAACACGATACGTATACCACGAAAACAGTATTGACTCATATAGACATCCAGGGAGTATCCATTGAAAAACTTACAGTTACCGCACATTCTAAAACAGAGGAAACAATCCATTTACCTTATGTTGCTTTCCATGGAAATAAGCGTATACAATCACCTGAACCTGCTAAAATGAAAAAGGGAGGACTGCTGCTTACTTTTGATGCGAATAAAGTCCTTCGTAACGCCTTCTACGTTTCTGAAATAGGATGGAACAGTTTTGCTTTTAAAATGTTTATTCGAGGAAAACACTCCAACGCATTTGAAAACATCTATACCGATAATTCTGAAGGAAAAAATAGACCGCCAGAAGTTCAAATATGGAAGATTAACTATCCGGAACATATCAAACCACATCCAAAGTATATCGCCACAGAATAGCGATAGAAGTATCTTATGACAAATCAAAACTTTTTGGTTTCTGTTGTCATGCCGTGTCTCAACGAAGAAGAAACACTTGGCGTTTGTATTGAGAAAGCGCAACGTACCTTGGAAGCATTAGGAATGCAAGGAGAGATTATTGTAGCAGACAATGGTTCTACCGATAACTCTGTTGCAATCGCTGAGGACCTCGGTGCGCGCGTTGTGCATCAATCCACACGCGGCTACGGTGCCGCTTATCTTGCAGGATTTGCTGCTGCAAAGGGACAATACATCGTCATGGGAGATTCTGATGATACCTACGACTTCACAGATTTAGAGAGGTTCATAACACCGCTCCAAAATGGATACGACTTTGTTATCGGAAATCGGTTTAAAGGTGAAATACTTCCAGGGGCAATGCCGTGGGCAAGACGTTATATCGGAAACCCAATCCTGTCAGGAATACTGCGGATACTTTTCGGAACTTACATATCAGATTCACACTGCGGGATGCGAGCATTTACTGCCGAGGCATATAAACGGATGGATTTGAAAACAACAGGTATGGAATTCGCCTCTGAAATGGTGATCAAAGCAGTGCAATCCGAGTTGAAAATACTTGAAATTCCCATCACCTATCACACCCGTAGAGGTGAGTCAAAACTCAATGCTATTCGTGACGCATGGCGACATATCCGATTTATGCTGAAATATAAATTTTCCAACCAGACAGAACATGACTAACAGTCCGAAACTTCCACAGATACCAGAGAAACCGATAGATCGCCTCCTTGAACGGCTACGGTTCAACAAAGCCAAAACCTACATTCCTAAAGGCACACGCCTGTTAGATATTGGGACAGGCGATGGTTCCTTCCTACGTTTCCTCAACGGACACATTCAATCGGGTGTTGGTATAGACCCACTAATCACAACTACCATAAAGACTAAGTCTTATACGCTTCTACCTGGTTCCTTCCCGAAGGATTATCATACGGATGAACGTTTTGATGTCATAACCTTTCTCGCGGTTGTTGAACATATCCCTGAAAACGAACTCCATAAAGTAGCAGATGCCTGTTGGAATCACTTAACACGTGATGGACGCGTCATTATCACCGTACCTCATCCGTTTGTAGATAAGATCTTGGATGTTTTGAAGTTTTTCAAAATCATTAAAGGACTTTCGCTTGAGGAACATCACGGGTTCAATCCTGAAGTCTTGCCAGATATTTTCAACCGATGGAAATTGCGTAAAAGAGAACGTTGGGAACTCGGATGTAATTACTTGTTCATATTTGAAATAGGTCTCTAATTTCGTAACGTAATTCGGCACTTATGGTTCATTTTGGCTCTTTTCGCGTGCACAAAGTTTTTTGCCTGATCACCCCTTCTAACATGAAATTCAATAATGAACATATTTTGGATGTGTAAAGTTCTTGTAGAAACACATGAATAAAAAGAGGCGTTAGGTTTCTGTAAAATGTCAAGCCCCAGAGGGGCGAAAGGTGTATAGAAAACGTTGGTATTACCATAGTAAGCCCCAGAGGGGCGAAAGGTATATCATGCTACGAGATTAAACACACGTTCTATATACCTTTCGCACCGCTGGTGCTTGGTCTCTTGTTGTTCACACGTTCTGATCCTGGTAATCTTTAAATTCTGCAAATCCTAGTCCAGGCAAATAACCAAAACTCTTCACATCCGAGAAGAAAGAAGATGTTGAAAATAAACTGCAAATTTGGTAATCTGAAGATGTTGAAATGAGGGGATAATCCATGACAGTAATTGATTTTGTAGAGAAAAAACAGAAAACTTGGCAAGAGTTAGAAGGTCTGTTAAACCGATCGCGTCATGCAAATGCACACGAACTTAATAGGCTGGGATACCTCTATCGGCGTATCACATCAGATTTAGCGGTTGCACGCCGAGATTTCCCGCAAGACCGGTGTGTTGCTTATCTAAATGAGTTGGCATCAAGTGCACATTCAGCAGTCTATCAGACATCGCCGCTGAAGCGAGGGTCCTTCTGGAAGTTTCTACGATTCGGTTTCCCAGGATTATTCAGGGATAATGTCTATTTCATTCTCGCAGCATTTCTATTTTTCACCGTTTCATTTGCAGGTGCGTATTGGACAGCGTTGAAATCCCCTGACTTTACGGAACAACTTATTCCTCAGGAAATTGTACAACACATCAAAGAATTGGGACAGGGTCAATGGAATGCGACATCCGCTGGTCATAGAAATCTGTTCGCTTCCTTTGTTATGACGAACAACATAAGAGTCGCATTCTTAGCGTTTGCTGGTGGGATCCTGTTTATGGTCGGAACAGTTTATATTTTAGTATTTAACGGAATTTATATCGGAGCCGTAGCCGGACTATGTCATGTTCACGGTGCATCACTTGCACTCTGGTCATTTGCCTCTCCACACGGTTACATCGAATTGACAACAATTTTTATTGCAGGGGGTGCAGGTATGCTATTAGGTTATTCACTCATTGCACCTTCTCGATTCACCCGTAAACAGGCTCTGATAAATGCAGCGAAAACAGCAATTAAGTTACTCGGCGGGAGTATTGTCTTGCTTGTAATTGCGGGAACAATTGAGGGTTTTATTTCACCATCCGAATTGTCAAACGGCATAAAAATCGGTTTCGGCGCAATAACTGGGATCCTACTGTTTACCTATCTTTTTGGCATGAAATCACCCGAGTTTAGTAGACAGTCTACCCGGACAATGTAGGTCAGGTTTCTATTCGCTTTACCTATAGGTGTAAACTTAAGGATTTTTCCCATACAGAGAACTTCTCTAGTCCCGTAGGGACGATATGTGTAGAACAAAGATGTTAGATAAACATTCCGTCCCTACGGGACTAAAGAGTTGTTGTTCAACCGTTTTCTATAAACATTCCGTCCCTACGGGACTGAAAATGGGACAATTCCAATAACAATAGATATTGAGAAGGGGAATTTTGGTTAAAGGGTTTTCTTAAATTTACACCCGACAAATGCCATACGCGCATTTGACGTTGATTTGGACACGTATTGTTTGTGGCTTTCATGTCGCCAGTTAATATTTTAATGGCGCTTCGCTCTACCCGACCTACAAAGAAGACTTGACAAAGCATTAGCATAAGCAAACAATCAAATCTTAGATTTTGCCTTCAGTTCCAAATACTTATTTACTACTGCCATCGTTAATTGATGTGCAGGAACATCAATGGTTATCAATCCTTGCCGTCGTAAAATACCTAATGTGTTGTGCTTTTCTTGTAAGAGTCGTTCTGCAATAGTTTTCTCATATACCGACTTTGAGTTTGAAGGTTTCTGTTTGGCAATTTCAATAACACCTGAATCTGTCAGCGTTACACAAACAACAAGGTGATGTTTAGAAAGTTGCCTGACATAAGTTGCTATACCTTCCGCAGAATCTGTGTCAAGGATGTCGGTAAAAAGTATGATAAGTGCGCGTTTCCGCTGCTTTGAAGCCAAAAAAGTAAAAGCACTTTCAAAATCCGGTTCAACAGGCTGCACAGGAATAGCATAAATTGTCTCTAACATCGTCAGAAACTGCTTTTTCCCGGGTTTAGGAGAGAGATATTGATGTACCGAATCTGCAAAGGCTATCAGACCTACTTTGTCCCCTTTCAGTGTTGAAACATAGGCAGCCATGAGCGTTGCATTGATAGCATAATCCAATTTTAACATTGCGTGCTGTGCATCCTGAACAGGTTTAGATGTATCAAGCGAATTCAATAAAATGGGTGATGCCATAAGTCTACCTGTATCCAACATGATTACTATATCTTGGCTCTTTTCGGTCTCAAATTCCCGCACGATAGGTTTTCGTTGTCGTGCTGTGCCTTTCCAATCAATTCGGCGAAAGTCGTCATCTGGTAGGTATTCTCGTAACCTCTCCATTTCGGTGCCTTCTCCGAAGAGACGTGAGTTTTTGAGTCCTATCCTGTGTAGCATGCCACGTTTTACCAAGAGCTCATACTGACGAACTGCTTGTAGATTCGGGTATACCTTAATCTCAGTCTCTGCTGGTATGATTCGTTGACGCACAACAAGATCCAAAACCCCACTACAACGTACATGCAGATCTCCGAAATTGTATAATCCACGACGTAAGGGAGTTAGTCTATAAGAAACTTCACCGTTCTCCATAGCAGGTATTATGCACCCGTGAATTAAATTCTTATGAAGAAACTCGGACGGAAAATCATCTTTTACTTGCATTCGGACATGATGCTGAGAACGGTTGATAACTCTTATCCTCACTATATTCGCTACACCTAAAGAGAATTTCGTGTTCATCTCGCGATGAATCTCCACAGACTGATACAAAGGATTAGACCTGTAATCAATTATTCCCACAATCAGTAGTATGACGAGATAGATACCTCCCACATATAAAAGACTCGGTGTTAATCCGTGTAACAGAATTAGCACTGCAGCAGGTAGTAAAAAGTAGAGAAATCGTCTTGTTATATGCATAAGTCTAACGCGGTATTTCTACCTCAGCAAGCAATCGGTCGATCACATCATCTGGTGTCAATCCTTCAATTTCAGCATCTGCTTTCAACAGAATTCGATGCCGATAGACATGGGGTGCTAAGAACTTTACATCATCAGGAAGAATGTAGTCCCGACCTTTCATAGCAGCATAAGTCTTACTTGCTAACAATAACGCAATTGATGCCCGAGGACTCCCACCTAATATTAACTCATTTGAACTTCGCGATGCTTCTGCTAAATTGACAATATAGTTGAATATGGATTCCTCAACAGTGATACCCTGAATGGTATCTTTACACTGCTGAAGTAATGTGCTGTCTATCACGTTTTGAATTCCCACATCTTCTAATTGTGCGGCATTGAATCCTTGATGGTAGTTGATTAAAATCTGTGTCTCCATTTCTGATCCAGGATAATCAACATTGAGTTTAAACAAGAACCTATCAAGTTGTGCTTCAGGAAGTGGATATGTTCCTTCATATTCGATAGGATTCTGTGTCGCCAACACGATAAATGGGGGATCCAGTTCATGACGTACACCATCTATGCTAACTTGTCTTTCTTCCATGCATTCTAATAGAGCAGATTGTGTTTTAGCGGGTGCTCTATTGATTTCGTCAGCAAGTAGCACATTTGTAAAAACAGGACCCCGTTTTAGGTTGAACTGGTTTGTCGTGAGATCGTAGACGCTTGTGCCTACAATATCAGATGGCATTAGGTCAGGTGTAAATTGGACACGGCTGAATTTTCCTGAAATTACCATTGCGAGTGTTTTCGCCATGAGTGTTTTCGCAGTTCCCGGAACACCCTCTAATAGCACGTGGCCACCAGAAAACAGACTCACAACAAGCATTTCAAAGAGTTCTGTTTGTCCGACAATTACCTTCTGTGCTTCTTCCTTTATTTTTTCATAAACGGATTGGACTGAATTTTCCATAATAGATTATTATTCCTCTATAATATAGTGAACATTGAAACTAATGATATAAAGTCCTTGTAGGAGGGAACTCCGATTCCCGACTGAACGGTTTGGTAGTCGGGAATCGGAGTTCCCTCCTACAAAACAGAATGTAACATAAAACCAAAAGTTTACTATACAAATGATAGGTAGAGACTCTGATTCCTACCCTATAGTTCAATATGACCCTTTTAGTTTATACATTTCCCGGTATTCTTCAACGCGTTTTGCAATATCAAGCAACTGCCTGTCTGTTCTGTTTTCCGCTCTGTCAAGGTCCTGAATTAATACAGTGAGTGTATCATCTTCATCAAGCGCGCCCTTATTTCTGAGTTCTTCCAAAAACGCTGATGTATTCAAAGTAGCATCAACTCGCCAGCGAAGTCCTATTTCTGTCCTGAATTGATGCCGTATGTGTCCCAATATATCTGTACGCGTGTTACCCTTCTGGTAAAGCGTTGTCATTGCATGGATATATTCTGTGCTCATACGGCGATGGCTTTCCACAATATCCATCGGTCTACCGAAACGTCTGCCACGCAATGTTAGGAAAATGTAGAGAATTAGGCAAACATAAACTGCAGCCAATCCACCAGGCGTTTTGAATACAAGCTCTACAAATGCGTTTGGTGGTTTAGACTCATCTGAAAAATACATCGATTGTGCCAGTCCGATGCGAGCTCTGTTGGGTAAAGTAGACATCAAATTATAGAAGAACGTCGCATTTGGTGCATGATTCATTCCACTCCATGAGAACAGATACGAGGATGTCGTAAGATATACTCTACCTTCTCCATGCCGAAACGAAAGAACAGTAGCTGCATTATCGGAACCGTATAGTACCGCGACGACCTGATTTTCTGTTCTGACAACATAATCGGTCTCAACTAAGATTTCATCAACTGGATTCACAAAAAAGGGATCATCTTGGTATCTTCGTGAATTTCTCAACATATTTTGCGTCATTCTCAGCTTTAAATCATAAGAAGTGATAATTCCTTCTATCGCTTCATATTTCCCACCACACACTATCAATATTCCGCCATCTACCACGAAATTATTGACAGCATCTATTTCCGATTCCAATAAAGGTTGATAGAGGTTGTTGATAAACAGTACATCATATCTTTTCAATTCCGCAGGCGTATAAGGTGTTATTTCTGTGACGCGGAATTTCATTTTGCGTAGAATGCTGAAAATCAAACTCCTCTCTTCCAATGAATCACACGAAAACTGTGAGAGTATGAGTATAATAATCAGAAGTGTGAAAATGGGTTTAGATAGCATGTGTAGTGTCTTCATTGTCAAAATGTTAGTTTGTATAGACATCTTTTATGAGTTCTCTATAACTCGACACGGTATCCTCGTCACACGGTTTATACCCATACCATACCTCATCAAAAACTGTGATAGCGGGACTTAACGCGGTCTGCAGGTTGTCATCAATTTCAGTCTGTTGCAGATACTCACGATTGGTCATACTTTTGTCGTAAGGGAGGATACCGTTTTCCTGTAGATGAAATATGGCAGAGAGATAAAGGTATCGGATTGCGCCGCGAAAATCGTTGGATTCAATTGCGGTATCCGCTCGTGACAGCGCAGCTTTTTCTGTCTGAACTTCGTCAACAATGGTCTCAGATTCATCCTCATCAACATTTCTTATGATATTCAATTGAATTTGTCTGATGAAAAAGATGACGATGGCTGTAAGCGCAAACGCAGCAAGTGGCCAGATGATGTACTTTAAGTTCAAATCCCACGTGCGGTGAGGTTTTAGTAATTTTGCTAATTCTTTCTGGTATTTTTCAAGCGACACGTCAGGAACTTCGGTGTCTGAATGGAGCTCATCCCGATATACCTCTTCTTCCGATGCATAGACTAAGAATGTGATGAGACTAACAATGTAAACTATCAAACAGAATAGGATTCTCATTCAATTAACTCGTCTGACCGATTAAGGTTGTATTGTTTTGTGATTTCTCTAAGTAGAGGTGTGTAGTGATAATTGCCCATATAGGTATGAGAAAGGTCGCAATTAGTCCTCTGAAAACACAAATCAGCATAGTAGGCAGCACATTAGGCAACTCGGATAAGAAGACATTAACATTGCCTCCAACAAAAAGCGTCAAGAATCTTAACGGTGTAAGTGCTGAACGGATCGGGGATAGTTCAACAGACATGAATGAAAGAACAAATAGGAATCCCCCAAACATTACAGATGTGAATACCGCAGCAAACCATCCAGTGCCAAGATATGTCAACAGGAACTGAATCCGTGAACCACTAACCAGATTGTGACTACGACGAAATATTCCGATTATTGAATTGTCCTCAAGTATAAGGCAAGGATTATACAGACTTAACGTTACCAACAAATAGATATAAGGGATCAGCCAAAGGATCAACAACCAATAGTTGCCTAAGGTTGGAATAAATAGACCAAGTGTTAAATATATGTAATTGCCTATGTCTACGATAAGCAGAAACAGTACAAACGTAATAACCAGTTTAATTGCTTTCTTACCTGTCCGTTTCCATGTTTCAAGGGCAGTAACTGATGCTGATAGCGTTTCTATATCTTCATTTCCTATACTCGACGACTTGCTTGCAACTGCTAAAGAGAGTGGACAGAGTGCCAACAGCATTAGACCCAAAGGCATATAATCAGGAATACGACAATTGAGTGCCAAATTCCATAGGGTTCCTTCACTGTTATACGTAATGATAGTCGGTAATGGTAGAAGTTGGAAATGTAATCCTGTTGGAATATCATGTTCTTGATTGAGTTTTGTTGTAGCAAAAATACCGTTACGCGTATTCAGGTTCCCCGCTATCGAATCCTCAAATACGCTTGGTGAAAGAACTCGCGTATTAGGACCTTGATTGTTGGCTTCCATGTCCATGGATACATCAAGATGTCTATTGATAAGAGAGATATTGCGATAATGATATGCAACATCCCAAATAATAGCAACAACTGCTACAGGTAACATAATACGCCAGAACAACCAGAAGTTATCCCGATAGCAGCTGTATGTAGTTTTAAGGAGTTGATTAAAGCGCATCCTAATGTCCTGATACCTATTGATTTAGACTTGTTGATCCTGTTGATCCTGTTGTTGCGTCGCTTGCATTTCTAAATCATAGGCTTCTTTTCGTACCCGTAGATCAAAGTAAAGCAGTGTTGAACCAATTACACTGATTGGGGTTGTTATTGCTTCAATCGCTATTGTAACAAAACTTCGAATAAGATAGAGTCCCCATCCTATATCAAGTGGTGTTGGCAAAAACATCTGTCTAATTATTCCAAACATTTCTGTTTCGTTAGTACCGGTCAACAGAAAGAATACTATCCCAAATGAATTAATAAGGATAGATTGAATCATGAGAAAAATTATCAGTATTGCCAAGATGATTCCACAGACGCGCCACCAGCTATTTCTTACTAATTCTGCGCTGCGACGCAATGCACCCATTGTTGATTGATTTTCTATTAGGATTGGGAGCGTATATACACTCCATCTCACTAAAAAGAATATAAAAAAAGGTATTCCAATGCACGTAATTGCTAAACCCGTACATACAAGAACATATATGATGAAAGCAACAAGCAGTGGAAAATACTTACTTAGCGTGTGTTGATAGGCGGCATTGGTTGTGATAGTCCTACCAAAGAGTACTTCTGCGCTGGCATAAGATAGGGCACCGCTGACCAGAATCGCAATTAAATATGTAATAACAGTCGTAATAAACAGTGCAGCAGGATCTCCATCAGATAGACTTTCAAATAGAAAAAGCTGAGTTATCTTATCAAAAGTGTATCTTAGAATGAAATAGACAATAACGATGCGAAAAAACAGGGCGAAATGTTTACGGTAGAGTGAGAACATGCCATCCAGTATTTCAGAGAAACTCATCGCTTGTAGGGTATGAGTCTCGGTTTGCTGTGGATTGTCTGGAACAGATATTTCGTTTTCTTGCATTGTAACCTCAGTTGCGAAGTAGTATTATTTATACATAGTCTAACTGATTCTTGCTTTTCTGTCAAGATAGAGTGTGGGTATGCTCAATAGGATAGCAGAATATGAACTTTACGAAGACACAAAAAATCCATATAATAGAAAATCATATTTTTTTCAAATTATGCACCTTTTTCACCTTAAAAATACGTCACTATAATTCGTAAACCGATTCTTTTGTGGAGGATTTTCATGGAAAAGGACGATGTCAAATTGATTCGTAGTACTCTGTCTGGCGATGATACGGCTTTCAGCGAATTAGTCTATAAATATCAAAAGAGTGTTCATGCGCTTGCTTGGCGGAAAGTAGGTGATTTTCAGATTGCCGAAGAAATTGCTCAAGACACCTTCCTCCAGGCATACAAGAAACTCGCTACGTTAAAAAATCCGACTCAGTTTGCCGGATGGTTATACGTAATTGCTGCCAATCTATGCACAGACTGGAAAAGAAAGAAAAGGAAAAAACCTATTATGAAATCATTAGAAGTTGACACATCAAGAACTTTAGATAAGACATCTTATGAAATGTATCTGGAAGAACAACGTGAGAGAAAGGCTGCAGAACACCGACAAGAACTCGTAAATAACCTACTTGATAAACTACCAGAAAGTGAACGCACAGTTGTAACGCTACACTATCTGGGAGAAATGACCTCTGAAGCGATCAGTGAGTTCTTAGGTGTCTCCGTAAACACTATAAAAAGCCGCCTTAGACGCGCACGGAAACGTCTACAGAAGGAAGAACCGATGATTCGTGAAACACTCGGAAATGTAAAACTACCTGCTAACTTTGTGGAGAACATTATGAAAAAAATTGAAAAAACGACTCCGATACCTACGACCAACAGCAAACCATTGATGCCATGGGCAGCCATCGGCACAGCTGCACTTTTGGTTATCCTATTAATGGGGACAAGTAGTCAATATCTATCAAGTTTTCAGCAACCATACAGTTTAGAATCACAATCAGAAACTTCAATTGAAATCGTTGACGCATCTGTTGTTCTTGACATCCAAACAAAACCTGAATTACAGAAGCGAAATGTAAGAAACGTCCTTGTCAGAAAAAACGGCGGTATAGGTCAAGAGGTGTTTGCCAAGGACATCGGAGAAGATACCGATGCCGATTCATCACAGATTGCCAGACGACAAAACCAATGGAGTCAGGTACAAGGACCACAAGGTGGAGATGTCAATGGGATATTTCTTACATCTCATGGTGAGCTGTTGGCTGTGACTCACACAGGTATCTACAAAACGAACGAGAATATCACTGAGTGGATACGCATTAACAACACTTTGCCAACTGCATACTATTCAAAAACACCTATAGCTGAACATAATAACACGCTTTACATAGTAACGCGTCGCGATATTTTTGCTTCAACGGATGGTGGCATGAATTGGACATCCATCAGCAGATGACAAAAAGGTAATGCTATTGCGCTGTTGACCACTGACACAGGGTTTTATCTGGTATTGGAGAAAGCAATCTATATGTCTGTGGATGAAGGAAGACAGTGGTCTCAGTTAAACATTGACATAGGCGATAGAAAAATTACTGATGCAATCAACATTGGTGATACTGTGTTTGTTGGTACAGAACAAGGTCTATACAGGATAGTATCAGGAGAATGGGAACAGTTACCTGTTGGGAAGTTTAAAACCATTGATTCCTTAGTTGCAGCAGATAAGACGGTCTATGCTGTAATTTCACCCAGTAGTATTGATATTTTACCCGACGATTTAAGGGTGAAGTTAGTAAGAGAGATGATGCGTAAGGAAACCTCAAATATCTGGGAATTTTTTAGCTCCGATGACTTGGGAGAATCATGGGAAAAAATTACACCCAAAAATCGATCTATCATTGAAAGAATCGGTCTGGACATCAGGATATTAGCATTTGATCAGACGTTATTAGGATTAGGACTTCACAGATATCGCTCAAATGATAAGGGACTTACGTGGACTTACCTCGATTCTAGTACAGATTCAATCGGCATTGAACATGCAATAGCTGTAAATGAAAACACTTTCTATTCTTATGGATACGACGGCATTCGCTACACTACTGATGGTGGGGACTCATGGCACCCATATATGAAGGGTATTATCGGCACTGACATCAGGGATTTAGTTTCATTTAAGAACCGACTCTATACACATAGATCAGGTGAAATTCTCATGTCTGATGACAATGGTGAGACTTGGACATCTATTGCAGTTGAAACCGAGGATGACAGTCCTCTTAGACATACAGAACCGCTTTTAACGATAACAGACAATACACTCTATGCCATTGCTAGAAACTACAGCAATAGTCCAAGAATATGTCGTTTGTCAGATAGCGGCGATAAATTCCTGCCGATCCAAGCAATTCCTGAATTTCAAAATGTACCTGACAAAAGCACTGTTGAAGATAATACAGAAACACCAAATCTTGACAAAGACAATAGTGGTTTGCATGACAAACTTCAGAATCTAATGACTCTCCTAAACCTACATAAGATCTCAAGTATGGCAATCAGTGGAAAGACTTTCTACATAGTCTACAATAGTCGTCTCCTAAAGTGGAAACCTGGATTCTCACAGTGGGTTGATACCGGATTAGATACAGGAACGGAAGAAAGTGCGTACGGATTCATTTTAGCTGCTTCGGATGAGACTGTATATGTTGGTAGGAAGGATGGTAGATTATTCCAATCATTGGATGAAGGGGGAAAATGGACAGACATTACCACTGAACTACCTATCCAGATTGAGCGTTTTGATGATATCGCATTTGCAGATTCAGGAGTTTTCATAGCAACTGACAAAGATGTTCTAACTTCACATACAGGAAAACAGTGGAGAGTCGTTGAAGGCAGAAACAGTAAAATCATCAAAATACGGGGACTTACTGTTGATAGATCTAATGTTTACGGTGTCCATCGCTCTGGTGTCTACACATATAGTGATGACCGGAAATGGGAGTTGATCTCTCCTGAATTACCAGACACCGCAAGTCATCTTGTTGTTCATAACGACAGGTTTTTCATAGGGACCTTTCAACTCGGTATATTTCAAATCCCGGTTCGTAGATGATTCTGATTGCGAACTCTCTGAAAAGATGCTACGATAGAGAAAAACAGATAGGAGCATCTGATGAAGAAACCGACCTGTCTAATACTTACTGGAATAGGTATCTTGCTTCTCGTTATCGTCCTGATTTTCGCTGTGCCTTGGTTTATGAGCGCGTTTAAAGAAGCACAGCAGATGAATGAAAAAGAGAGCGTCTATAAAGGTGAATTGAGACAATATGCCAATAAACCGCTAATTAATGATCAGAAGTTATTGTTAAAACAACTTATCGAAATTGCTGGAGAAACTTCTGACAGTCAAAGTGGTGAGAATTTAGAAATGGTTCTGTCAAGCAGTCCTTACCTTTCATACATAAACACACATGCTGCTGATCAAACATATCAGGATTATCCGACCTATCTTGCCGCAATGCCGACTGCAAAGCATAGAGGGGCTGTCAAATCAAGACTTATGAATCTAATTGGTACAGAGGCAGACCTTGAACAGTTGGAAATATGGACGGACTATTACTATATTATGCGGGATTGGAGTAGAACAGGAAAAAGCATCAGGACTGACAGAAAGGAATTTGACGAACTTCTGCAAACACATCTGGTGAATCCCTTAATGGAAAATGCAGGATTTGAAGGCGTCACATCCAATATTGTTAAAATGGGGTTAATTTCTTCCTTTATTATAGAAGACAACGAAGTATTTCACTATGCATGGTACAGTCGTGTGCAAAGTTACGGGTTTCAGGAAGGATATCTGCGGTGTGCAATTGCTACACCTATTGAGTTTGCGTTGATGCGGTCATTCTTTGCGGATGCAGCAGCTTTTGAAAAGTGGTTGTCAGAACCCCATTTCACAAAGAACAAAGAAGAAGAACCTGCTGAAGTCGAAGAACAACAGCAATGATTGCTTTAGAGATACTACTGTTCTGTCCAATCAAAAAATGGGTGCTCCCGTTTGTAGTAGGGCAATTCATTGCCCGTTTTTGAAGGAAGAACGGGCAATGAATTGCCCTACTACGAACAGGGTTACCTCAATTTTAAACTGGACAGTCCATTAGAGATACTACGACTTATTCTGTATATGCTGTGCTAAAACTGCAATCAAACCTTCTAAGTTGGGAAATTTTTCACGTTGTTCTGGTGATATGTCAGCGAGATGGGTTTCACTGACAAGACGATACATGTCTGCTGCCCCGGTTAAGATGTTTGGTGTTAAGCCGACATCAGCAAAAGTATCTGAAATCTCTTCCATTTCACCAATCCACCGTTTTGCCTTTGTCGGCATACTTGGCAATCCTCTCTCCATGCGATCATAAAGAGCCTTTTGACTTAGTTTGAACTCGGCAGCGAGTGCGTCTGAAACGCCTAACATTTCCGCAGCAGTAAGCAATTCGGTACAGAGTGCAGTCAACCCCTTTGTCAAGGATGCATAGCACATCTTGATGGCTGATGCAAGACCGATTTCATCTCCGAGTGGACGCACATCTAACCCGAAATTGTTCAACGTAGAGAATGTGTCCAGATTCGGTCCAGATGCATAGAAACGTGTTGATCCCGGTTTTCGTGGTGGCGGTCCAATGATGGATGCATCAACAAAAGTTCTGCCTGCCGATGTGATAATGTCGCCAATTTTATGAACAGTTTTCGGTGCGATTGCGTTGCAGTCTGCATAGGTTATATCTGTATCAGTTTCCTTCAAAGCATCTGCAATAGTTGCTGCGGCTTTTGTCGCTTGTGCTGGCACCATGATTGAAAGGATTATGTCTGCTTCAATGACAAGTTGATGATGCGTTGGCACATCAACAATACCTGCTTTTTGTGCTAACTCGCGGGTACGTTGACTTCTGTTTTGAAGGCAAGTAATAACAGAAAGTCCGTTTTGATGTAAGACATCTCCAACGACATGCCCCATATCTCCTGGACTTAATATTCCGATAGTCATAGACATTATAGTTCTTATTTTTCCTTAATAGTAGTAGGCACACTCCGTGTGCCGTTGCAAATAGTAGTAGGCACACTCCGTGTGCCGTAAACAATGAAAGTAGTAAGCACACGTATGAAGACTAAAAAGTCTTTAGGTAATCCAATGCATCAGAACCATCGTAGGGGCTGGGTTTCCCAGACCGCATATAATCGGTTTCCACGTCCCATATTACCAAATTAATAACTTAATCTTCATCCGAGTGCCGTTGAAAAGCATTAGGCACACCACACACTTAGATATGGATGCCGGCACTGAGCAGTGCCTTGAATACCAACACTGCACCAAGCACAATCACTACAGTAGCACTAATAATAGGTAACCGTTTAAGCCAGATACCTTCCCCTGTAAACCGATCAAGTAACGGTTTTGCCATCACCATGAGGATACCAATTGCAACCAGCACGGCTGCAAGACCGAGCGAGAATGCACACAAGATTACCACTCCCCATGCCAATTTGTCTATGCTAATTGCGAACAAGAGTCCGATAAGTGCGTCCACGCATGGCACGATACCACCCGAGACACCCAGCGTTAACAGACCCCAAAAACCTGTGCGTTCAGAGGGAACATGGGTATGTGCATGTCCATGGCTATGGGAATGACCGTGATTGTGCGAATGGCTATGATTGTGCGAATGGTCATGACTGTCATCGTGAGTATCCGATTTGCTACTGTAATACTGCCTCATGTTTCTTACCAATAACCATGCGCCGATACCAACAATCAACACACCAGAAACAATACTTAGCCATAGCACAATATCTGATTGTGCAAAGCGATCTTTTGTTAGCAACAATATAACACCAATTGTGATGACGCTGAAAGTATGTGTGAAGGTGACGACAAGGCCAAGGAAAACTGCGTCGATAATTCTTCCTCTTGTCCCGACAAGATATGCAGCAACAACTGCTTTCCCATGTCCCGGTGTCAATGCGTGTAATCCGCCAAGAACAAATGACACGACCAAAGCGACAATGACTAACCAAAACGTTAGCGGTTGTTTCATAAAATTCTTCAACTTATCACCAGAATGTTCATGACCTTCACCAGCAAAGGCAACAGAACAAGCGGCACATACTAAAATCGTGATAACGAGAATAGAAAGATACTGTTTTTTCACAACTACTAAATCCTTTCGATCTTTTGGAAACGATTTTCAGCGAGTACTTCACTTCTGATTGTAAATGATAGGTCATTTGCTAATTTTTGAAGTTTTAAACGGCACACGGAGTGTGCCTGCTACTTTTAATTCTGCACAGACCTCTAATTGTTTATGTGTTACGTATCATGATACGTTATCTTCAGTAAATATGCAAGTTTTTTCTCTATAAACACAATGTCAGTATAGGTTTTTCAACATCAGACATATCAAAATGCCACAGTGAGTTTTGATCCGAATGTTCTTGGCAGTCCGTAACTTGCGACATATAAAGTTCCACTCAGTCCGTAACCGTAGCTGAAGTAGACTTCATCTGTAAGGTTCTGTCCCCAGACAGTGAGATTGACCAGTCCAGTGGATATGGTGATTTGTGCGTTAAGCAATCCATACGCTTCCTGGGCAATCACATTTTCTGGATCAAAGAACATCTCTGTCTGATATTGATAGTCTACTGCACCTTTCAAAGCGATGGCATCGGTTAAAGACGTTGCGTAGGCAATTCCTACGTTCCCGTTAAGAAATGGTGAATATCCTTGCTTATTCCCAGCATTATCTATTTCAGCACCAAGTTGTGATATGACTTTGAATTCGGTAATCTCAGTTTCCAGATATCCGAGATTTATGATCGCCGAGAGACCGTCTATCAGAACCCATTCAGTTTCTAATTCTGCCCCGTAACTGTTGCTATTTCCCAAGTTTTCACGACCAACACTAAAGGTTGCGGGGTCAATCACAGTATAGAGTTGTTGATCTTCGTAATTGATATAGAATCCGGTGAGGTTAACCTTCGCTCGGTTTTGCATGAGCATTGATTTTACGCCGACTTCACAGTTCAAACTATATTCTGGATCAAATTTTGCTGCATCCGCATCGCTTGTGAAAGGGTTAATCCCACCCGGACGATACCCGCGAGCGACGTTCCCGAATAGCATCATATCATCTGATACTTCATAAGAGAGTCCGACCTTTGGTGATATAGAATTAAAGGATAGCGTCTCTTCAAAATCACTTGGGAAAGCACCTAAATTTGGGTATAGAAAGTCGTTACCGTCCTTCGTATAGGACCGACCTACGTTTGCATGACTTTCCTCTATCTCATAACGGATCCCACCGATCACGCGAAGGTGGTCAATAATCATATAATCAGCATTCCCGAAAAAAGAAAAACCCGTTTGTCTCAGTGTTGTCTCATCGATTTGTGTGTAAGGATATTGCGCTGCATCATCTGGAGGCAGATCAGGTCTCAAGAAAACGCTATCTTTACCATTGATATTATTGATTCCACTCTCCAGATTGTAGTTATAGACAAAAACACCCGCTAACCATCTTAACCGATTCCATTCGGAGCTCACACGTATCTCTTCTGATAGTGTCATCAGTTCCCTGGCGTAGTTTTCTATTGAACGGATGTCCAAAGGTGAAAAATCGAAATCCCTCGGTTCAGTTGTATTATCTGTGTATTGCAACGATGTGATAGACTTGATTGAGAAGCTGTCTGTTTCATAGCCTATTTTCAGAGCGTTATTTGACACGAATGTGTTAATAGCACCCTCCACATTATAGGTTACTTGGTATGGTGTGTTGTCGCGCAAATCAGCAAGCCTTTCGGTTGTTGTGGTATTATCACCGACAAGACCAGAGTCGTTTATCTCTCTTTGTGATAGACTGCTGTTTAGTGATAGCGAAAGGTTGTCACTCGCTAAATATGTCAAACGCAAATTGCCACCATATTCCGCGTATTCTAATAGATCATCGGTCTGCAAAATAGTATTCTCAACATATCCATCCCTGAGATTTGAACCGCCGCTCAGACGCAAGAATAACTGATCTTCAATAAGTGGGAGACCGATACCCGCTCGCGCTTCAATCTGATTAAGATTGCCATATCCGAATGTAGCATATCCATTCATCTGATTGGTAGGTTGCCTCGTAATCACATTGATAGCACCCCCGAGTGTATTGCGTCCATATAAAGTGCCTTGCGGTCCCCTTAACACTTCGATTCTCTCAATGTCTGTTAGCAATGTCGGGAATGAGATCGTATTAAAAAGCGGTACATCGTCTACGTAAATACCGACAACTGGTATTTGATCAATAGTGAAAATACCTCTACTGGCAATCATAGGATATAATCCACCACCATCGTCATAGGATTTGAGATTGGGTGAGATTCTACCGATCTCATTGATGCTATCTATCTGGAGTTCTTCAGTTTTCGTACTGTCAATAGCAGCCACAGCAATTGGTACTTTTTGAAGTGCTTCTTCTCTTTTTTGTGCTGTTACAGTTTGTGTTGGAAGTTTATATATCTCTTCTTCTGTATCCTCAGTTTCCTGTGCAAATGATGCGAAAACGATAACACTTATGAAAATCAGTTGGATACATAATAATCTCTTCATAGTTGATTCTCCTCTTTTTGTAGGTAGTTATACCATTTCTAATTGATAATGTCCCTCTTTTGTAGCATAAACTTCCCATTCTGTCAGACGGGTGCCGTTACACGTTTGGCTTCTAAACAACCGGTAATGAGAGAAAAATTAATAGAAATGGTATTAAAAGGTTAAAATGATAAGTGTATTCCTAAAAGAATCCGTTGATGAACAGAACGGCTCGTAATGTGTCTGCTTGTTGAAATCCAGTAGCATATAGATCGTCTGTTTCATCAATATAGGTATAGTTGTTTTTGCCGAAGAAGTGTGTGATTTCAAAGTTCAATCTGATTTTACGGCTTAAGTCGTAATAGAGTCCGCCACCCCAATCAGAGAGTTTTGCGGTGAAATCAAAGAAACGAGAATTACTTCGGTCAAGCGCGTCGTTGATAAAATCCAAGTTTGTCGTGCTGAAATAAGCATAAGCGCGCGCTTCACGATAGTTATAGACACTATGGTTTCGTATCCATGTAAAGTCTAACTGAATCCGGTTATCCCACGAAGTCTCCGTTGATCTATCATCCTGATTGAAGGTGCCCCGGAAATCCTCAAAATCCTGTGCGCGGTAATAACTCGTGTCAGTCATTCGAATAAGCATGAGTCGATTTGACAGTGCCAGTCGATAATCCTCGTTGAAATCATAAGAGAAGGTTATATTTGCATTGACAGCGTCCTGGATGATTTGTTCGTCAAAATCTGCTCTTGTGTATAAATCAGCATCAAGATCATCTTGATTATCTATCTCAATATCATGTATATCGCGAGTCAAACGGAACTTCAGTTCTGTCTGAAACATGGAAGAGAATATAGATCTGGTTGGAGCATATTTTCTAAACGTTAAGTACGATGTATTGAGATAGTATAGGTTACCATTTCGATCTATACCTTTGAGTTTCAAGTCTACATCTTCTTCCGCTTCTCTTTGGAAAGGGACGAGAATCTGACGTATAAATCTCCCATCATGCGTGAATTTTTGGATTCTCCGCAGTCTATATCGAAAGGATCGTGAAAACCCGTCATAACGTGGCGTCGGATCATCAAGTCTATTTGGCAATGTAGACAGAAAATCCTTAATATACTTTGCTTTATCTGCAACGAGAAGCGAACCATCTTTCAGAGAGACAATCCTGTGTGGACTCAGGAACTCTCCATCACCATCGCCATACGCACCGAATGTACGGATAAACTTACCATCTGAACCGTACTGAACGACGCGATGTGCTCTCTCATCAACGATATATAGATTACCGTTCTCGTCCACAGTCATATCAGCAGGATGTATAACTTGTCCAGCACCGGGTTGAGAAATAGCAAAATGCGTTGTCGGTTTACCGGAAGCATCCAATCTGTATATTATGCCATCATCACAGACATAAAGAGTATCATTATTGTCAACTACCAATAGGAATTCGCGTTTTGTATCCCCATGTGGAATAATGAGTGCATAATTACCTTCACTATCCAATCCAGGCGCAGCAGCTTCAAGGTAATTTACTCTCTTGTTCAAATCCTGTATCGGATAGGATGCTATAAAATTCCCCTGTGGATCAAACTTATGCACACACGGACCGTAGTTGAATATCTTCGGATTATCAGTTTCTGGGATGTGTTTCAATAACCAATCCATTACATAGATAGCGTTGTCAGAACCTATTGTGAGTGCCGTAGGATTGATAAATCTGAAGTCAGAGGACTCGTCAACCCGTATCTGAAAAACATAATTTCCTGTTTCTGTGTATTTGTGAATTCTGAAATTATCGGTATCTGTGATATAGATATCTCCATCTTCCCCGAATGCCGTAGATAAGGTTTTTGCAAATTGTGCTTCTCCTTCACCTTTTCCACCAAATTCACCTGCGAATTTGTATTCTTGTGCTGCGTCTATATGAAGTGGAATAAGAAGCAAGAGTGAAAGGAATAATGTTTTAGTAGTCAAATTCATTCTTTACTAAGGAGTGATTAGGTTCCGTTTGTAGTAGGGCAATTCATTGCCCGTTGTTCCAAGAAATACCATGATATTTTTAGGTTTCACTATAGTGAGGTTAATCAGCAGGAATATTCTCATGCCTTTTCCGAATGTTATCAAGGATACCGTTGATGAATTTTGGGGACTTAGGTGTGCTATAAGACTTGGCAATCTCAACTGCTTCGTTAATAGACGTGGCTGCATCAATATCATTGACAAAGAGGATTTCATAGGTTGCCATTCGAAGAATAGAAAGGTCTACGATAGGCATCCTATGGAGTTTCCAATTCTTGGATGTAGTCTGAAGTTCCGCATCAATCGTTTCAAGATTTTCGGTTGTGCCTTCAACAAGTTCAATTGCAAAAGGTCGTAAGTCAAACGAGATGTCCTGACTCATCCAAAACTTGTTCGTGACGCTTCTTATCGGTTCCTCATTAAGTTGCATTTGATACAATATTTGCATTGCGATAATTCGAGATTTTCTACGAGAAGCCATTTAATTACCAAGTTTCTGATTGCTATATGATATCTTATATTATACAGGATTCTTGATGTATATGTCAAGGACAAATGTTGTCATGAGAATATCGTTGTGCTATAATAGGAATAGGATTAGCACATTTATTTGAGTGTCATCATGAAACATCAACATGCAATCAACGGAAAAACACTTCCAGGCATCAAGAAAATACTCATCATTCGTGCTGATGGTATAGGAGATATGCTGAACGCAACACCAGCTATCGCGTTATTACGCCAGAACTATCCATCCGCAGAGATAACCGTGTTAGCACGTCCACTGAATGCACCTGTGCTACACGGCAACACTGATGTAGATAGAGTGCTGATTTTTGATAAGAGAGATAAACACGGAAGTCTCAAAGACAAGCTCAAATTCCTCCATTCAATACGACTTGAGAAGTTTGATCTTGTTGTGGCATTACATACCGCTACTATTCCTAACTTCATCGCCTATATCTCTGGAGCACGACACCGATTAGGTCGCTATCAGAAAGGATTCAGGTCCACCCTTACGCATAGATGGCATGGGAAATACAGAAAAGGAGAAACGCACGAAGTAGATAGAAATTTAGAGTTGGTGAAGTTAATCTGTGAAGGTGAAGGGAAAAGAAAACCGTTTTTCAAGCTTATACCTGATGAGTCAGCAGATGCTGAAGCACTCCTTAAATCGTGGAAAATCTGTAACGGTAAATTCCTCATAGGAATCCATCCTGGTGGAAGCTCTTTTGATAAACGTTGGCCCGAAAAGAACTATGCAGAACTTGCTGACAAGTTAGCTAACAGATACGATGCAAACATTCTGTTATTGCGCGGTCCAGATGAAGCAGAACTCACCGATAAGATATGTGAAGCAATGCAAGGGCATGCAATTGTGTATGGACCAAAAACAATTCGTGAATTAGGTGCAATGCTCTCACAGTGCGACTTGGTTATCTGTAACGATTCAGGTCCAATGCACCTCGCTGCTGCGTTGGATGTGCCAACTGTAGCAGTATTTGGTCCAACGGATTATGTTGCCTGGAGACCCATGAGTGAAAATGCTACGATTGTAAGAAGAGACATGCCGTGTTGGCCCTGTAACGCACACAAGTGTAAAATCGGATGGGAATGCACGAAGAAACTTCCCGTTGAGATGGTATGGGATGCTACATCTATGTCGTTAGAGGCGAGAACAAAATGAAGGTTGCCATAGTCGCATGGGGAACGACGGGTGATGTCTATCCTGTTTTAGCACTTGCAGAACAATTATTGAAGAAACAACATCAGGTGCGTGTCTGTGCACCTACTATCTATAAAGACAAGATTATTGAGATAGGTGCTGATTATTATGAAGTTGGTGTGGCGTTCGATTTAGATGAATTTCACAAGACATTGGACACAGCCATTGCGATGCGGGATCCGATGGCACCACTCCAAATGATAGCGAAAGAGGGAATAATACGACGCGGTGAAAAGTGGTATAAGGATTGTCTTGACGGGTTCAGTGGTTACGATATCGTTATTTGCCATTCCATTGATATACCAGCACAAGAGGCCGCTATACGTAAAGATTTACCGTGGTTGACTGTGACGTATTGTCCAGGATTCATAAAAACACCTGACAACGCGCCATATCCGTTCCCAAATTGGAACAGAACACTTAATAAGTTTATATGGAAACTGGTGAGACTTCGACTTAGATATGCAGTTGATCCGTTATTTAATCAATTTATCATATCTGTTGGTGGTAAACCGAGATCGACAGTAGCATTGGATGAGATGTATTCTCCGCACCTGAACTTCATCGCCGCATCTCCGGCAATTTGTCCACCAGTGAATTTGTCTTCAAACCATAAGTACACAGGTGTATGGCATTTAGATGAACAGGAATACAACCCACCATCTGACCTAACCGATTTTATAACAGACGGTTCCCCGCCAATTGTCATAACATTCGGATCGATGGGGGGAAGTAATAATACAGAGACCACAAGAATCTTGATAGATGCTATCAGAATTACTGGACAACGTGCAATCATTCAAGCAGGATGGGGTCTGTTGGGGTCAGCGAATGTAGACGGTAGTATCTTTTGTACAGATTATGTCCCTCATCGCTGGTTATTTCCGAAAGCTGCATGTGTCGTGCATCATGGTGGTGCCGGAACGACCGCATCTGTTTGTCTTGCGAAAGTGCCATCAGTTGTTGTTCCACATATTGCCGATCAGTTTTATTGGGGGAGACGTTTATACGACTTGGGTGTTGCCGCGAAGAGTCTACCCAGGCGCAACCTAAATGCGAAAGACTTAGCAAAACGAATTGAACATGTGATCAACACACCTTCAATTAGGGAAAATGCAGAAACATTAGGCACGCAGATGGAAGCTGAAGATGGTTTAACAACCGCTGTCCATCTGATTGAATCCTTTTATAGTAAAGTTAATAATTAATGAGACATTTCACCCATACGCCGATGACGAAGACCACCCAGCGTAGGGGCGAGGTCACCTCGCCCATTGTGGAGTGTTTCATAAATTCTAAAATTCACTATATACGAATCCACAATGAAGAGAATCCTTGTTTTTAGCTTTAGTAACATCGGTGATGCAGTGTTATCAACTGCTGTTATTCAACCGTTACGATCTCACTTTAAAGACGTACATCTAACCTATCTTGTAGGACCGCGAGCAGTAGGTATTCTAAAGACGGATCCGCAAATTGATGCGACAGTTGTCTACGAAAATCGTGGTGTACATGCAGGTCTGAAGGGTAGACTGAAACTCATAAGAACTTTACGACAAGAGAAATTCGATCTCGTTGTTAACCTGCGCGATAGTTTCTTAGCGAGATGTATCGGTGCCGAACATTGGGGATTGGTACGGGGGGAAAGAAATCGGCATGCCGTTGTGCGTTACTTAGAAGTGTTGCGTAGAAACGGAGTAGATACAACTGATGCTAAACCTAATATACAACTCTGTGAAGAAGAGGAGACTTATGCCAGACGTTTCCTTGAAGAATCTGAAATCGCCTCTAAACAACTACTTATTGGCATCCATCCTGGTGGCAATTGGGAATACAAACTGTGGCATGCAGAAAAATTCGCACAACTGGCTGACACATTAAATGCATCAGACGATATTTCCGTTCTGCTTTTTGCTGGACCCGATGAACGAAACCTACAATCACAAATTGCAGGAATGATGAAGACATCTCCCGTGATTGTTGAAACGTCAAATCTACGGGAAGTCGCTGGATTAATTTCTGCTTGCAATGTCTATATAGGCAATGACACTGGTCCTATGCACATCGCAGCTGCGGTGGGGACACCAGTCGTTGCAATGTTTGGATCAACAAACCATATTAGAAGTGGTCCCTATGGCGAAGTGCATGTCGTCGTGCAGAGTGAATTGGATTTAGGGTGTAATCCTTGTCATCCTGGGAGGAACCCTGGTGGATGCGGTGCGGGGAGTTGTGCAGTAATTGATGCGATTTCAGTCGAACAGGTCATAAAAAAAGTAACCCACCTAATATCAGATTAACGTTCTTCAGAGTAGTAAGTGCGATATGCTTATCTCACTTTATGTGTCAATTTAGCGATATTCCAAGGCTGTTAGATACACCTTGCGTCCATTCTTCGTCACATAGTTTAGCGATGGTCTTTGATTCTATTTTTCTGTAGCACATTCATCCTTGATTGTGCTACGAAACATGTCATCCCATGCGAAAAGTTCCGTGCTAAGAAAAAGATTTTATCAGTCTGTAGCACATTCATCCTTGATTGTGCTACCAATACGTCTAATCAAGGATGTATGTTGTAGTAAGAAGTACAATTAAGGATACATGTTGTATAAAGAAGCACAATCAAGGATGAATGTGCTACTGCTATCCAAGCAGAAAAGCAGATCATCCCAAAGGTAAAATGCGATCAAATTCCATACTTGTTGGAAATTTATTGATGAATTATCAGAAGAGCTCAATTTGAGTGATTTTCACGGATTCTTTCGTTTTTTTGCCCATTTTGACTGAAATTTTAGAAAAAGTTCATTTTTTTCGTATTAGGCATCATTTTATGCACCTATTTGGGTATAAAACTGTGTCTGTAAGTATTGAAGGGTAAGAATGCAATCAAATGATGAAGATTTTTTCTTCACTTGCACCCTTTTAGGTCGAAACCTGTGTCATTAATTATAGAGGGTATTACATACCGACTTGGAAGTATAGTGGAATTTACAATTAATGGGACACTTGTGTTGTTCGTTATGTTCCCGAAGCAGGTTTATCAAAGTGTCCCAATATTTTGAAAGTTCACTATAAAACGAAGATGTGATATGAGCGACATGAGGGACCTCTATCTCATCAATTTACCGAAATCCCTCAAACAACTAACACGTCACGCGCAACACGTGGCACAACAAAGGATAGTTGACATGCTTAGAGATGTTTTCACGAACAAGTGGATACTCGGCGGCATAATCTTCGTGATAGTGATTACCGTAGGTTGTGTTTTGTGGTATCAACATGAACTAACACCCTATAGACGGATGGCAGCTGAAACCGAAGAAATGCTGCAGCAATCGGAAAGACAAAAAAAGGTCTCCGATACGCACAGCAAAACGGTGCAAGCAGCTGATTTAATCCCTGTGGAAAGCACAACACAATCCGATAAGAGAGAAAGAACCGAGACTATCCTTATGAAGAAAGACATAGAACCGTCTCAAGCTGAAACCCACACACAGAACATAGAGACAGCAGATGTTCCTGTGTCTCCATTTGGTTTTGGTCCTTATCCTAAAGTGCCAGAGGATTACCCCACAGATGTCAACTGGTCTAGCTATGAAGACGATCTTCCTATTTACGAATTAATGACACGTGTGCGAATCAAATTATGGGAAGAAGGTCAACGTACTAATGGTATTGTTGAAGAAAACGGGTTATTGTATCCTATTATGCGTGATACAGTTTATATCAAGTGGAGCGATAATGGCAAAGATATAATTAGAATTACAGGACATCCGAAGGATCTATCTGATGATGTTGTTGATCAAATGGACGAGTCTGGCACGATACCTGCGGACTTTACAGTTATTGATTATGATAATGCGGGTATAGACCCGTATAAATTTCTTAACCTTTAAGGAGTTAATTCTTATGATGAAGCAAATTTTAACCTGCTTAGTCGTTTTCGTAATGATAAGTTGTTCGGCTTTTGCACAGGATGTTGTCACAGATGGAAATCGTGTGTATGCGGGGTTCTCTATATATACTTACGACAATACTCTTGTAGAGGCCCGCGACCAGGACCCCGTTAGTTCCTTTAATAACCCAGATGTTGACGCCATCGTTATCTCAAAGTCTCATATAGGAGCTAAGAATAATTATAGAGGTGCTCATCGCAGGATAGCCAATACAGCCGTATATTGCCATAGCGATAGTTCTTAGTCCTCCAAACCACCTACCCACTTAATGCAACCGACGATGTGCTCGCGAAACCAAGATTGACTCCAGAGTGCATCAGGATGACCAAATGCAGTATACAGGACGCGTCCTTTCCCGTAAGGATGACACCACCCGAGTACATAATCATCATCGTCTCGGTTGCCACGAGAGACATCAATGGAATCGTTGTCTAAACGCATCAGCACATGTGTGTTTTCCCGTGACCATTCTTTAAAAGTATAGATTTCGTCAACGACTTTGAAACTCTTTCCAAGCATTCGTGTTGCGGGGTGATCGGTATCTTCAACGATGACATTAACCTCTTGATGCCATGGATGTCCATTGAAATATCCACCGAGCATTTCTCCGTATTCTTTCCAATCATAGAAAGTGTCGGTAGCGTTATGTATGCCGAAGAAACCCTTACCATTTCGGACGAAATCCAATAATGCTTCTTTCTGAGATTCGTTGAATGGTAAATTACCTGTTGTCGCGAATGCGACTATATCTTGTTTTGCTAAGTTATCTGCATGAATGCGATCACATCGGTGTGTAGTGGTAACTCTCCACCCATTTGCTTTACCGATTTCCTTCAGAGCGACTTCAGCATCCGGCAAGTAACTGTGTTCAAAACCAGCAGAATGTCGTAACATGAGTATGTTCATTAAACAGCACCTTTCATCATATTGTTTTGTGCGTATTATACCCGAAACATTTAAAAAATGGTATCAAAAATAGGAGAACGCATGACGTGTTTTTCGCCAGTAAACGAAAAAGATTGGCAAATCAGCAAAAAATATGGCATTATTACGTAGGCTTATCTATAGTAAAGTGAATAATTAATGAGACATTTCACCACATATACCGATGACGAAGAACACCCACCGTAGGGGCGAGGTGACCTCGCCCGTTGTATAATAAGGAGAAGAGCATTGAGATTTTTAAAAAAGGGTGATGGAAAGAAAGAAAAAACTGATAAACAGATAAAACCGCATCCTGACCTTAAAGTGATCAGTGGCGCAGAGATTTCTGGTAAGGGACAACAAAGACCCGTTCCACAGACGACACCCCGACAACAAGCACCGCAACAGAACATTACTTTACCAAACATCAAGTATAAGATTGCGGTTGCAAGTGGCAAAGGTGGTGTTGGTAAGTCTACTGTTGCGACCAATTTGGCGATTTCACTTGCACAGGCAGGTGCAAAGGTGGGGCTAATGGATGCCGATGCCTATGGTCCCAGCATTCCTACGATGATGGGGATACAGGAAAATCCTAAAACCAGTCCAGAACGCAAACTGATACCCCTTGTTCGACATGACATAAAACTGATGTCAATAGGGTTTATGGTACCCGAAGAACAGGCAATGATCTGGCGCGGTCCAATGCTACATAGCGCGATACGTCAATTTCTAAGTGATGTAGATTGGGGTGAATTGGATTATCTAATCATCGATTTACCACCTGGAACAGGGGATGTCGCACTGACACTTTCCCAAGCAATACCACTGACGGGTGCGGTAATCGTCACGACCCCTCAAGATGTCGCATTAGCAGATGTACGCAGAGGTGTCGCTATGTTTGAACGTTTGGGTGTACCGATTCTGGGGATCATTGAGAATATGAGTTTTTTCCGCTGTCCACACTGCAATGAAAAGACTGAAATATTCAAGGCAGATGGTGGGAAAAAAACAAGCGAGAGATTTGGCGTATCGTTTTTGGGTGAGATACCCCTTGATGCTGAAGTTTGCACTGCAGGCGATCTTGGGGTTCCTATCGTTGCAGGACACCCAGATTCACATCAAGCAGAAGCCTTTGGTGATGTTGCATCAGCGTTAGATCAAGTATTGAAAGAGAGTGGAGATGAGGATGAGTTGACTATCCTCTGATCTTACAGTGCTATCCCCAATGCATCAGCAATAATCTGCATAGCATACGCTACATTATCTCCCTTACTGTGAGTTGCTTGTGAGGGACTATTTCCAAGATTTGCATTTAAGTCTACAAGTGGATCAAGTCCAAAGTCTTCCATACCATCCAGAAGGTCTTCAAGATAACCGTTTGAGGGTAAACCGTAATTGCGATTCTCATCACACATACGGTAGAACATAATATCACCTTCATAATACTTTTCATATAAATCTGGATATCCTTCATACCTGTCCAATGCAGTCTCATCATTTTTAGAGATTTCCCAGAGTCCACCCTTCACTGCGTTGTTTTGTGAAGGAATAATATCCGCATAGAAGCGAAAGACAAGTTGGTATCCTTGTAGCGTATGTGTACCAAGACACACGGCATCTTTACACCGCCACTGCATATACTTCTGATTAAGGTTTGAACCGTAGGCAAAGTATTTCATTCCAAAATAGCATCCAGTTCATTTTCTCGTTGTGGGTCAGATTTAGCAGCTGCAGTTTCTGCAGCAGATTTATATTCCGTAAATCTCAATTTCACTTATTCTTCCTGTTGAGCTACGTCTAAATGAGCTGAATCCTCCACCGAAGAAATTTCGCATCATTTGGCTTGGGTCTCCTGAATACATTTTTGCCTTTTCCTTTCGCCACAGAGATGCATCATCCGATGTATCTAATACAACCAACCGTAATCTGTCTGTTGGGAATGCATAAAGAATTGGTACTTCCAATGGGTATGATTTGACGCTTTTTAGCTCCTTAATCAATTGCCAGTCTGAATCAGAAAGTGCAGTTCCACCTTTGTCAGCATATAGATTAAATTTCTTAATATTGTCAGAGTGAATTACGACTTTTCGAATCATCTTCTTTTCAGGCAAAGTGATTATTACCTCTGAACCGCCACCCCGATAGATGTATTGTGGTCCAGAGAATTGCTGTGTTTCTCCGACAGTATTCAGATTTCCATCAATCATCTGTGGACTTGTAGCCATAGTGCCATCAAGTTGCGTATAGTTTTCACTCCATTCCTGTTCTGACAGCAATACATGACAACCTGTGGTAAGAACTACGAGGGAAAATAAGAAAACGAGAAGAGTTGTTTTATATAACATTTGGATACTCCTATTGGCATGTGTTAATTCGTACTGCTTTGGTAAATATGATATATTGAAGACAAAATGAATACCTAATCCGGTTTTGTTGAAGTGAGATCACTACTCAATATAGTTGGACACCAGAATTTCTCTATGTATTCTATAATGAGACGCGTTCCTTCCTCATGACTCACATAAGGGGGTTTGAAGGGATTATACATAGCATCTGTTAAATCCCTTGCTAAGACAGCATTAATTCCCCATTTAACCATCGGTTTTATTGCAAAAGAACGACCTAAAACGCACATATTCGTGTGAACTCCCATATATATGATGTTTTTGATTCCTATATGTGCGATAAGGTTGTAGACTTCTTGTCCATTATCACTGATATAGTCCGTTTCTTCAATTAATATTTCAGGATGTTGACGGTGCCATGCCTTGTAGCTACTCGTTTCGCCAGTATCTGAACCACCATCAGATGCATCAACGGGTTGGGGAGGGTCAGGCATTTCACGTTCTTTTGGCGTATCGGTGTGTGGTATTTCAAGTATACGTTTACGAGCAGGATGATCTTCGTAGAAGTCCATCGTATCAGAGGGGGCATGAACGATATGTACACCGCGTTCTCTTGCACGTTGTAGTACGATGTTCATTCTTGGTGCCATGATGTTTACTCTTTCAGTTGCTCCCCATGACCAGTGTTCGTTCCACATATCAACAACGATAATTGCGGTTTCAGAGGTATTCCAGCGCGCCTCTTCTTCAATAATTCTCCATCCGTTTCTACCGACTGTCCGCGCTTCCTGTCTGCGAATTGAAAGGGAGAGTTCATTATCCGCAGAATTTGATGTATAAACATGACTCGCTAAACCGATAAACATGATTCAATCTCTCCTAAGACTGTGACCAAACATCTCATAATGAGATGACATTATTCATCTCTTTGCATAAGACATAAGCATCGTCACCATTACTGTAATATCTTTTCCTTACCCCAAAAACTTGAAACTGATACTTTTTGTAGATCTCTAAGGCAGCGGTATTCTTAACAGAAACTTCCAGAAACACTTCCTTCACACCGCTTTTCTCCATGATTTCCAGAGCGAATTCAAGCAGGTATTTGCCGATACCGCGCCGTCTGTATCCAGTGTCTATCGCGATGTTAAGAATATGACCTTCTCCACTATAAATATAAAAGACAATATACCCAATGACTTTGTTCTGTAATTTAGCAACATACAAATGTGAGTGCTTTTTTCTTTTTCTAAGTTGACGTTTAAAGAAAGACTCGTGCCACGGATCTGGGAATGCTTCTTTTTCTATTGTCATGACCTGCTGAAGGTCTTCACGCTGCATCCTTTCAATTTGAATTTCTGGAATAGGCTTGATGATAGTCATTTTTAGAATTCTACCATAATAATTTGATAGTGTCAAGACGGTAATGAAGAAGAATGTTTGGTTTTGGTTGTATTCTTGAGTCTTTAGTGCTATAATATGAACAATCTAAAATCAAACTCGGTTTTATGGGAGACTCAGCATGAAAGATTTCGCGTTTACGGGTGGCAGACCTGACCCAAATACATTCCCCACAGAAGCACTAATTGAAGCAAGTGCAAAAGCATTACGAGACTTAGGAGGACAATTAGTCAATTATCCGGGGGAATCTGGTTATCGCGGCTTACGTGAACTCGCTTCTATGCGTTTTGAACGAAGAGAAGGCGTACCACTGCCTATTGATAACACCTCAATAACTTCCGGTTCTATGCAGGCTTTAGACTTAGTGCTGGGTACGTTTATTCAACCTGGAGATACAGTCTTAACTGAGGAATATACCTATAGCGGCACACTCGGGATTATGCGACATCTTCAGGCAAATATCGTTGGAATCCCGATGGATTATATTGACGGTATGAATATGGACGCGTTAGAAAACAAGCTGAAAGAACTTAAGCGTCAAAATGTCACACCTGCTATGATATATACCACATCAAATCATCAGAACCCAACCGGTGCCATATTATCACTAAAACGACGGCATCGCATGATAGAACTGGCAGCGGAATACGACACACTCATTGTTGAAGATGATTGTTACGGAGATATCGACTTTGTACCAAACCCAACGCCAGCATCCCTATTTAAATTAGATGAATCTAACCGCGTCATCTTTATCGCAACATTTTCCAAGATATTAGGTGCCGGGGTACGTCAAGGTTATTTCGCGGCAAGACAACCTTATTACGGCATGATCCATCAGAATCGGTGGGATGGTGGAACCAGCGCGCTTGCAAGTGCAATTGTAGCAGAATTTTTCAAAGAGAATCTTGAAGCACATCTTGAGACAACAAATACCGCAGTCGGTGCAAAGTGTAAGGCAGTTATGGATACACTTGAGGAACATGTCAGTGATATTTGTACCTGGACGAAACCACGCGGTGGACTCTTTCTCTGGATAGACCTGCCAGAATCTACTGATATGAGGAAGTTAAACGAATTAGCATCAGCGAAAGGTGTTGGCTATAGCAATGGCAGTGCCTTTCATTATGCAGGTGAACCTGTGAAGACGATTCGACTTGCTTATGCATATTGTAATATAGAAGACATTCCTGAAGGTATTACCTATCTTGCTGAAGCTATCCGTGACGCACAAGTGTCCACGGTGGATGTTGTCGCAGCCGATTGAGTGAAGCCTTTACAAAAACCTGCAACAACTCTTGAATTATAGTGTGATACATTAGAGACATAGTAAAGTTAATAATTAATGAGACATTTTACCGTTTAGGAAGACCACCCAGCGTAGGGGCGAGGTCACCTCGCCCGTTGTGGAGTATTTCATTTATTCTGAAGTTCACTATAAATCAACGGAGCATAAATTTGCGTAATATTATATTATTCTCGTTAGATACCTTACGTGCGTCAAGCATGAGTTGCTACGGTCACCATAATTTGACTACCCCTCATCTTGATTCACTCGTTCAAGATGCCACCCTTTTCGAAAGTTGTATCAGTCCGCACATACCCACCCATCCAGCACACACAACGATGTTTACTGGTAAAGATGTGTTGACGCATCAGATTATTACGCAAGGAGGGCAATTAAACCTCTCTGAAAACATAAGGACATTACCTGAACTATTGAGCGAATCAGGATACTTTACTGTTGCTGCGGATAACTTAGGAAGATGGTTTCAACGCGGTTATGAGGATGATCACTATCGCGGTTATAGTTGGGAAACACGTTATCTAAATGCGCGAAAGGCAGAAGCAGTCAATAGAACTGCTATTGACCTGTTGGAAATAGCACAATCTCAGGACAGACCTTGGTTTGCTTTTCTTCACTACTGGGATCCACACACACCTTATTTACCACCCGCTCCATTTGAAAGGATGTTCTACAGTGGAGATGAATGCGATCCAGAAAACGTAAGTATGGATGCTGTCTATGCATGTGAACCTTTTACCGATTATTTTAGGCAATGGATGTGTAAACCGGACCCTGATGACCTCGACAACCTGTTAAAGAAGCAGCTCTGGACTGACCGAAAATATGTAAATGCACAATACGATGCTTCTATCGCATATATGGATGCCTCCCTATCGCAACTTTTTCAGTATTTGCATGACTGTGGGTTAATGGATGAAACGCTTCTGGTGATTACGGCTGATCACGGTGAAGAACTTGATGAACACGCGCTCTGGTATGATCACCATGGACTATATCAGACAAATTGTCATATTCCATTGATACTACACTGTCCGGCACTTATACCGAAAGGACAACGACTTGATGGATTGGTCACACTTAAAGACATTGCACCGACAGTTTTAGATTATGCTGGAAAGTCTTCTTTGGCAGAACGGGAAGAAATGGAAGGAACAAGTCTCCGTTCAATCATCGAAAAGGGTTCAGAGGATGGTTCATGTGAGACGATCTATCTAACAGAATGTGGTTGGATGAAAAAACGGGGATGGCAGACGCGAAAATGGAAACTCATTCTTGAAACAGGAGACACCCCAGAAGTCTACAATACACCTGATGTAGAACTATACGACCTTGAGGATGATCCGGATGAAATATACAATCTGGCGGAGGAGGCAGATGATGTTGTCGCACAACTAAAAGCAGATATGGATGCATTCCTGAAACGCAGATTAGATGAAACAGGTTTGCCTGATCCTACAGACGAACAAGATATTACGATGAGACGAATTGGAGATAAGACAAAAGCCGTACCCTATCATAAAAAATAATTTTCAAGACGAAAGGTTCTAATTGATGAAACGCATTTTTCGTATTGCTGCATGTTTAATCACTATCTTAACGCTCGGATCTCTTTTTGTGGGTTGTGCTGCTCTCAACGAAGCACAACAACGCAGAGAGGAAAGGTTAAGGAAAGAACAACGTCAGGATCTATACTTACTTAAACCATCAAGAGCAAGTATTGAAATAGATGAGGAAGCATTCCAGGGAGAAAGTGATCACTACAAACTCAAATTCGCTGAAGACCTATATGACCATGACGAGTTTGATGAAGTATCAGAAAGGAAAGCGTTTGCACTGAGTGCCTTAAGTTACATGGAAAGCCTTTACGAAGCCATGTATGATGTATTCGGTTTCAAACCCGAACATAAAGTCCATGTTAACCTACACCATGTCTATAAAGGCACCACAAGGATTGCAACAACCACATCACTGGGAAGGCACATCGTTGTCAATGGAGAATTATTGAAGATGATTTCAGCTATTCAGATAGATTTTCCTCTCAACATGTATGCATCTCCAGGTACACGAATTCATGAACTCACGCATGCATTTACGAATGTTTATTTTCTTCCAGTTTGGTTTTCTGAAGGTATTGCTGTGCTGATGCAGACAGAGTACGGCAGAGACCGCTCACACTCCAAATTTGATAGTCTTGTTCGGAACTTAAAGATCAACAACAACTCAGGTCTTAACCAATTGGAACATTGGCGCGGACATGGTGACAATGACGGCTCAAAACTTTCGTCTTGGCGTTATAGATACGCTTATACCGTAGTATCTGAACTAAGGGAACGATATGGACACGATTTTTATATCAAAGTGTTTGCGTTAATGCAAAAAGATAGACTACATGAAAGGCTTCTTGGCAGAACGCCCACGAGTTTTGTCGTTTATTACTTTAGTCAAGCAGCCGGTGAAGACTTGGTGCCGTTCTTTAAAGAACTGCATTTTGATGTTCAAAAGTGGGAAAAATCGGATATACTTAAACAGATAGAACAAACAAAAGCACAACTGCAAACTACAACACAAAAAAGGAGGCGTAACTGATGACTAAAGTGAAAGAGAAATCAATTAAAGGAATTTTGTTAATACCGACCTGTTTTACAATTCTGTTTTCAGCCTGTGTTTTAAGTCAGCAATGGAGTGAGAACTATGCATCGCTGGATGGCGCAAGATCAAATGACCCTTTAATCATTGATGGTAACCTTCAGACCGTAGGACAATCACAGATCATTCGAAAATCGGGAAGTTTAGAAGTTGATCTGTATATACCTTCAGAATCAGTTATTCTATTACCTGAAAAGAAATCCGTTCACCGGGTTGTGATTCACTCTACAAATCTACAAGAATACGAGTTGATGGCACGGGATTCAAATGGGGGATGGAATATTATTCATGAACATAAAGGTAAGCATCAACCGGTGTTTGATCTACGCATTAAACCTTCATATATCACCGATTCAATCAAATTAGTCGTGCGTAGTACCACAGATGATGGTGAACAAAAGCGAAAGAATCTGAAAGTTGAAAGAGAGAACGAAGTTACCCTCAGTGGTCAAGTACGGCGTGGAAGACCCGTTTACAAAGTGTATGGTCCTTTAAAGGCACCAGCGAAGATAGCAGAGATCAAACTGTACGGTTTTGCTGAAAAGACACCTTAACTCTATCTATTATGGTAAAATTCATAATTACTTGCACACGATTGTAGCGTAAACTTTTAGTTTGCGTACACGCCTGCACAAACTAAAAGTTTATGCTACAGCACGGTCAAGTCTGTCGGTGAAGTCCAATGGACCAAAAGTGTGCATTTGTTTTTGTATTTCACTATAAAAAAGAGAAATCGGACAGACTTATAATCGGTCCGATCTCTCTTTTCTTACGACTTCTCCCATAGTACCTACCACATATACAAACTATGAGAAAGAGTCTATTTAGTACATGTCACCACCTGGTGGCATTGGAGGAGCTGGTGCTTCCTTCTCAGGAATCTCAGCAATAAGTGTTTCAGTTGTAATCATCAACGCTGCAATACTTGCTGCATTCTGAAGTGCAACGCGAACAACTTTCGTCGGATCGGGGATACCAGCTTCAAACATATCAATGAAACGTTCTTCACGAGCATCATAACCAACGTTTCCGCCTTCTTCCTTTACTTTCGCTATGATGACAGAATCTTCTTTTCCTGCGTTCCTAGCGATCTGGCGAAGTGGATCTTCAAGTGCACGTGCCACGATTGAAACACCAACCTGTTCTGTTGCATCGTCAAGTTCAAGTGCTGCGAGTGCGTCTTGTGCTCTAACAAGGGCAACACCACCACCGACAACAACACCTTCCTCAACTGCAGCGCGTGTGGCGTGCATAGCGTCTTCAACCCGTGCCTTCTTCTCTTTCATTTCAACTTCAGTTGCAGCACCAACATTAATTACAGCAACACCACCAGCAAGTTTTGCCAACCGTTCTTGAAGTTTTTCACGGTCATAGTCAGAGGTAGTATCTTCAATCTGACGTCTGATCTGGTCAATACGTCCTTGAATTGATTCCGTACTACCTTCACCTTCAACAACAGTAGTGTTATCTTTGTCAATAACGATTCGTTTTGCACTACCGAGATCGTTCAGCGTGACGTTCTCAAGTTTGATACCGAGGTCTTCAGAAATGACGCGCCCATTTGTCAACACAGCGATGTCTTCAAGCATCGCTTTCCTACGATCACCGTATCCGGGTGCCTTCACTGCAGCACATCGAATGACGCCGCGGATCTTGTTGACGACGACTGTTGCCAGAGCTTCACCTTCAACATCTTCTGCGATGATTAACAACTGTTTACCTTGTTGGGCAATAGACTCAAGTAGAGGTCTGATATCTTGCAGGCTGCTAATCTTCTTCTCGTGAATTAAAATCACGGCATCTTCTAAGACTGCTTCCATGCGGTCAGGGTCTGTCACGAAATAGGGGGACAAGTAGCCTCTATCAAACTGCATCCCTTCTTTAACTTCCAGGTTTGTATCAAGGCTTTTTGCTTCCTCTACAGTGATGACGCCGTCTTTACCGACTTTATCCATGGCGTTGGCGATGAGGTCACCAATTGTGTCATCATTGTTAGCGGAGATAGCTGCGACCTGTGAAATTTCAGTTTTCTCAGATACCTCTTTGCTAAGTCCTTGAATCGCATTGACGACTGTGTTAACCGCTTTTTCAATACCCCGTTTGAGTGCCATGGGATTATGTCCAGCGGCGACGTTTTTCAAACCTTCTCTGTAGATGGATTGTGCCAAGATAGTTGCAGTGGTTGTGCCATCACCAGCCACATCGCTTGTTTTGGATGCAACCTCTTTAACCATCTGGGCTCCCATATTTTCGTACGGATCTTCCAGTTCAATTTCCTTTGCAACTGTCACACCATCTTTCGTAATGGTGGGAGCTCCGAATTTCTTATCAAGAACAACGTTGCGTCCTTTCGGACCGAGTGTAACCTTCACAGCTTCGGCGAGTTGGTCAACACCTTGCTTGATAGAATTCCGCGCTTCTTCATCAAACGCTAACTGTTTTGCTGCCATGTGTGTAACTCCTTCATCTATTTAGTTAACCTTGGCTAAGATATCATCTTCGCGCAAGATGAGATATTCAATATTGTCATAAGTAACTTCGGTACCGCCATATTTGGCAAACAGGACCTTATCGCCAACTTCTACGTCAACTGCCTGTCTTTCGCCGCTGTCAAGTATACGACCCTTTCCAACAGCAACCACTTCACCTTCCTGTGGTTTTTCTTTTGCGGTATCTGGGATGATAATCCCGCCACTGGTAGTCTGTTCATTTTCTTCGGAACGTTTGACGAGGATTCGATCGCCAAGAGGTATTAGTGCCATACCTTTTCTTCCTCCTACTATGGAAATAAAATGTTAAACGGGTATACACAACCCGATTGCTAAATACTTATGTATTCATATAGCAAAATATGTGCCAAAACAGAGAATGTAGACGTACACACAATTAAGAGGTTTTATCTCCTATCTAATCTAATTTAAATCGTGACATTTTGTCATTATTGCAATATCCTCAACTGATAGTGTGCCATTTTGACACATAGCAAAGGTTCTATACCGGATTAGTCATACCGGGTTGATACTGACATACTCCCTTGCCTAAAGGCATAGGGTCTTTAGTTCTTATATCGGTAGCAATTGCTGCTGCCAAATGACTTTTCCTGCTTTTGTCACTCGTGCCTCCTTCCGCAACGGTGTCTGAAGTTTTATTTGGACTCCACAGACGTTTTGTGTCTCAACATGCACTGCCACGACATTTCTTAGATTGATTGCAGCGTTGACATCTCTATCTATTGAGATACCACATTCTCTACAATGATACGTTCTTTCTGATAGGTCTAAGTCTTGCTTTTTGTGTCCACAAACGCTGCAAGTTTTTGATGATAAATATACTTCAAGCGACCAATGTGGATTAGGGGAGGGTGGTCAAATCATGATACTTCGCAAACACCCCACCGTATCCTATGGCTACACAATTGAGACCACATCTTCATTTTTGCATTTTTTGAGCTTTTAGCATTTTCACCTCTGCCGTTTTTTGAGCAGTAACATATTATTTGCTCTTAGAACGTAGCATTTTCACCTGATGATCTAAATATTGACCTTAACCAATTTATATTGACCATCATCTATCTTTTGAAGTACCCCATAATTCACTAACGCCTTCAATCGGATACGAATTCGGTCAGTAATAGTGTAAGTATCTTTCCATTTATCTCTAAGTCGTTCACCATATTTATATAATTCCTTAGGAGCAAATATATATCCTTCCGGCTTATTCTCAGAAACATACATTTCAATAATTATATCCGCAACATCGCGTTGCCACTCAGTCCAGTCATTTATTGACATAAAGATTCTCCTATCTACTTATTTTGCCAACTTCTACCATCAACTTGCTCCACGACGATGGTAGAAGTTTACTATTCATTAATTTCCACATTTCTAATACTTAGACATTTGCTATCAGCTTTCATTACACCTTCTCTTTTAGCGAGTAAGTCCTACAGCTTTGCCAAGTCTTTACGTTTCAGTATCCACGTTCGGTTCCATCTCAAACACGAACCACAACGAAGAACAGGACGCAACAGGCAAACCGATTTCTCGCATACGATCAATATGCAAGCTAACAGCTTCAGTAATCAATTCCTTCGTTTCCTCAAGTGTATCACCAACAGCAATACACCCCGGCAAATCAGGCAGATACGCACCAAAGCCGGTATCAGATTTTTCTAAAACAACTAAATATACCATTGTCCCATTATCCTTTAAGACCAGCCTGCTTAAGAATACTATTAAGTGTTCCACGAGGAAGATCATGACCTAAATGACCAGGAACAGTAACAACACGAGGTATTATAGCATGCACAAACTGTCTATGACTACCTACCTGCCTATCACACACCCATCCATGTTTTCTAATAAGTTTAATAATATCGCGAACTTTTCTAATACGACTAAAGTTGATTTTATTTTTCTTACCGGTATTTTTTGCCATTCTTTTATTCCTCCAATATTCTGTGAACTGGTCGCAATGGCTTAGGCGCAAAGATATTGCACCACAAGTGCTGTTGCGCAATACAGTCGAAAAAAGGTTGAAACTCTGTTGCGCGTAGCAGCTGCCCAAAAGCAACCAGATCCGCAGAGGGAAACGAGCAGACATAGCATTGTCCGCTCGTAATTTGTTATCTTATATTGAGTTCTTGGAAATTTAGATCGGAATGGAATTATTGGAGAACAGTGCAAAGAAAATCACACTGTCCAATGTAGTTATACTATTATTTTCGTAAATTGAACAAACTCGTTTGAAAAAGTTATAACATTTCTGTCATTTATCAGCGGCACGGATAAGCATACTGTGATAAATTGGCAGATTTTTAGAAAATCAAATGAACACAATCACATTTTATCGCAAAATAATTTTGATTTATCTGAAGCCAGAACACCCACACATTTAACGATAAGTTATAATATCTGTGGCCTACACCTCCAATCAAAAAATAATGTATCCTACTACCTATATTATATTCGGATTACTCTAAAAACCGAACATTGAATACAGATCTGTCTCGTAAGTTCATATTTGATTTTGACTATTTTGGAAATTTAGTTCGGAATAGAACTATTAGGAAGCGTCACGACTAAACCCATACCACCCGCTACACCATAGTTATACTATTATTTTTTGGAAATTTACAAAAAAACATAACACCAACAACGGAATTCCGTGAATATTTCTTAATAGAGAATGTAAACTTATGTTCCATCTACCGTGGCCACTTCCGAAACACGCAGCAAACAATCCGACATAAGCCAAATTAGGTTAGAACCGACGACGCATCCAAAAGCCGCTTAAAAACGTTCTTATACTTATGAAAATTTATCAAACAACTGAAAAAATATCAACGAGGAACAATAAACATCTTGACAGATCCTATTGTGTGCCAATAAACATCTTGACTTTGTTAAAAAAATGAGGTATTCTATATTCAGTCACTGATTGAGACGTGTAAACTTCAGCAACCTTGCTGATGGTCTCAATCACCCTTTTTGCACGGGCAGAGTGACTGTGAGGAAACACGACCTAAAACGGGAATCAAACAGCGATAAGTGAAGATGTCATACGCTATAAAAATACACGATAAGTCATTTAGGGATGCATTGATATTTTGATTGCAATATCAGAACTCTTGTAATACACTATCCCTTATGACGAATCCGAATGTATACAACAAAAGGGTTGATGAAATGAATAAAGACGAGGCGAGTATACAACAATCCGAGTTTTTTGTAAAAAATAAGCGCACGGATCTAAAGATAATTCCTTACATCGGATGCAAAGCAGGTTTCAGCGATATTTTTGATAAAATAATACCTGATAACCTTGCAGGTTATATTTATGATGTTTTTGGAGGTGGAGGTGCATTTTCTTTTTACGCATGCAATAGGTTCGGTTCTCATCGCGTTACCTATAACGACAATAACCCTATTGTTGTAAACCTGATACGACACGTTCAAAAATCTCCACAACGGTTGTGGGAACTATACAACGAACATTACAATAATTCCTCTACCGAATATTATTACCACGTCCGAGAACTCTGTTTAGAAAACGGGGTGCAAGGGGCAGCGAACTTCCTTTATCTTGCGAAAAACGCTTTTTCAGGCAAAATCAGATTCAATTCAAGCAACAAATTCAATACACCTATCAGAAAAGGAAGCACATGTCCGAAAGTACATCTTGGTTCATTGTTGAGTTTAAGTAAAATCATTCAAGACTTAACCATAGTGAACAAGGATTATAGAAACTTTGCTTGTCTTGATAACTCTTTTTTATATCTTGACCCGCCCTATTTCAATAATACCAATGGGCATTATAATGGCGTTCTCGATTTAGGAGAGTTCAATCAGTTTCTAAGAACCATTGAATTAAGAAATAAAGTCGTTTTATCCGAACAAAATCACCCACAAATATTTGACCTTCCTGAATCCTACACAGTTAGATCTATTACTTTGATGAGATCACTGCAGTATATTACTCAAAATAAAAGCCAAGAAATGGTCGCTTTTAATTATTAGGGACGAATGACGAACCAAAATGCTGCCCAAGGGACATATTATGAGAACTTATTTCGTCGAGAGATAGTCAAAGACCCTCAAAATATAAAAAAAATTACTGAGGCGTTTTCAGAACTTGTCTCGGAAAACCCAAAAATAGAATTCATCGTACGTGAAGGACAATATGGAAAAAAATCTGATGTGTTTATTAGCACAACGGGAGGTCAAACTTTTAAAGCAAGTATTAAGTCATTTAAAGGAACAGGGTTTAATCAAGTTACGCGTATGAAAATTGATGCCTTTGTAGACCGATTCGGTTTTTCAGACAGCTTTAAACAAGTATTAGAAAAGTCAACGATAAGGAAAGCAATAGCAAAAAACCGAAGAATAAACTGGATTAGTCATGAGGACACCGATTTTATTCTTAGCGAACTAAACCATAATAAAGCCTTTGATATTCTGAAAAACGGTCTACTGGGTGAGAATACTCCCAAACTTTTTGTATTAATCAAATACGACGATCAGATTATTTGGGTATATAAAATGGAAGAACTACTTGATTATTTAAATAAAACAATAAATGTAGAAATCACGAAAAACGGAGTCATTTCTTTACATTCATGTTTTACAATTCAAAGGAAAGGTGGTAATGGTAGACGTGAAGATTCGCTACGGAAAAAAGATGATTTGGATCATGGAGGCAACAACATCCAAGTAAAAATAAAGTGCTTAGCATTGTCAAAATTGTTAGAGCCTATTACGACAATAAAATACAACGATTAATTTTCATCCCATTCAAAGGCCGACCGTCGCCAAGTAATCGGTTTATGGTATAAAAACCCACCACACATTCCCGAAACACATCAAATTCGTTGAAATACCAAAACACATGGAAATCAACAACCGAAGCAGCGGTTTGTGCTTTGGTAACTTTTATCTATGAATTCTCCGTATTGGAAATACGTTCAGTGGGTTGACATAACGACAGAAGCATCTGGTCATATCCGTATACTTGAGGATGGCAGACAGATACGAATTCCCTGAAAGATTATGAGTTTGCTGATGGTAGCAAACTCTCTGATTGGAAAGGTAAGATGTTCCGATCTCTACAATTTGAGAGAGATGGTCAACATTGATGGGTTATTTGTTAATCAATAACAAATCATTAGATGAATCCAGGATAATCATACTTTTTACTATAATAATTCAGAGGCAGAAATTAAGTTAGAACGTCCCATATTTTCTCATTTTGGAGTCTCATCGGAAACACATCTATTGCACTTTAGGAATTGATAAGTCCTCAATACCAAGTTTTTTCAAAACCCCTTTCATCCCATCCTCGCTCCGCTTGTCAAAATATAAGAATCTTTGTCGTACATTTTTCAAAACAGGTATTTCGTCTATAAACTTCCTATGTGCTTTATCTGCGGATACAAAGGTAACGTTATTAGGCAACACATAATAGAGATAATCATAATCGCGCAAGACTTCTCTTGATAAAGTGTTTTGGGAATTCTCCATAAGAAATAAATCCAATGTCAGATATAATCTTATCGCCTTTGCTGCGTATGGCGCAAATACATCCAAGTTCGGAGAGTTCTCATTCCTGTACCTATCAGAAATTTGTTTTAGTTCATTATCTGCTGCAGATATGATCTTCAAATCTGATAGTTTTGATATAAGTTCTAATGGCTCTAACCATTCGAAGAATTCTTCTTCCACCACTTCAGCAGCTTTTGTCAAAGTCTCTGTTCTACCGAAGGCCTTATATTCCTTCAGTTCTTTTCTAATCTCTGTTATTTTCTTCTTATCGTTCCTTGCAGCCACGGTCGGAGTAAAATGGCGTTGATTCATTATACTTTTTTTTCTAAAGGCTTGATTGTATTCTCGTAAAAGTTCGTGGTCCTCAATATCTTCAAGTTTTTCACATAACTCTAAAATCGGGTCTTTATCTTGATGAAATATAGGTGTAAGTCTCTTGATATAGTCAGCTTCAGCATCCATCCTTTCGGCAACTAATCTTGCTTTTGTCTCCATTTTTATTCGCTCGGCTTCTGGTTCATCAAAAATGGAGTTAATTGGAGTTGTTTTTAGAACATTGCCTTTATGATCTTGTGAATTCTCAAGTAAGTCCATTTTGAGAATGACTGACCAGTGAGGTATATTGACGGTGTTCGTAAACTCAAAAAATGTTCTCCGTTTGTTTACACCGTGACGTACATTCTCAATGAACTGAATTGGAGGATAAATAATCGGTTTTTTACGATTAAGTTGCCTGCGTTGTTTTCTATTCAGTGTTAATAGAAACGAATTCTCATAGAGAATAAACTCTTTCTTATTTTGGGGTTTCCTCTTTCTTTTCATCTTGCATTTCTCCATTTTCATCCACACATTTGATAGTGTTGACAGTGTTTTCGAATTCCTCTTTATCTGTTAGTGGATTGTAAAGTTTATAGACTCCTACCTTAATCTGCCAATATCTATCCTGTCCTCCAGGATAATGATGACGACTATTATGGTTGACACATTCAGAGTAAACGGAACAATCTGCTGTAGTTCTGTTGAAACCTTCATATTTCTCTGAGATGATTTGCCGCATTTCTTTGAGTGTCCATTCAACAGATTCATCCCCACCAGTTAGTTGCTGTACGGCTTCCCATACGATCTCTTTAGCGGGTTTACCAAAATGTTTTTTCTTTCCCTTTGGCCCGCGTTTGGTGGACTTCAAATACGAAGCATCAATGTCTTCTTCACCAACCTTCACTTCCATATCGACATACATTTCATTTGAATCAGTTTGAAACAGGGTTACTTCTATACACGTGATGTCCAAACCAAGTGAAGAACGCTGCCATCGACAAACATGGACAATCTCATCGGATATTTCTTCCGCGACAATAAACAACCGGAGACTCCTATTCAATGTCGGTATACCCGATATGTCTGGTATACCAAATACATCTTGGAAACGATCATGAAACTTTAAAACCTTTCTGTCACGATCCAAAAAGTAAGCTTCCGCTATGTTAATTATCTGTGTTTCTGAAAGTTCAGATGCCCACGCCGCATATTCAAATAGTTGTGCAATAACGTCACGTGGAGTCCTTCCACGCTTGAATTCAACGATTACAAGATAACCTTCTGAATCAATACCAAGTAAATCCGGTATAATGGTATTGTCCTCATTCTGTGCTCGTTTTTGCTTGCCTATCCAGAGGATTAATTCGTTTTGGTTAAGTCCAATTGGACTATTTTCAAAAAGTTGTTCAAGATGACGTTCCTTCTTAAGTTCTATTTCACGTGCAATAACGATCTTGGCATCGGAACCAAGGTCGCCATCTATTTTATAAACACTCACCTATAAACCTCCTTTAACAGAACGAATGTAACGCTTTAGTCACTTACCTATAGCGCGTCCTTGTCCGTGTAGATATGTGAAAGAAGCTAATGCATTACCCGAAAACGTTAAGTTCCGATCCGATAGGTATGTCTGAGACCTCTCCAAACCATGCCGATATGCTCTCAGTATGTTTGATGAAATACTGGCGCGTATCAAGGCTTCAGTTTCACTTTTCAACAGCGTTATTTCTGTCTGTTGTGGATTCACCCGTTCAAGTTCGTTTTCCATACCTTCGGTCTCCATCACTTTTAGAATGCTCAGTCTGATGACACGGTCGACAGATTGCTGTTAAGTCTGATAACTGGTAGGAGCGAACTCCGAATCCTGACTATCATAGTATTTGGTTGCAATTCGAAGGTTGCTAAGGAGATTAGATTTTCACTTAACTATTAGAAAAAGGATCTATAGACTTAATAAAATGCACATTATTATCAAATAGAAACTTCAATCCCGAGTCTCCTCTGTAACGCTTGAACGATGGAGTCTCATTAGTTAATTCATGCAATAGAATCCAATACTGATCGCATTGATAATATGAATTAGGATCTACTTTATCGTCAAGGAACTTAACAACTTTATTCTTATGCTGTTTTATAGCAAGAAGCATCCCCATAGACATGCAATCTCCTGTTTCAATTATTTTATCAGCAAGCTTATGGCATAATTTTTGACCTGTGATGGCCAAGTAGTATAAACACCAACAAATTGCATCAGAACGGCGGAATCTAATTGACTGTTTCAAAACTGGAGTAATATCTAAATCTGATCCTTTCTGATATTTTTTAGCTACCTCACAGAGAATCGGAAGAACGGTTGGTCTGTGAACGGACAAAGCGATGAGGTGCTTCAGAAGATAGTCAATACTTTTTTTACCAAACTTTTTACTGGCAAGCATTCGAGTTGCATATTTCAAGACGCTTCCATCTGGATGTTCTTTCTGAAGATCAACTGCAATATCCGTAAAATTAAGAATGTCTTTAGAGTTTAGTGTTTTCTTCTTTTTCTTTCTTTTCTTCTCCTTTGGTAAATTAAGCTTCAAAGCTGCTATCCATTGGTCTTCAAATGGAAGCGGCAATTCTTCAATTAACACCTTTTTTGAATTAAGGTTCAATAAGTACTCTCGTAATTCTTTTTCCAGCAGAACAATGAACTTTTCTGCCTTTTTGCGTGTTTTGCAGTAACATTCATAATCATCAATATAACGGACAAACTGGAAATCATTGTCTTGTAATACTTTATCAACTTTAGATAAAATGAATTCAGAGACAATATGTGATGTAGCTGGACCGATGGGTATACCTTGGGTTTCATTTCTTTTTACGTCTCTTTGTGCTTCATCAAGTTGGTTATACCATCTATTTTTACGTGAATTTGCTTTTGCTTTAAAACGCCCTTTCTCTGCCCAAGGTATTGAATGTGTATAGATTGAAGGATAACAAGCTGAAATGTCTGCTTTTACTCTAAAAAACTTTCCTGTTGATAATTCTAATCTAAAATGAGTATCAGACAATTTATTGTAACTCATCTGACTAATCTGTTTTAGCTTTCTTTTTTCTCCTAATATCTTCCTACTCTTATTGTATTTTCCAAGAGTTTCCCGACTGTTTTCATTCTGACAGATTTGTTCAAGTTCATCCCAATGTTCGGAAATTCGTTTACAGAGTCGAGCATAGGGGGCAGGATGCGGAATGTGCATAAGACGGGTTACAAGGTTAAATCTTGTAGCACGATATTCAATCTGATCATACCCGAACACTTTTTCTCCATTCTTGCTTGTTCTTTTTCTTGAATAATTGTTAACCAATACGTCTGCAATTTTAGGTTTAAAACCTTCTGTGGAAAATGCATCAAAAGGTATATCATCAGGATTCTTTTTGCCTATAGGCAAATAGTTGTACTTCAATAAAGCTTTATAGACATATTTTCTATCTGGTATTGCCTTTGCCATAATTACCCTTATTCATATCTTCACATTCTTTCTTTGTGCATTCTATCAAACGTAAGTCTTTATGTCCCAAATCTATATAAAGTTCTACGCTCTAACCGAATTCTACGATACCAAAACCTCTAACTTGTTCTAACTTTATAGACTGAAGCATGCAAGAACGGCGAAGGTATTGTTATAGGACATATCATCGATTCCTAAAAGTGTCTGATGCCCATTTAGTAGTGTGGCAGTTGCACTAACAACAACCACTGAATTAGCACAATTATTATACCACATTCAATCTGAAATGTCAGATATATTTGACAGTTACTTCTCAGTTCTCCGTGTCTACATCACCGAGCTAAATCTTCTGTGCCTTGACACGGAACGCTTGATAATTACTATTTTGAAGTTTTATTTTTGAAGAAATTCATTCTAATTTTTAAATAATGCTTGATAATATCAGAAAATACATATAGAATGATTATCATAATGACAATAGTCTGTTAGGACGAGGTTCCTCACTTCCCAATTTCACTGAATTATACAATAATAATGCATCCCAAATTACATCTTAATCAAATAAAGGAGATTTTGCAGTATGTCTCAAAAACCGAATATCCTATTCCTTCAGAGTGATGAACACAGTCCGCACGCCCTCGGGTGTGAAGGCAACGAGATTGTTCAGACCCCACACCTTGATCAACTTGCCGAATCAGGTAACTACTTTAATACCGCTTACTGTCAATTTCCCCTTTGTACACCCTCAAGGATGTGTATGCTCACAGGAAAACACGCACATCGCTGTTCTGCATGGACAAACGGTTCAATCCTATACCCTGAACATACGACAATGCCTGGACATTTTGCTGAACACGGTTATGCCACTGCTCTTGTCGGTAAAATGCACTTTGGTGGGAAAGAACAGCACAACGGTTTCCAATCGCGTCCTTACGGGGACTTGCGCGGCCGGGCAGGACACCAACGAGACCCACTCAGAGGTAACCGCAACCGCACAAAAGATGCTGGTGTAACAGAAATCCCAACGAGCCTATTACAAGAACGAGTCGTAAATGAGGAAACAATTGAATACATCCGGTCTCAACCTGATGACCAACCGTGGTTCCTACTGGCAAGCTATAGTCGTCCACATTTCCCACTCACTGCTCCAAAAAGACTCTTAGATAAATACTATCCTGACAATGTGGACATGCCGAATATCCCACCTGGACATTTAGAACAGACACATCGCTTTGCAAAGGGACTACGAAAAACTTTCAATACTGCCGCCATTGGAGAAGAAGAAACACGCAAAGCACGTGCTGCATATTACGCCTGCTGTGAATTTCTGGATGAATGTGTCGGCGACTTATTAACTATTCTAAACCGAGATGGTCTGTTAGAGAATACCATTATTGTCTACACAACAGACCACGGTGAGATGGCAGGTGAGCACGGACAGTGGTGGAAATCCAGCTATTATGAGGCTGCTGCACGAGTGCCACTGATCATATACGATACAAGAACGAATGACACACACGGGATAGGTGTAAATGCACCCGTCGAATTAAACGATCTATTCCCAACACTCTGTGCAAGAGCAGGGATTCCAATTCCGGATGGTTTGGATGGTTCAGATTTATCAAACCTTATGACTGGAAATACCGATGGATGGAGAAATACCGCGATCAGTGAATACTGGGCAAGTCAAACAACCGGTCCCATGCGTATGTTGAGAACGCCTCGCTATAAATACGTCGCCTTCCCAGAAGATGAATCCATCCTGTTTGATTTAGAAAATGATCCTGAAGAATTTGAGAATCTTGCTGGAAAACCTGAACATCGTGAAATAGAATCGTCCTTACACAAACAGCTCATGGATGGGTTCTCTTGGGAAGCAGTTCAGCAAAAGAAGGAAGATGAAAAGGAACGCAGCAAAGAATGGGCTGCGTCATGGGGTGGTGGTACCCCGAACCAGTATACATTACCTGATGGAAGGATTGTAGACGCCGAACTCTGTCTCTATAATCCAGTGCTACGTGATGGGGAATGAAGAAAATATCCAAATCAATACCCATATCATTACAAAGGCACCCTAAAATTCGATTCTCTGCGATCTTAGTAGGGCTGTTATTAGTAGGGGGTTTATGTGCCATAACCCCTTACAACAACTATTTTATAGAGAATTCAAGAATCGCGGGGAACCATCTTCCTGTCGGTTCAATCTTTAGTCTTCTTTTACTTGTCTTTATTGTTAATGTTCCATTACGCTTATTGACGCGGCAGGTAAAATTCTCATTCTCCGCTCTTGAATTAACAGTCATCTGGATGATGTTGATTGTTGCTGTCGGTATCCCCTCTATGGGTCTACTACAGTTCCTCATACCTTGTCTCGTAGCACTCCGATATTTTACCACTACAGAAAACGATTGGGCAGAAACGCTTCAACCCCACATTCCAGATTGGATGGTGGTCACAGATTCACACGCTGTAACCGATTTCTATGAAGGACTCTCTTCGGGAGGTGGTGTTCCGTGGCAAGCGTGGATCAAACCACTACTCATCTGGACACTCTTCGTCATTGTTTTCTACTTCACTATTCTCTGCCTGTCCACAATTCTTCGTAAACAGTGGGTTGAACGTGAACGATTTTCGTTCCCGTTGATCCAAATTCCAGTCCAACTTGCAGGAGAACCAGAACGCGGCTCTCTACTCAATGCCTTTTTCAAGAATAAGTTGCTGTGGGTAGGCATGGCTTTACCCGTGCTGATACATTTTATCAACGGATTAAATGCACATTTTCCAAATGTCCCAGAAATCCCTCTGATCTATAATATCAGTCGTGCTTTTACCGAGAAACCGTGGCACGCGCTCAGAATGTGGCCAGGAATGAACATTGCAATCTATTTTTCAGTTATTGGCGTTGCTGTGTTACTAACACTTGAAGTATCCTTTAGTCTGTGGTTCTTCTTCCTCTTTTTCAAACTTCAATATATCATAATGATCATAACCGGCGTTGGAATCGGACCGTGGCTAAGTTGCAGTCGACAGGTTATGGGGGGTTATCTCGTGTTTGTTCCCGCTGTGTTCTGGGGAGGACGTGAACATATCAAGAGTATCATTAGGAAAACAATTGGTTTCAAACACCGTCATACAAACACATTAACGGATCAGGCTCATATAGACGATTCTGATGAACCTTTACCTTACCGCTTAGCACTACTCGGCTTTATATTGGGATTTGTAACCTTGATTGCTTTTCTCATGCTTGCAGGTATAACCGGTTGGGTGGCAGTTGTCACATTGCTCTCAATCTTCATCACCTCTGTTGTTCTATCTTGGATGGTAGTTAATGGAGGACTGCTGCTTGTGCAGGCACCGTTTTTCCCATCAGATTATATGAACTTTACAGTTGGGTCAGCTGCGATTGGACAGAAGAGCCTTGCTGTTCTGAGTTTTCAACGGACTTTTCTGCGGGATTGGGGAGAATTCATGATGCCTAATTTCCTGCACAGCTTTAAAGCTGCGGATGAAGTTAATCTTACGCGTCGCAAAATCGTACCGATACTTGCCATCTCAATAATCGTTGCGCTTGTCATATCCGTCTATGCCACATTAACACTTGTCTACGATAAGGGAGCACTTTTTCTACAGAATTGGCCCTTTATCAATGCACCGCGTGGCTATTTCAACAGGATGAATAAACTGATACAATTCCCTGATGAAACAAAATGGAATGAAGTATACAGCATGATAGCTGGCGCAGGATTTACAGGTTTTATGCTGTGGATGCGTCAGAGTTTTGTCTGGTGGTCACTGCATCCAATTGGATATCTCTTAGGGGCAACCTATCCCTCGTTTCACTTGTGGTCATCTATCTTTTTTGGATGGCTCATCAAATACATCACATTGAAGTTTGGGGGTCCAATGATGTATAGACGGATACGTCCTGTGGCTTTTGGTCTAATTTTTGGCGAGTATGTTATGGTAGGTATATGGATGGTAGTCGGATTCTTTAGCGGTATCGGTTACCAGGCTTTACCACGGTAAACGTGATTCAACAATAAATTACTCTTGACATTTTCTGTTTTTTTAGTAAGATACTTACAATAACTTGAGTTTGATAAATGTAGCGCAAACTTTCCAGTTTGCGTAGATGTGCCACAAACTGAAAGTTTGTGCTACAATGCACGTTTCTCGGATACGAAAATGGCGTGAGTGAAAGCATCCGAAATGATTAATCAAACTGACATTACAATATAAATTTTCAAGGAGGAATCGTATAGAATGTATCGTTATATTTTATTATGTGTCACCCTAACGGGATTCCTGGCGATGCCTCAAAACGCATCAGCATTAGATATTAGAGATGACGAACTGTTACTCTACTTTTCATTTGACGGTGAAGACAACAACACTGTTAAAGATCTTTCAACTCACGGGAATGATGGTACTATAACTGGAAATGTTGACTATGAAGATGGAAAACTTGGCAAAGCTCTTAAACTTAGTACAGGTGGTGAGGTAAGAGCCCCCTATATCCCGATTAACAATAAGAGTTTTACGGTTACGATGTGGGTTAAACCTGCACTGACAGGTGGTGAACAACAATGTGTATTTACACAAAAACATGATAATACTACAAACCTGAGTCTGCATTACCGTATTTATACCAGTGGACAGGTCCGAATGGGGTTTTATGGGAATGATCTTGATGCACCTGGAGCAGTTAAAGCCGATGTGTGGTCACATATCTGTTTCTGGTGTGATGCTGACAGCAATACCCGTAGAATTTATATTAATGCTGAGTCGAAAGCACAAGACCAGAACAAATCACTTTATATGGGAACGAGTGGAGATACCATAATTGGTTCGTGGGATGGTACACAACGGTTCAATGGATCTATTGATGAAGTTACGGTTTGGGACCGTGCGTTATCTGAATCCGATATACAGGCAAGTATGCTTGGTTTTGGAGCCGCAGTAGATGCAGCAGATAAACTTGCGGTCACATGGGCACACATTAAGAAATCTGAATAGATGACAGTACCTTCACAAATTATCTTGGACATAGTTCGGGTTGTGTATAATGAATAGCACCAATTGAACTTAGACGTTCAGTGACCTGCTATTAATCTGGTATAAAACGGTAAAAATACCGAACTATGAAAACTAATCGGACTAAACTGTCTACAGAGTGGAAAGCAAACGCTAAAACCCGACATGCGATATCAAGTATACGCACATGGCATGTCAATTTGAACCCTCGCGCAATGCCAACCCTCGGTTTTGCAAAAGGCGAAAATCCGAAACAAGTTCATCCAAAAAATGTTCATGTCGATTGGCGTGGTCCTTTTGCAGCACAGGCAGGAGCACTCATCGTAGAGATTACCACCGATAAAGGAATAAAAGGATATGGACTCGGCGGTGATGGACTTGCAGGTGCAATGATTATTGAACACCATCTTCAGCATTTCGTTCTCAACCAAGACCCGCTTGATGTTGAAAACATTTGGGAACATCTGTACCATATTACCTCAATATATGGACGACGCGGACTGGTTATCTACGCATTGAGTGGAATAGAACTTGCGCTTGTTGATCTCTGTGGAAAGATATTGAACACCCCAGTCTACAATCTATTCACCGATACACCACGTTTGCAGATTCCAGCTTACGCAACAGGTACAGATGTCGGTTATTATGCTGATATGGGGTTTACCGCATGCAAACTTCCTCTCAGAAATGGAATTGCTGAAGGGGATGAAGGATTCTCAGAAAACGTTGAAATGACACGAGCTGCACGCGATGCTATCGGTTCAGATGTTGATCTAATGACAGACATCTATCTCCGATGGGATGTGGACTATACACTCCGATTTGCAGAAGTGGTTAGCGATCTTAACATAAAATGGATTGAAGAACCAATTCCACTTGATGATTACGAGGGAATGGCACGCTTAGTGAAAGAGATTGATCCAATATGGATTGTCTCAGGTGAGCACGAATTCACACGATATGGATTTCGAGAACTCTTACGTTGGAAAGCTGCAGATATGATTCAACCAGACGTTAGTTGGGCAGGTGGTTTTACTGAATGTCTCCGTATAGCGAGGGAAGCTGCAGATATGAATATTCCAACTTGGTTGCATCAGGCAGGAACACCGTGGGGATTACATCTCACTGCCTGTTTGCCGATGCAATGTATGGCAGAAACTTTTGGCCCCTCACGGAAAGGTGTAGAGAATGCGCTATACCAAAAGTTACGTCCTACGCCACAAGATGGTGAATTCGTGCTTAACGATGCACCAGGATTTGGGATAGAACTTGATGAATCCTTGCTTGAAGCGTATACTGTTGATCGCTTGTAGTCTTAGATGAATACATTAGGCATCGGCATATCCTCACATGATTAGTTATGAAGTTAGAAGAACGTCAGATACGGTTTCCCATTAATCTCTCGCCATAGCAGGACTGCCAGCTCTCGTGCGTGATAGTCTCCCCACATAGATGCTTCTCCGCACGGAACACTCTGACCCTCTGGAACATAATCCCATCCATTGGGACGGTGATATACTGAATGCAACAACAATCCTTGATGGTTCTCTGATGTAGAGAGATACGGTTCGCTAAAAAGTGTTCTGGCTACGGCAAGTCCGGCTTGGTAATAACGACATCCTGTTTCATCCTCACCATGTTTTCCGAACCAGTTCCCGAGTCTAATGAGTCCTTGTGCTGCGATTGCAGCTGCGGAACTATCAACCGGTTCATAATCATTATACGGATTTGAAGGTGTATTCAAATAATCACCAAGTTTTGATAAACCGGGCGCGCCTGTATCCCAATACGGTATTCCGTCTTGTGCAGTATTTTCAATGTAGAAATCCGCGGTTGCTACGGCAGCCTCCTGCATGTGTTCAATGACTTCGGAATGTCCACCGTAAGCTTCAAGATCACTATCTGAGAACGTATCAAAAAACTCAAGTTGTTCCGCATATCCTGTGAGAATCCATGCTAATCCCCGCGTCCACGTAGAGAAAGGTGAATATCCTTGTTGTGTACTCGGACAACGGTAATTTCCATCGTTTGTGTTGAATATGGATTCATGAACAACCCGTCCTCTGACATCATAGGCATCACGACCTTGACCGTAATACACATTATACTTTGCCGTTGTCTGTGAATGTTGTATCAATCTTTCCAATAGGTCAACTGCTACATCACCTTCACCCATCAACACTGCACCGAGCGTATGTCCGACTGCTAAGACACGTAGTGAACGTATAGTATCGGAGAAGAGTGAATGGGGTCCGTTGAAAGATGCAATGTATCCCCCTCCATCTTTAATCGTTGTCCATCGACTTGCCTGAACTGCTGCTGATGCTTTTAGTGCAAGTTCGTAGAAGTGCATCTCGTTGTCGTCCCAAGGAATTACGCCTTCGCGCATCAACCGTCGTAAGTTTCCGTAGGTAGAGACGTTATTAAATCCGTGGTCATGCACACCTATATGTGTAACATGAGGTGCCATCTTCTCAATCGTGTTCTTCCTACCGATTTCAAGAAACTTTTCATCACCTGTTGCATCGAATTGTAGGATAGCGGAACCGAATTGGAATCCTTGTGTCCATTCTGTCCATCCTCGTGTGGTATAAGTTCCAGCAACCGTAAAGACAGGGGTTCCATTCTCTGGTTTCCAAGTATCTTCAATGGCTAATATCTTCTGACCGGAATGCGCAAAAAGTCTTTCAATCTGTGGTTTGAGTTCATTTAGTTGTAAAGAATTGTCTATCTTCATGTTTCCTCAATTTCACTGTGGTAAAGTTCTATATGTAGTTGTTTAAGAAAGGTTAATATCACGGGTTTAGATATCTCTCACAAATTACTTTGATAAGGTCTGTAGTGGATTTCCCAGGGACATTTAATCCAACTATCACCTTTCCGCCATTTGCTTCAACGGTATCTCTTTCAATCAGTTGTTCTAACTGATAGTCCCCACCTTTGACATGAATGTCTGGTTTGAGTTCAGATAGTAAATCAACTGGTGTCAATTCAGGGAAGATAACGACATAGTCAACACATGCCAAACCTGCCAACATTTCAGCGCGTTCATCCTCTGGAACGAGTGGACGGTTTTGACCTTTAAGTTGCCTTACAGAAGCGTCACTATTTATCGCGACAACAAGGCAATCACCGAGTTTGCGTGCAGCTTGCAGGTAGCGGAGGTGACCTAAATGTAGAACATCAAAGCATCCGTTAGTTGTGACAACAACGTTTCCACTGTTTCTTAGGTGTTCAAGTATTGTAGCAAGTTCTTTGCGCGTGTAAATTTTCTCCTGTGACATCATGCTACAAGTTTATCACGTATTGCTTGTTTTGGCAAGGGGTGTGTAAAGTCTGGGTGTATACTTCTCGATGAGATGATGTGTTTGTCTTGCCATCCACAGGTTTTCTGTGGTATACTCTTTATCAAATTAATCGTTTGATAGTATAATCAAATCTCAATACACTTCAAATCCCAATGGAACCAAAATAATATGGAAATCACACGTCCGTTTTTACTCTTGTTGCTGCTGTTATTACCTGTCCTCTATTATGGCTACAGACGAAGCCTTGTAGATTTATCTCGAACTCAAAGGATAATTAGTCTGTGTATAAGAACAATCATTATCCTTCTGTTAATTCTCGGTGTTTCGGATTTACAATTCCTAAAAACAGATGAAAAGTTAACTGTCATGTTCCTGACTGACATTTCAGATAGTATTTCAGAAGAAGGTTTGACTAAATCAACAGAATTTCTCAATGAAGCTTTATCATCTCAGGACGGGAATCAAGAGGTCGGTATTATTGCGTTTACAGATAAAGCAGAAATCCTCAAAAGTCCTGAGAACGATCAGGAAACTATCGTTTCGGGTGAATTAAAACTTGTAGATACAAAGCAGAAGTGGTTAGAGGCAGATGAAGAGGCTGGCGACACGACAAATATTGCACAAGCAATTGAAACTGCCTGGAGTGTGTTTCCATCAAATGCAAATAAACGGATTGTCCTAATTTCTGATGGCATTGAGACAAAGGGTGATGCTGTCCACACAGGGTTACGGGGAAAGGATTTCGGGATTCAGATTGATACGGTTCCGATATATCCCAGTGATGAACCAGAGGTGATGGTCCAACGGATAGATGCTCCTGCACAAGTAAAACAGGGAGCACCCTTTAATCTTGAAGTAATTATCCACAGCAACCATGAAGACCTTGCAGAAGTGCGTCTCTCCAAGAACAAATTTGAAGCAGCAAAGAAGGAAGTCAGACTCGTTGAAGGAGAAAATCGTGTCGTCTTTACTGAAACCTCCGAAGAGAGTGGTACCTTAACCTACGATGTCATCTGTAGGTCAACGCAGGATACACGTTACGATAATAATAGAGCTTTTGGTATTGTCTCTGTATCGGGTAAGCCGAAAATTCTTCTCATAGATGAGAACGAATCACAGACCAGATACTTATCGCGAGTATTGGAAAATGCAAAAATCCGTGTAGATGTCCGAAACGGTTTAGGTGTACCGAATGAACTTGCGGACTTACAAAACTATGAACTTGTTATGTTTAGTGATGTTCCTGCAAACCGACTGAACGATAAGCAGATGGAACTCATCCGAACGTACGTGCAGGACCTTGGTGGTGGGTTCATGATGCTCGGTAGTGAAAACAGTTTTGGTCTTGGGGGTTACTATAAAACACCGATAGAAGAGGTATTACCGGTGAGAACCGACACAGAAAAGAAGAAAGAGAATCCTTCTCTCGCTATGGTGCTGGTGATTGATAAATCGGGAAGTATGGGTGGAATCAAGATAGAGTTAGCGAAGGAGGCAGCTCGTTCAACAGTGGAACTTCTCGGTCCGCGTGATAAGATTGGGGTAATTGCATTTGATGGTTCTCCGTTTTGGATTACCGAAATGCACGACGCATCGGATAAAGCATTCATCTCAAATCAAGTTGGAACAATCACTGCAAGTGGTGGCACTAATCTTTATCCTGCATTGCAGCAAGCATATTTCGCATTAACTGAAACAACTGCTAAACTCAAGCACGTCATCGTGTTAAGTGATGGACATTCTCAATCTGGAGACTGGTATGGCATAGCAAATTCTATGCATTCAGAACGTATAACAATTTCTACGGTCGGCATAGGAAGCGGTGCGGATATGAATATGCTTGGTGACCTTGCAAAATGGGGTGGTGGACGTGAGTATTTCACACAAGACCCGTATAACGTCCCGCAGATATTTGCTAAAGAGACCGTCACCGCATCAAAATCAGCAATCATAGACCAGCCGTTTATTCCACAACGTATAAAACCGACACAGGTTTTGAGCGGTATTGACCTTGATCTTGCTCCGTTCCTACTCGGTTATGTAGCAACGCAACCACGTCCCACAGCAGAAATATTCCTTGTATCCGATAGAGGGGATCCTGTGATGGCAAGTTGGCAATACGGGTTGGGTAAAGTTGTCGCTTTCACATCTGATGCGAAAGCACGTTGGGCATCCGATTGGTTAGAGTGGCCCGGTTATGGTAAGTTCTGGACACAACTTGTGCGGGATACGATGCGTAAAACGACACTCAGTAATTTCCAAGCAGAAATCACTAAAGATAAAGGTGTGGCACATCTTGCTATTGATGCACTTAACGAAAATGGTGAATTTCTAAATGAATTGGATAGTGATATATCGCTCATCGGTCCGGATTTAAAGAAGAAAGATCTCTCCATATCACAGACAGCACCGGGAAAATATGAGCTTGAATTTCCTACCAAAGAGATAGGACCCTATTTCTTGAATATCATGCAGAAACAGGCAGGGGATATAGTTAATACGCAGGTGACAGGTACTGTAGTCTCCTATCCAGAGGAATACCTTGTGAGTAACGCTAACGAACCGCTTTTGACACAACTCTCATCCGTTTCTGATGGGAAATTTAACATTTCTGCTGCGGATGCGTTTCGTCCGCCAGAGAATCCTGTCGTGCTTCGCATTCATCTATGGCGACCTTTCCTCATCGCTGCCCTGATCTTGTTGCTCATTGACATTGCGTTGAGACGAATTGATATGAGGCGTTCCTAATACTCTAATATTGGAGGATTTACTATATTGAGGTGAAGCCATGAGTATTACACAATTCACAATTGAAGAGGTCCGCTGTTTCGCTGGCAAGCAGACACTTGAAATTCGTCCATTGACGTTTTTGGTCGGTGAAAACAGTACTGGTAAGACAACTGCTCTTGCATGCTTCCATATATTCGCTAATTTCTTGTGTGGTAGAGGCGTAGATTTCAATGAAAAGTCTTCAATTTCCCATCCTTATTCTATGGGAACATTCAGGGAAATTGTCCGAAACAGCAAGAATAAAGAGAAAGTTTTTAAACTTGGATTTACTTCGGGACTCACTAAAGAGAAGATTGAATGGATAGGTGAATTCACTGAAAGAGAAGGAAGAACAGAACCTACTGTCAGTTCAACGTCTGTTAAATTTCATGATGGTGAAATCGTTTTTCAGATTGGAGATGAACAACATACGGGTATGCAGCTTGTTACCTTCAATGAAAAAGAAAATGTCTACAAATTAGTATGTGATGCTGACATTTTTGACAGATATACTTTGCAAAGGCACTTAGATATATTAGATGATTTCTCTATTAAATCCGCAAGTTTGTTAGATGGTAGTTCTGAAGGCAAAATGGCATTAGGGAAATACTTAGCGGAACATTCGAATAATAAGAGTAACAAACAGGATCCATGGGATTTGTGGCGTTCTCTACATGTCTTTAGTTCATCCCCGATACGTTCAAAACCTGAACGTACCTATGACCCGATGAAAGAACTATCTGATCCAGAGGGAAGCAGTATTCCCATGTTGTTGAGACGATTGGCAACTTCCCATAAAAACGAATGGGAAGCACTGAAAGAACAATTAGTCGAATTTGGAAATAATTCGGGACTCTTTCAGGACATTAAAATTAAAAACTTTGGAAATTCCTCTGGCGGTCCATTTCAGTTGCAGTTCAAGGTGAGGGGACCTACGACAAATGTCATTGATGTCGGCTACGGTGTCAGTCAAATTTTACCAATTTTAGTTCAGGTATTATACACACATATTTTCCAAAGTAGTCAACGAAAGCAAGTAATAACTAATTATTCCTTACTTCAGCAGCCAGAAATACATTTACATCCAAGAGCACAGGCAGAATTCTCTTCACTGTTGGTAAAATTAGCAAATCAGGGTAATCAGTCTTTTATCATAGAAACACACAGCGACTATATGATTGACCGCGCGCGAATTGAAATTAGAAAAGGCATCATCAAACCTGAAGATGTATCCTTAATTTACTTTGAACCAAAGGGAAACATTGTCAATGTTCATAATATTGGTTTTGATAAAATGGCAAATATGATGGGTGTGCCGCCACATTATGGCAAATTTTTCTTAAAGGAGACTAATAGACTCATGGGTTTTGAGGAATAATTATGTGTGTTATTTTAGGTGTTAATTTGATTGGGAGATTTAAAAAGGATCCTGTTGATGAAGATATGAAACCTGTGCACCAATGGTTAGAAAGAAAAAACGGTAAAATAGTTTACTCTGATACCGAGAAATTTAGAAGAGAATGGGATAAAGGAGGTGGGTACACGTTAAGAAGACAACTACAGAGAAGGGATAAGCTCAAATTAGTATCGGACCAAGATGTGCAGGAAGAAATTAAGAAAATAGAAGACAAAATTAAATCAGACGATCCGCACATTATTGCATTAGCACTCATTGCAGAAGTAAAAGTTTTGGTCTCCAAAGACAACAAATTGATAGCAGATTTTAAGGTGCAAGTATCTCAGGGAAAAGTTTACAAAACAAAATCACATAGACATTTGCTAACGAAAGACACTTGTCCATGATAAATCCAAAATAGTACATTGTTAAACGGAGTTCTATATGCCAAAAATAGAAAGACTTTTTGATTCTCCAGGCCCACAACCCAACGGTATGCAAGCCACAGAAGAAGGCCTCTGGATTATTGACCAACAGACCGACGAAGTTCATCTTGTCTCATACCAAGGAACAGTGAAAAAGAAACTTGAAACTGGTTCAGACAGAGGCAGCGGTGTTACGCATACAGGGAGCAACCTTTGGTTGGCGTCTACCTATAGTTGTGAAATCTTGTCAACTGATCCAGAGACGGGTGAAACACTTGCATCTTATGAAACCCCCGGTGCTGGACAAACAGGTGCACACGGTTTAGAATGGCGTGACAATAAACTTTGGATCGCTGTACCACCTTCTGCAACGATCTATCAAGTTGATGTTGATAAAGACTTTACGGTGATTCACACGATTCCTGCTCCAGATGATAGACCGCACGGTATCGCCTGGGTTGGGGATGATCTTTGGTGCGTTGAGACAAACCATCGCGCAATTTATAAACTCAATCCAGATGATGGTAGCCATATTGATAAAATTGAGATACCTGAACCGCATCCTGAACCACACGGCATGACATATTGGGATGGATTTTTCTGGTATTGTGATGCACATACAACAGCCGTCTGTAGAGTAGCATTATCATCATGATGACTGCTGGTAGAATACTCAATATGGGAAAAAACTGTGCAGCGATGAATATGGCTGTTGATGAGGCGATTCTCATCTCCCAGAAAGAGCAACCCAATCCGACACTGCGATTCTATGATTGGACTCACCCAGCATTCAGCTTCGGATACTTTCAAGATATTAATGCTGAAGTTGATGTAGAAGCGTGTCGTTTAGAGAACATTGAATTAGTAAAACGAATGACGGGTGGTGGTACGGTGGTGCATGGATGGGATTTGACCTATACGCTTGTTTTACCCCGCCACGATGCAGAAACTTCTGTATCCGAAATGTATAAGAGAATTGGAAACAGTCTTGTAAACGCATTTGAAAGACTCGCAATTCCTGCAGCATGTTACGCCGCTACAGAACGGTCTGAATCTGCACAGAACATCTGTCTTACAAATCCTGCGGAGCACGATGTTATGTGTAACGATAAGAAACTTGCTGGTGTCTCAGTAAGACGTAACCGATATGGGATTCTATTTCAAGGATATATTTCATTGGATATTCCCCCTATCCCTATTCTTAAACGCGTTTCAAAAACACCTGAAGTTCAAGAGATGTTGTTGGACAATGCAACTGCAATTAACACTGAAGGTCGTTGTATATCCAGAAGTGCTCTCATCAAAGCAATCAGTGAAACACTGAACGTTGGTGTTACATTTAGTGCAGGAGAACTGTCAATAACAGAGAAGACACAAGTAGAGACCTTGGTTAACACGAAATATGCTACCTCCAATTGGAATTTTCACTAATATCCCAAAAATACAGTTTTCCCTTGCATACTTATGTTAGATATGATATTATATTTACAAATAACGACTCCTAAGACCTAAAATAGCTAACGGAAATTCAGATAGACTTTACACATAAATAACGTAATATAAAACACTTTACCCGCAAGTGTAGATATTACGACAAGTGCATGTCGCGGGTAAAACATAGGAGATGTATTCACAAGCGGTATGCTTGAACAATGAATGCAGAATAAACGATGAGATCAGGATTATGGATCCCCGAATATGATACACCAGAACTTTGGCATCATGAAATCTCAAGACGCAGCTTCTTCAAATACGGTGTCAGTAGTTTTCTTGGACTTGTGGCGATGCAACATTTCGGCACATCTAACGCATCTCAACTTTCTGAGGTTATTCCGCGTGCTAAACAGTGTATCGTAATGTTTATGAGTGGCGGACCAAGTCAATTAGATACTTTTGACCCCAAAAAACCCGAAGTAGAAACCAGCGGTCCATTCAAAGCCATTCAGACAAGTGTCAAAGGTATTGAATTCTCAGAACATCTACCAATGGTCGCTGAACAAGCACATCACCTTTCAGTTGTGCGATCAATGGTTTCTCGTGAAGGTAATCATGAACGTGCACGTTATCTCCTTCATACAGGATACGCGCCAGGAGGTGCAGTCAGACACCCAACCTTAGGCTCATTAACTTCCTATTATCTTGATGACGACGAATCCCACTTACCAAGTAGCGTGAATATTAATTCACCAACATATTCTGGTGGATTCCTCGGGGCTTCACACGACCCATTTGTAGTGAGTAATCCGTTGAAAAAAGTTGAAGACATAGATTATCCAGCACAGATGGATACACACAGATTCCGTGAGAGATTGAAGATGCTCAGAAACCTTCAAGAGGATTTCATCTCAAAACGCTCAAGTCGCGGCACAGAAGCACACGAAGCAATCTATAAAAAAGCGGATGAACTCATCAATTCGCCAAATATAAAAGCCTTTGAACTGAAGGAAGAACCCACAGAGATCCGACAGGCTTACGGGATGAACCGATTCGGGCAAGGCTGTTTGATGGCGAGACGACTCATCGAATCCGGTGTAAAATTTGTGGAGATCACACTGGATGGATGGGACACCCATGAAAACAACTTTGAACGGACAAAAGAACTCCTGGAAATCGTTGATCCCGCTTACGCTATGTTGATCAAAGACCTCAGTGACCGAGACCTACTTGATGAAACTGTTGTGTTATGGCTTGGAGAATTTGGACGAACACCAAGAATTAACAACAATGACGGTCGGGACCACCATCCGAACGGTTGGTCAGCTGTCATCGCTGGTGGCGGAACTCGCGGTGGACAAGTCATCGGAAGCACTAACGAAGATGGTACAAAAGTCGCAAGTGGTGCTGTCGGAGTACCAGACCTATTTGCTTCGCTCTGCTTTGCACTCGGAATCGATCATCAGGAAGAGAATATGTCCCGTTCCGGACGTCCAATACGCGTTGTCAATGAAGGTACTGTCATAGAGGAACTGTTTGTATAGAAGGAATTACTGTAACGTGTCTATCGATGTTGTTAAACATTGTAACGACCCATCGATAGACACTTTACGCTAACAGATACATGCGAGTGATCGCAGGAAAATATAAGGGCAGAAAATTAGATACCCTTAAAAACCTTAAAGTCCGACCTACTTCTGATAGAGTCAAAGAGTCAGTTTTCAGTATTATCCGTAATAGAGTTACGGATGCCAACTTTCTTGATTTATGTGCCGGAAGCGGGAACATCGGTATTGAGGCACTCAGTCAAGGCGCAAAACAGGTAACTTTTTTAGACAAAAACCCGCAAAGTATCCGATTAATTGAACAGAATCTTGATAGATGCGGACTGAATAGACAGAATCCACAGATTCAGATAATGCGGAGTGATGCATCAAAAGGAATTAGCATCCTATCAAAACAGAGAAAGACTTATGAGTTAATCTATTTTGATCCGCCTTATAATTCGAGGATTTACGAACGTTGCATCACACAGATCTCAGACGAAAGGATACTTGAAAATAAGGGATTACTTCTAATTGAACATCATCACAACACTCAGCTACCACTTGATATCGGTACGTTAAGATGTGATAGACAGAACAGATACGGGGAGACAAGAATATCTTTCTACCGACATAAGGGTTTTAAAAAATAGTCCAAGGAAAACGTGCATGAAGAACGAGGATCTAAACATATCACGACATGGAAAACTTGTTGTCATTGAACATAAACATTACAGTATTGAATATAATCTATCAAAAGGAACATGGAATTATAGCAATAAAAACCAAAAGACAGTTCTTAAAAACGCAATCACACTGATAAACTTGGATGACGAAACCACATTAAAAACCAGTGATGCCGGTTTTCGCGAGTTCTACATAGATTCCATTCAAAAGGATGAATTCGGAAACTATCAGACCCTAAGGTTTTCTTATGAAACAAAGGATACCAAGAAAACCACTGCAGAAAATACAACTGATTCAAGTGAAGTGTCAAAAGTCATCCCTTCTACTAAAAGCGGTGTTCGGGTACACACATATCTTACCTGTTACATTGAGCATCCCTATATCCTATTGAAAGTTAGTGTAGAAAACTGTAACGCCGACCCCATCAGTCTATCAAATATAACGCTCATTGATATCTCAACCAAACAAGGAGCGGTTCAGTTAGGCAGTCATCCTTCACAATACCATCTCTATCTAAAGATACCTCCCATCTCACCTTGTGCCAATACACACAGAAAAATATATGACGGGTTTCAGCTAAACCAAGATAACACCACACAACCTTGCCAAGACGGTATCCTGTATGATGTAGAGAATAAGAACTCATTCTTATTCGGATTTATTACAGCGGATAAGTGGTGGGCACGGATGCAGATCGGCTATCAGGCATCAAAACGCAAAACACAACAGGGATTAACGACGTGGGCACTTTACCATGATTGTGAGAATAAAACATGTCAATCAGGCGAAGAGGTGTTTTCTGAGGTAGGGTATCTTGACTTTTCAGATGATATATCTACATCTTACGATAGGTATACCGAACGTCTCGCGACGCAAAACGGGATATTGCCAAAGTTAACTCAGGATACTAAAGGGGTTTTCACAACGCAAACAGATAAGAAAAAGAGCATTGCCGGTTGGAACATTACATCAGACAACACACCTGGAAAACTTACAGCTAACACACTTGCTGAACAGATGAAATCTGTTGTCAAAAATCCTTTCTTGACATCTATTCACGTTGAAAGGTCAGACTATATTAACTTAGAATCTGGATGGCAAAAAACACCCGGTTATCTTACACTCAATCCAGACTGTTTCCCTGAAGGTATGGCATCTGCTGTTAATCAGATACACGAATTAGGGTTCAAAGCAGGAATTAGGATAGACCCTTTTTGCATTGAACGTAAATCGAAATTACTGCAAAAGTACCCAGATATATGTCTATTAGCCAAAGAAAAAGAAAAAAATGGACAGAAAACAGCGAAGAAAGGGACGCCTATTGAAGTCCATCTGCCAGGCAGAAAGAAAGCTTATGCCATCTTAGATGCATCACACCCACAGACACAGAAACACATCCGTAAGTTAATGAACCAGTTGATAGGTGAATGGGGATTTGACTTGATAAAGATCGATTTATCCAGCTACACAAGTGGGATGATGTCTGTTAGTCATAATATCCGATGGCATGACAACTCACTCACATCAACTGAACTATACAGACAGGCTGTCCGATTACTTACTGAAACGGCCTCTCATTCAGAAAAAGATGCAATACTCGCAGGATACAATATAATAGAAAGTGTTAGTATTGGGTGCTTCAAAGTCATTTTTCCACTATTGCGTCAGAAGCATGTTGATAGTAGTGAATCATGGCATCAGCAGAATGGTACAAAACATAGACTGAGTAGATATGCAGGATATCTCAGCACACACAACGGTATGTGGCAGACCGTGTATGGCGATCTATCCATTGATGAACCGCGTCCAATAAATGAAGCCATCGTTGAATTGACAGCCGCAGCGTTAAGCGGTACACCTGTATTCTGTGCCAATACACCGGCAACTTTATCTAAAATGAGGGCTGAATTGATCGGGAAGATATTTCCACTTACCGCAAACGAAGCAACAGTTATTGATATGTACGATGAAATGCTACCCCAAATTTGGCATCTGCCTGTAATAACAGATGATGAAACTTGGCATCTGTTAGGTGTATTTAATTGGAAAGACCAACAGGATGATATTCATCTAAACTTAGATAAAGTCGGTCTTAGCTCAAATAAAGATTATCTTGTTCATGACTTTTGGATGCGACAATACTTAGGGGTGGTCTCAAAAAATGTAACGCTGCTAAATATTATACCGCGTTCCGCAAAACTTCTATGCCTACGAGAAGAGCAAGCCGTACCTCAGCTACTGTCAACAGACATGCACTATACACAAGGTAGTATTGAGATTTTATCTGCTGGTTGGGATGAACATAGTCAAAGCTATCTACTAATATGTCAACCCCCACATGAAACAGAAGGTAATATATTCATACATGTTCCAGAAGACTATCTACCTGTCAGTCTATCTGCCTATGGGAGTGAATACAAATATACTTGGGACAAACCCATCTATCGTATAACTATTGCTGCAACAGATTCATTGGTGCATGCCAGCATCAAATTCACACAGACTTCAGGTGGAACAAAAGATGCGAAATGAAACAATCTATTAAACATTTCTATATATGTCAGTTACTGATTTGGAAAACATTCATACTAATTCGGTTAAGATAGAAAGTATTAGAGAACGTGCTGATAGTTGTACTGATTGTGACTTAGCGAAAACACGCACTAAAGTAGTTTTTGGAACGGGTAATGTCAACAAAAAATTAGTACTCGTTGGCGAGGGACCGTCCGCAGCGGATAACCATTTGGGACTGCCATTTATTGGACCTGCGGGTGATATGTTACAGGAAGTGCTAATTGCAAATGACATCACCCGAAGTGACTTATGGTTAACGAATATTATAAAATGTCGCGCAGCTGCAACAACCGGCCACAACTCAAAAAATCGTCCTCCTAAAGCAACCGAAATTAAAGCTTGTGCTAAATGGTTAGATAGTGAATTGACGATTATTCAACCAAAAGTAATTTTATGTCTGGGCTCAACCGCTGCTAAGGTCTTAATCCATAGTCGTTTCCGCATAACTGAGGAACGAGGTCAGTGGTTTACAAATACATATTACGCACCTTATGCAATAGCAACCTATAATCCGGCTTATGTTTTACGACAAGAAGGGCATAAATATGAATCGATGCGAAATATCGTCATAGAAGATATTGCAAAAGCAATAGAGAAATTACATCAATCAGAAGAGATACCAAAGACAACACTCTTCTAAATTTAACCCAAGTTGCTACCTAAAATCACATGAGAACAAGAAAACAAACTGCAATTTCTGCTGTGTTAAGTGCTTCAAGATTATGTCAACACGTTCAACAAGAAATGGTATCCTCCGATACTGTTCAGAAAAATGATCGCAGTCCAGTGACGATAGCCGACTATGGATCGCAAGCATTGATCTGTCAAGTGATCAAAGACGCTTATGCTGATGATGTTATCGTTGCTGAAGAGGATGCAGATTCACTCAGGCAGAATCCCGCACTTGCAGAACGAGTCACAGATTATGTTAATCAATCCTTAGATACAAACCTACAAGCGCACGGCTCATCACATAAAGTCTGCGAATGGATTGATCAAGGAAAAGGTGAGATTAGGGATCGTTTTTGGACACTTGATCCAATTGACGGAACAAAAGGATTCCTGCGAAACAATCAGTATGCTATCGCATTAGCCTGGATCGAAAATGGTGAAGTTCAGCTCGGTATCTTAGCATGTCCGAGTCTACCACATCAGTTAGATGAAACCGAATCTAATCGCGGCTGTCTCTTTGTCGCAGTTCGCGGACAAGGAACCGATATCTATGATTTAGGTGGAGAAAAGCTGGGTGTAGCTCAAGTTTCAGATAATGCATCACGGTTAGCCGAGAGCTTTGAATCTGCACATGGGGATAGCAATACACATGCCAGAATAGCAAAGAAAATTGGACTTCATCAGGAATCACTAAAAATTGACAGTCAAGCAAAATATGGCATTGTTGCAAGAGGAGAAGCATCACTTTACATTCGTCTGCCAAATCCGAAATATCCTGACTATAGGGAATGTATCTGGGATCATGCCGCAGGTATGATTGTCGTAGAGGAGGCAGGCGGAAAAGTTACGGATGCAAATGGTCTGCCACTCAGTTTCGTCAGCGGAAGACGTATGATAAATAATCGCGGTGTAGTTGCTACAAACGGAACTTTACATCCAGAGGTTTTATCAGTAATTAAGGGATATGGATGATTAAAAGTAGTAGGCACACTCCGTGTGCCGTTACAAACGGAACTTTGCATCCAGAGGTATTATCTGTAATTGCCACTATTACTTAGTCAACATACTATTGTAGGTCGCGATTCGGAGATCGCTCCTACAGAATCTTTTGTATTGTAGGCGGTGAATGCCTTTGGGCGAATGCGCGCATGGCATTCGCCATGATTCATACCGTTGATTTGAACTCCGATTCCCGACTTTTTTGTACCATCAGAAGACACTTGACTAAGCACTATATAGGAAGTCCTATCAATTGAGCAATAAAGGAGTTATTATGAAAGCGGGGCAAATTGTTGCACCATATCATATTGAAATAATTGATATTGAGAAACCGAATATATCAGACTATCCTGACGGTACCGTGATGATTAAAACACTTCACAGCGCAATCTGTGGCAGTGATATGCCACATTTTGTGCTTGAAAACCTACCTGAACGATACCCGCTTGGACACGGACTTTCCATCCACGAAGCAATCGGTGTGATTACGGAAAGTAAATCTGATAGATTCAAAGAGGGTGATGAAGTTCTGGCACTTCCAAGACATATAGGTGCATGTGCAGAATACTTCCTGTCAAACGAAGATGTTACTATCCCGTTAGTAGAATATGATCGAAAAGATTGTATCCTAATGTCACAACCCTTAGGAACTGTTGTATGGGCATGTCGTAAATTAGGTAATTTGATAAACTTAGATACGGTCGTTATTGGACAAGGTCCAATGGGATTACTTATCGCCTTTATGTTAAGCAATCTCGGAGCAAAAACTGTGATTACCACCGACCTGTTTGATTTCCGACTTGACGTGTCAAAACAGATGCGGGCAACACACACAGTAAACGCCGCAACTGAAGACCTTGTTGAGAAAGTTAAAGATATTACCGACGGCAGAATGGCTGACCTTGTTGTTGAGGTAGTAGGACATCAAACAGAAACTATAAATACGTGTCTAAAGTTGCTGAAACGTGAAGGAACACTTCTTGCATTCGGAGTGCCAGATGACGAAGTATACGATTTCCACTTCGCAGAATTTTTTAGAAAGAATATCAAATTCTTATGTTCTGTCGGTCCAGATGTGCAGAACGATTTCCCGTTAGCAATGGATATGATCGCACAGGGGCGGATTGATGTTTCCCCGATTATTACGCATCATCTACCGTTCACAGAAGTACAGAAAGGTTTTGAAATGGCACTGCACAAAAAGAATGAGGCTATTAAGATAGTGTTAGATTATTGAAGCGGTAATTCAACGATACGCCCTTCACGACTTGACTGATAAATCGCGAGGATTATCTCAACCGCTTTACGTCCTTCACGACCATCAACCAGAATGGACGCATCGTTTTCCAGTCCGTTAATCAAGTTTTCCAATTGACGTCTGTGATTGGCATGATTGATAGCGCGTGGGTCAGAAGCACCGCCACCCGTATCTGTCTGTTGTGCGAATTTCTCTCGTATCTCACTGTCTTCAGGAAGTTCAGGGTCAAACTCCCATTTCACGATGTCCTCTTCCTCTAAGATCGCAGTGCCTTTTGTGCCACAGATTTCGGTTTTTTTAAACATACCGGGATAGGCGGCGGTTGTGCCTTCAATGACACCCAACGCACCATTTTCAAAGCGAAGTGCAGCAACCGCAACATCTTCAACTTCAATACGTTCGTGTGCTAATGTATCGGTAAATGCTTGAACAGACTTTACAGGACCCATAAAATACTGAAGTAGGTCAATAGCGTGGATAGATTGATTCATCAACGCGCCGCCACCATCAAGGTCCCAAGTGCCGCGCCATCCACCACTATCATAGTATTCTTGGGAACGATACCATTTGATGTAGGCATCACCTAAAGTTAACTTACCGAATCTGCCACTCGCAATCGTTGATTTAACGAGTTCAGCACCTTCGGTAAAACGGGAATTAAAAATAGCGCATAATTGGACATCAGCTTCATCGCAAGCTTGAATGATTTCATCGCATCTTTGTAACGTAATTTCAAGAGGTTTTTCAACGACAACATGTTTTCCCGATTCTGCTGCAGCGATAGCAGGTTCAAGATGGGCACCACTTGGGGTGCATACACAGACTATATCAAGGTCGCTCCTATTGAGCAATTCGTTGTAGTCAGAATAACCATCAACGTTATATTTATCTGTGAGTCGCTTAGCATTGTCAGCATTGCGTGAACTCACACCAACTAACTGACCATGTTCTAATTCCGATATTGCAGCGGCGTGAAAATCAGAGATCATGCCGCAACCAATGATACCAAAACCGTAAGTTTTCATTAATTTAACTTTCCTTATTTCTACTTTTACTATATAATATCATTTCTAAATGATAGTGGCTCTTTTTAATGCAGAATACCAAACGCGTATTCTGCCATAAACTTTTAGTTTGTGCCTTTTTGTAGCATAAACTTTTAGTTTGTGCCTTTTTGTAGCATAAACTTTTAGTTTGTGCCTTTTGTAACATAAACTTTTAGTTTGTGCCGAATTAGATTACATCTCACAAAAACCGACAATGCAACAGCATTCCTTAGAAATGGATATATCCTTGATATACGATATAAATTATGACATCTGAAGAAAACTGATCTCAAATGAAAGAAACCAACGAAGTCCTTGATGAAGAATACGATCCAAAACAAGAGCATGAGTCAACCGTAGATACTGACACTGAAGAAGCACCAACAAACAGAGGTTTCAGAATCGGTTGTATGACCTTCTGTCTTGCTGTGACAGTGTTGTTTATATGGGTCTGGCATCATCAATCACAGTTCAATGACAACTATAGAGAAGCATTATTCCATTTGCGGAACGATGAACCAACCAAAGCAATAGAAGCCTACCAAAAAGCCATTAAGAACAAGAATCGGACTCTCTTCTTCAAAAGTGCACCGACCGCATATAATAACCTCGGTCAAGCGTATATGTATGCAGAACAGTACCCCCAAGCCATAGCAACCTTTAGAAGTGTCATACAGATGGCACCAGATCAACCAGAAGGATATGTCAATTTAGCAACTGTTTTCCTCAGCATGAACGACCCAAAGAGTGCTTATGCAATTTGCATTGACGCGCTCCAAGATTTTCCCATGTATGCACTCTTGCATTATAACCTTGCCTGTGCTTACGCACTCACTGGTGATCCACAAAACGCATTAGATTCACTAAAACAAGCAGTAGACCTTGACCCAGACTTGAGAGAATACGCACAAAACGAAGACGCACTATTACATATTGTACCGAAACTACCATAATACAAATTACTTTTTCTTAATAGAACTTATGCATTTTGCCTGTTATAAGAAGTTTAAAGCGTTCGTAGTAGGGCAATTCATTGCCCGTTCTTTGCGATATACCTTCAATTCGTTGCAAATTCCAATCTTCTGCGTAAGTCCTGCTTAATTCTCTCCTCTATGCTACTAAGGTATTTCTGCCACATAAACCTGTGAATGTCCAGATACATCAGATGTATACACAACTGCTGTTTCATCAGGACTAAACGAAGGATGCGGATGCGTCCACTGAGGACCATAGACGGTGTCAACCTTCATCTCCATCCAACTCAGTGACTTTTCCCTATCGCCTGCCTGTTGTGCTGCTGCCCAATCCTCAGCAACTGCATAACGATCCTTTTTCCATTGACTCCCACTTGATGAACTTTGCGGATAGCAGATCGGCACATGTTCCCCCGTTTCTACATCTACCAACCGTAAACCAATATCAGGATGAACAGTATCACACAACACCTTTGTCCCATCACGGTTACTCGCTATGTGCCAAGCATTGAAATCTGAAATTGTCTCCATCTCAAGTGTGCCCAACGATATACGTCGTAACGCATAAGGCCAATGTGTGACAATTAGGTCGTCTTGTGAACCGAGAAATGTTTCATGAACAAGGAACTCGTTATTATCGTGTTCGTATAACATGCGATTTTTTGTCCCGTCACGTCTTATCTTCCACATGCGTGGTGCGGGATCACCAGAATATGCAATCAGATCAGCATCTTTCGGATGAAATTGAGGATGGATAATCGTTTGATCCGAGGAAGTATAAATAATCTTACCCCCACTTCCATCTGTAGCAGTTACGGTAATGTGAGATTTACCGTCATGTTTCATTGCTGTCACGATGTATCGTTCATCAGCACTTACACTACATTCTCCGAGACTACCTTCAGGAAATTCCGCTAATACGCGTTCAGCAAAAGTATCAAAATGGACCTCTTTAATGGCATCACCTTCTGTATAAAAGAGTTTAGTGCCATCCTTTGATATGACTCCAGAATATCCGTGAACTTCGTCACCATCAGTTAATTGTATAATATCACCGTCTGGAAAACCGAGTTTATAAAAATTCGCTTTACCTGAACGGTAGGAGGTAAAGATAAGGTAATTCTGATCAGATGTAAAGGACGAGGTAAGGAAATATAGGTTATGATTGATCGTCTCATCATTGGTAAGTTGATAGATGTGTGCACCTGTTTCTTGGTCTTTAAATTCTCTCAATTCCGATGGATGAATTGAACCTTTTGTGTATTTTGTCATTTCTTCTCCTAAACTCCGTAGTTGTAAAGCCCTCTATACTTCTAACATGGTATGGGTATATTTATTATACCATTTCTAATTGATAATGTCACTCTTTTGTAGCATAAACTTCCAGTTTGTGCCGTTACACGTTTGATTTCCAAACAGCCGGTAATGAGAGAAAATTAATAGAAATGGTATTATATCGCTATAGCCGTATAAGTCAAGTAAAATGTTGTATCGCGATTCAAGATTATGTTGTCAGATCATTCATATTGTGTTATACTTACCTTTATACTACAAACACGAAGGAGAATTGTGATGGAAGTTGTTTCTTTTGGTAAAACCGGGTTAGATGTTTCACGCCTCTCAATTGGTACTGGATCAAATGGGTGGAACGGTCGCTCCAATCAAACGGATTTAGGATTTGAAGCATTACGTGACCTATTGTTGTTTGCGCACGAACAAGGTGTTACTTTCTGGGATTCTGCTGATCAATACGGTAGTCATCCACATATAAAGGAAGCACTAAAAGAACTGCCTCGTGAATCTGTAACTATTACAACAAAGACAGTTTCACGGACTCGCGAATCTGTTGAAGAAGATATTAAGCGATTCCTCAAAGAGATCGGTTCTGATTATGTAGATATCGTGTTACTCCACTGTCTTACACAGGTCGATTGGCCAAGACGGTATCCAGATGCTATGGAAGCACTGACACGTTGTAAAGAACAAGGACTAATCCGAGCTCACGGCGTTTCCTGTCACGATTTCGGGGCATTCCAAACTTCTGCAATGACAGATTGGGTTGAGGTCGTGTTGGCACGTATAAACCATGCAGGTATTTCAATGGACGCGTCCCCCGCAGACGTTATCCGTACAATGGAACAGATGGCTTTCGCGGGAAAAGGAATCTATGGAATGAAGGTCTTAGGCATGGGTAAATTGGCAAAAGACCCTGAAAGTCAACGTGATGCAATTGAATTTGTCATGGGATTACCTTGTGTCCATGCAATGACAATCGGTATGACTTCTCGTGAAGAGGTACTCGCAAACGTAGCAGTCGTCAATGAAATCTCGGAGAATGGTGTATAAGGAAAATAGACTAATTGTAGCGCGAGATGTCTGCTTGACATTTTAGAATGTTGATATGGCGGATACTCGCGCTATTTGCTATGATATGTTTGTAGGGGCTGGGTTTCCCTGCCCGTAAGCATTTAGAATGTTGGCATGGCGGATACTCGCGCTATTTGCTATGATATGTTTGTAGGGGCTGGGTTTCCCTGCCCGTAAGCAATTCATTGTCCGTAGTGTCAAGAAGTGATCTGAAATTTTAAGGTAAAAGCATGGAAAAATACGAAATAGTCATCGGTTTAGAGATACACGTTGAATTATGCACACAGAGCAAGTTGTTTTGTAACTGTGCCTATACATTTGGCGCATCCGCAAATGACTGCACCTGTCCAATCTGTTTAGGAATGCCGGGAACGTTACCCGTTATCAATCAACGCGCATTAGAGTTTGCTGTTCGCGCGGGTTTAGCCATGAATTGTGAAATCACCACTTATAGCAAATTTGATAGGAAGAACTATTTCTATCCGGATCTACCAAAAAACTATCAGATATCACAATACGACCTACCCTTATGCAGAAATGGTGCGGTTACATATCTTATGGATGGAGAAACAAAAACAGTCGCACTCCGAAGGATACATCTGGAAGAAGATGCGGGGAAGTCTATCCATGCAGAAGTCACAGGCGACCCGACCCGTAGTTTTATGGATTTTAATCGTGCGGGTGTTCCACTCATGGAAATCGTAAGTGAACCTGAAATCCATTCCCCCGAGGAAGCCATCGCCTACTGTCGCGCCGTCAAAGAGATTTTGGAATACATTGAGGTGAGCGACTGTAATATGGAAGAGGGTAGTCTACGTTGTGAACCGAATATCTCACTGCGTCCACGTGGTAGTAAGGAATTAGGAACTCGCACAGAGATAAAGAATAAGAACTCGTTTCAGGAGCTACTGGTTGCTATGGAGTACGAAGTAAAACGGCAAGCGCGTATCCTCGATTCAGGTGGGGAAGTCGTTCAGGAAACGCTTCTGTTTGACACCAATACAGGAAAGACAGTAGCAATGCGAGGTAAAGAAGAAGCGGATGACTATCGCTATTTTCCAGAACCAGACCTTGTCCACGTTCAGATAGATGATGAATGGATTCAAGAAATTCAACCAACACTCCCTGAGCTCCCAGCATCACGGCGCACCCGTTTTATTGAAGACTACGAAATATCACCTGCAAACGCGGAATATCTAACTGCCACCAGACAAATGGCAGACTTCTTTGAAGAAGCAGCCAAACTTAGCGGCGAACCTACAATCTGTGCAAATTGGATTATGGGAGACCTCTCACGTTTACTCAATACAGCAGAAATAGAACTGATAGACTCCAAAGTCACGCCATCCCATCTCAGTGAACTCATAGTGTTAATAGACAACAATACCATCAGCGGAAAGATCGCCAAATCTGTGTTAGACGATTCCTTTGAAACGGGTAAAATGCCGAAACAGATCGTTGAAGGTAAAGGATTAGCACAGATAACTGACACATCCGAGATTGAAGCCATCGTGATGCAAGTTGTGGAAGAAAACCCAGGTCCCGCGCAGGATTATAGGGATGGCACAAAAAAAGCAATCGGATTCCTTGTCGGACAAGTCATGAAAGCAACACGAGGCAAAGCAAATCCGCAACTCGTAAATCAGATTCTAACACAGGTCTTGTCAACCGATTGAAGATGTATGTAAATTGCTGAGACTCTATAGGACAGTATATGAAAAAGGTAACCCACACTGACGATAATCTCACACTCTTTTCTGAAACAGATACGAGCAATAAAAATGTATTCTCCACTGAGCGTGACGTCAAGAGTCCGCCTATAGATTTACCCGATTGTCTGAAACCCAATACACGGTTAAAGATGGACGGTCTCAAGTTCCTTTCCCACCTGCCAACAGAAACTATTCCTGTAGCGTTTCTTGACCCACAGTATAGAGGTGTACTTGACAAAATGAACTACGGAAACGAAGGAAAAAGCCGAGAGAAACGCAGGTCTGCATTGATGCAAATGTCAGAGGAGTTGATTGCCGAATTCCTACAGAGTATTGATAAGGTGTTAATCCCATCTGGACATCTGTTCTTGTGGATGGACAAGTTTCATCTATGTCAAGGATTCAAAACTTGGTTTGATGCTACACAGTTAGACATTGTTGACTTGATCGTTTGGAATAAGGACAGATTTGGCATGGGATACCGTTCCAGACGTGTGAGTGAATATTGTGTCGTCCTTCAGAAGCATCCGAGACGGGCAAAAGGTGTCTGGAAGATACACAACATCCGCGATGTATGGCTTGAACGAACAGAAACAAAAGAACATCCCCATCAGAAACCAGTTGGATTACAAGCAGAACTCATAGCAGCTGTTAGCAACGAAGGTGATTATGTAATTGATCCAGCAGCCGGTTCGTTCTCTGTCATGGAAGCAGCACTCTCAAAAGGACGAAACTTCATAGGGTGTGACCTGATGGCCTGGTAGAATCAAATGGAATATTCTTTAGACAAGTATACTGATGTACAATTAATCATATTCTCCAAGAGTTATGTACTTATTGAGAGTGCCCCATGGATATATCCGAACTAAAAGACAAACTGTCTGAAATTAATCAGATGGGTTATATTGTTTCCAAGCGAAAAAGCAATACCGGAATAGGGTATACACTTGAGACATTGCTTGGGTTAAAGGAAAACAATCTCAAGACACCTGATTTTGAGAATATTGAGTTAAAATCGCAGAGGAAGGATGCCACAAACCGAGTAACAATGTTTACCTTTAACCGTGGGGTTTGGAAGATTAAACAGAGGGAAGTGATTGAGAAATACGGTTATATTGACACAAATGACCGTCCCTCTTTATACTGCACAGTGGACACCCGAGTGAATAATCAAGGACTTTCCGTGAAAATAGAGCAGGACTATGTAAGACTTTATCATTTAGATGGAAATATGATTGCTGAATGGAAGGGAGAGAAATTAATTGATTCTTTCATTAAGAAGATGCCCGCGTTAGTTGTTGTTACTGCAGACACACGCATTAATTCGGAAGGTAAAGAGGAATTTTGGTATAATGAGGCTTTCTATCTGACAGAACCAAATGAGAACGATTTATTAGAATTAATCAGGCAAGATATCATTATTGTTGATGTAAGAATGCATCTTAAAGAAAACAAAACAGTAAGAAATCATGGCACAGGTTTTAGAATTGAAGAAAGATTCTTAAATCTATGTTTTAGCAATCGGGAAAATTTGATATGAATTCGGACAATGTGAAATACAAAGATGAATCCTGGGACTTCAGAACAGCAGATACTAAAGAATATACACACTGTTTTCATACCTATCCCGCAATGATGATTCCGCAAATCGCAAGAAAACTCCTTAACCAGTATGGTGTAGAAGGTGAATGGCTTCTTGATCCGTATTGTGGCACCGGCACTTCTCTTGTTGAGGCATCACTGTTCGGCATGCACAGTGTTGGATGCGACATTAATCCGCTCGTACGCTTGATTGCAAAGTCCAAATTGACACCAATTGATTTGAAAATCCTTGACAGTGAACTGAATAAACTAAACGATGCTCTCTTTAAAGTTGAATTCCGAGTAGATAAGATACCTGACCTATCAACCCCTGAAATACCTAATCTGGAGTATTGGTTCTCTGAAGAAGTGATCAAACACCTAAATTACCTACTGAATTGTATCAGTAAAATAGAGAATCAAGAAGTAAAGAATTTCATATTGGTTGCATTTTCTGAAACAGTTCGCGAAGTATCCTATACTCGCACCAGTGCATTTAAACTGCACCGTATGTCTGCAGAGAAACTTAAGAATTTCAACCCTGATGTTTTCGGTGTTTTTCGGAAAAAGCTCCACAGAAATAGACAAGGTATAATTGCATATCTTGAGAAACGCGAAGATGTGGAAACATCAATTTGCGATACCAATACTGCGAATGGAGACCTACCGATGCCACGTCCGATCGGTGGCTACCGTGTGGTGATTACTTCTCCTCCCTATGGTGATTCACAAACCACTGTTGCGTATGGACAGTTTTCGCGACTATCAGCGGAGTGGATCGGATTGCCAGATGCACGAAAAATTGATAAAATTGCTATGGGTGGACAACGTACAAGCCAAACATTACAGAATTCACCAATTTCAAACGCAATCAATAAAATTAGTTCAATTGACACTAAACGTGCACAAGAGGTTAACGCATTTTACATTGATCTGAAAAACAGTATAGATGCAGTTGCAAAGATGCTTTCACAGTATTCTACTGTATGTTATGTCGTTGGGAACCGTCGGGTTAAAGATGTAACACTACCGACAGATGAATTTGTTGTCCATGCCTTTGGTAAACATGGATTTTCGCATAAGGAAACTATCGTCAGAAACATACCTAATAAACGCATGCCTAAAAAGAACAGTCCGACCAACATTGCAGGGCAAACATCGACGACTATGAATGAAGAAAACATAGTTATTTGTCAGAGAACAACACAGACATGTCCGTAGGTCAGATTATACTATCATCTGTTACAAAGAAGTTTGGAGATACAGTCGCCGTTGACGACATCTCATTGCAGATAGAGGACGGTGAGTTCTTCTCTTTACTCGGACCGAGTGGATGCGGCAAAACAACAACGCTTCGTATTATCGGAGGTTTTGATTACCCAACTACTGGTGCTGTCTATATCAACGATGAACTGATGGGTGAAACACCTCCATATCGACGTCCTGTCAACACCGTTTTTCAAAACTACGCACTCTTTCCCCACAAGACTGTCGCACAGAACATCGCATTTGGACTCCAGATGAAGAAGCATTCAAAATCTGTAATCGCGGATGCCATAGATCGTTCCCTTGCTCTAATTCAGTTACCCAATTACGGTAAACGCAAACCTAACGAACTCTCAGGGGGTGAACGACAGCGAGTCGCACTGGCACGCGCACTGGTTAATGAACCCTCTATCCTACTTTTAGATGAACCGCTCTCTGCACTTGATCAAAAACTCAGAAAACAGATGCAAGTGGAACTGAAGGCATTACAGCGACAGGTCGGCATAACGTTTGTTTATGTTACTCATGATCAGGGTGAGGCATTGGCACTGTCTGATAGGATCGCTGTGATGAATGAAGGTAAGATTCTGCAGGTCGGATCGCCATCCGAAATATACGATGCACCACAGAACAGTTTTGTCGCTGATTTCATAGGGACATCAAACTTCATTGAAGGTACAATCGCAAGACTTGGTAATGGCACGGCAGCAGTTGTTACAGATTCTGAACCATCCTTTACGTTTGTATGTTTATGTGATGAAGACATTTCAATAGATACACCCGTTACATTAGCTGTCCGACCTGAGAGAATTGATATAGCAACAGAACAGAATGTCAATTTATCCAACACTCTCCGTGGTGTGATTCAGGACGAAAGTTATCTTGGAATGAATGTGCAATACACCGTACAAACCGATTATCCTACACCTATTATCGTAAATCAGCAATGGCGAATAAAAGAAGATATACCGATAAATGATGAAAATGGCGGAATGCAAGGAAAAGATTCGTCTAATTTCACACGCGGTGATACAGTCTATGTTCAATGGGCAGCTGAGAATACAATTGTCTTGAGAAATGATCGCACTTGACTGCATGCAAACTATAGTAAACTTAGAATTAAACATACACTTACTCATCAGACACCCGTTTGTAGTAGGGGCTGGGTTGCCCAGCCCGCAGCAATTCATTGCCCGTCTTGCTAAGAAGTGTAATGATATTTTTAGGTGTCACCAAAACTACAGCATCACTTTCCCATTGTCTTCCTGTTGCGATTTCAAGAAACCCATGATTATCTGAACAACCTTATATCCTTCAGTGCCAGGGGATACGGGTTCTCCACCTTCAGCAACAAGCCGTACCAACTCTTGAACGCCTGCAGGTATACCGACAACATCCCATGTAGGTGCTTCAACAGACTCCACTGAATCTCCCTGATGAATGGTCGCACCTCTATCGTTAATAAGCACATATCCATCTGTGCCGACTATCTCTGCACGGAATCCGGATTGTGTTGTCTTTGGCCCCCCTGCATAATAACCTCGGACGCCATTAGCAAAGTGAATATATCCGTGTGCTGAGGGTTCAGTTGACGGGTTGTGTCCACCATCACCTTTATATTCATCATAATCTTCGTATCCTTCTTCTAATTCAGCAGATACCCAGACAGGCTCCGAGTCAGCGTAATAGCAGATTGCATCAACGCAATGTGTTCCGTTACGGAATAGCATCGCGCGTCCACCGCTCAGTGTACCGATAACATATTTCACATCTCCGATGTGTCCTCCGCCTACGATTTCATCTTTGGTATGTCTCCACAAAGGTTGCCACCGACGGGTGTGGTCAATGGAGAGGATAGTGTTGTTTTTCTCTGTTGCTTCCAGCATCCTGTCAGCGTCTTCAAGGCTTGTAGCCATCGGTTTTTCACAGAAAATCCCCTTGACACCCGCGTTTGCTGCGTCCACAACAAGGTCCGCATGCCGATGGTCAGAAGTCGCAACTGTAATGATATCCAAATCCTCCGCTGCAAGCATCTCCTGGTGATTCGTATATAGAGAAATGTTATCCCAATTATCCATGTATTTGGTCTTGAATGCATCCAATGTACTTTGCACAAAATCACATCCGGCAGCTAATTCAACGTTCGGCAATCCGACTAACCCGGATGCGTGGATTGTCCCGATGCCACTACATCCTATAACGCCTACGCGTAGATTTGCCATGTTTTTGTCCTCCATCTTAAAATCTCATACCAGTGAAAATATAGCGTTTGCCTTTAAGAGATTGTATGCTGCAGCGAATTAGATGTCAAGTTTTTTGTGGAAACGGGTGCGTAAAGTTTGTGTCACTGGATGATCTCTGGCACGTAAAGATTATGTAACCTTATGTGTCAATTATAGGAATTAATCTATTATGAGTATGTCTTTAGTCCCGTAGGGACGATATGTTTATAGAAAAACGTGCTGTTAACCCTCTTTAGTCCCGCCAGTCCCGCCAAATGCCAAACGCGCATTTGGCGTTGATTTGGTAGGGACGATATGTTTATGTTATTGCCTTATTTTTGCACATATCGTCCCTACGGGACTAAAGAACGGGTGTTCAACCATGAACTATAAACATATCGTCCCTACGGGACTGAGGACACTAATAGATTGGATTTATCTTCTTAAATTGACAATTACGGTGACAAAATATTTACACACCCCATGGAAACAAACGATTTGATATAATCCCAAGACTTTGGTAAAATATCTATTGGTTAAAAAACCTCATAATGGAGAGAAATAATTATGGTTAGAATTATCGCTAATCCGGGAATCCTTGGCGGAAAACCTGTAATTGAAGGCACACGCATAAGCGTTGAACATGTGTTGGGACTATTGGCAAACGGAATGACAAACGAAGAGATTATTGCTGACTATCCAATACTAACTGAAGAAAGTATTCGGGCTGTACTTGGTTACGCAGCACGCGCATTAAAACCCATCAGTCTGCCAAAAGACATGATGCGAACTTATGTCTTGTCTTAAAGCTTCCGATTGACTATGGAGAAGGTCCGGAAGCGTATCTGAAAGTTCTTGTCTCATTGCTTGTGGAAACGCTTCGGGTTGAATAACACGATACATTGTGCTTCCGTAAGCCTCAACCTTCGGAGCATTGAAACCATCAGCAATCGGCGCGGGATACGCTACTTCAAGTTTTTCCTCACCCATCTGTGCAATTACATCAGACAACATGACCTCAAAAAAATCTGTTGCACCGTTCTCTGTAAATAAATCCTCTGATACGGCAAATTCTTTGACGCCTAATGCTCCATTCCGCTTTCTGATAGAAACATATCCATCAATTCGATTGTGTCGTTGAGCAACCCATAAGCTCGGTGATTCTGTTTGAACCCAGTCAGTCCAATATTTCATATCATCTCTGACAAATGTGCCGTTGAATTTCTGAGAATAAGTGTGGTAGAGTGCAGCGAGTTGACTGACTTCGTCCGCATCTTTAAAATTGACAGGACGGACTTTCCAAACCTGCTGCTTTGCAGCAAAGAGAGTCTTCTTGGCATAGTATCGTGGAACACTTTCCCATCCTTCACTTGAGTAGATACGTTGGTTTCCGTGTAGCATGGAGATGGCAATGTTCCGATCTTCCATAAATTGGATTGAATCTTTGAGGAGTTGTGTGGCGAGTCCACGTTTCCTGTATTCGTGACGTGTGCTAACTTCTCCAATACCTCCGACAGAAACGGGTTGACCGTGCAAATACATCTTTCTGATAAAGACTCGTACGGTGCTAACGATCTTTCCAGCATCAACTGCAACGCGAATTCCCTCAAAATCCTTCCACGGATCTTTATACCAATGGTTTGAGAAGTATTGACGACTTCCCGAAAAGACGTGTGCTACATGATCAAGCCATGCATCAAATTCTTCAGGAGCAAGTGAGCGAAATTCCATATCTAAACTGTACCATTAGAACTTTATTGTCAACTCACTAAGGAACTGACGTGCTTGATTACGACTACCAAAGACTTCATAGAGATCCCCACTGACATCGTAAAACCTACGGACATAGTTCCGACTCGTCTCAGCAGGATTAAGATCAGCATAACGGAACCAGAAATTGGTGCGTGCCCACAAGTCCCAATTAATCTCAAATACCGTAGCGTCTGCATCCCCCGTATCAACCCTTCGTTGTTTGTTCTGTTCAGGAAATAGTGCATCCTGTGTCAGATCAGAAGTACCATCTATACGTCCAATTGAAATGTTGAACTCCTTATACCGATACGGATTCGGATCTGTTATAAACTTCAGATTGGCAACGAACGCATTTTCTAATGCTTGTGTGTCAAAATTGAAACTATCTTCCAATTTCGGCGGGGTGACATAACGTTCATCCTGTTCACTGTAGGTTAATTCATCAAGAAATGTAAAGTGCCATCGTTCAGTGAGACTATAAGTCCATCCGACAAGATTCTTCAGCTCTAATTGGTTGAGTTCATCTTGCACATCTGTTGAGAAGTCAATGTCTTCATAGTCCTCTAAATAGTCATTTGAGAAATTCGCAACACGTGCACTATAAAAACCGTTCATGTGTGAAGGCTTTATTGTAAACCCAGTTATAGAATACTGTGCAATGGTGAAGTCACTTGTATCTCTCAGATAAAGAAATCCTGATGAATCGAAATCAAGAAACGTCAAGTCGTGCTTCTCTTCACTCAACTGATCGGTTTCGTAGATGATCCTGTCAACATAATTACCGTTGTTGTCAAATTTCTGAACGCGTGAAATTATGTTGTGGAAGAGTGTTAGACGTATATCAGCGCGTTTAAGTTCTTCGGCAAGTTCTTCATCTTCTTCAGTTTTTTCATCATAGTCATAATATCTACGATATTCCGCTTCTTCAAGCAGACGCAGACGCCGATTAAGAGATACAGTGTCAGCCGCTTCTAAAGGATTTTGTGCAAAAGGTCCATATTGGGGTCGTGTTGCATTTGTGATAGTATCAGCAAGGTTCGCTTGCGTAGGAGAGCTTTCGGTCAGTTGTGTCAAAGTCGGTGAAAGCGCGATGACTTCCGGTAAGCCACCGATTTTTCTACGGAAACGGCTTGCATCCTTCACTAAAATCTCCCCTGTTGGTAGCGTGACAAGTGACATCGGTTTTACAAATTCACTCTTGTTTCGTCCTCTCTTACCGAAACTAAGCACAAATTTGCCATCACCACTAAACTTCACAATACGGTGGTTACCTGTATCTGCGACAAACACATTACCGCGTGCATCAATAGCAATATCGGATGCATCTTTATCAAATTCACCATCACCCGCACCATATCTGCCAAAAGTTAGTGTCTTTTTACCGTCTGTGTCGAATTTGTGAATACGTCCCCGTTTAGCATCTAAGACATAGAGATGGTTCTCTGCGTTAACAGCGACCCGTAAAGCACGGTCGTGTCCGGTGGGTTGTATTGCGAATGCTGTTTTGCCATTTTTATCAATTATCAGTTGTGCAGGTAATACGACACCCGGACGTTCATCAACAGGATCCACAAAATATGTGTGTAAGAGTTCACCTGTTGGACTTAGTTTATGCACACATGGTGCGAAAACATAGATTCTCGGATCAGAAGTTTCTGCCATGTGATGCGCGGTTACATCTGCAACATAGATATTCCCAAGATCATCAACTGTGAGGTGCCCCGGTTTTCGCAGGATATTATCAGGAGATTCTGGATTAGTTGGAATTTGAAGTAGAAATGTTCCTGATGGAGATAGTTTCTGGATAAGTCTGTTCTCAGTATCACTGACATATATATTCGTCTTAAATGCAAGATGAATATTTTTGCTAAAAGCACCTTCAGTTGAACCTTTCCCAGAGAATTCTCGCTCTAATTGGATGAATTCAACTGCCGATGCAGTGTAACTGAAAAGACAGAGTAGAATTGTAAAGATAGTAACAGGTAGTGTCAGATTAAGATTTCTGAACTTTGTTTGAGGTCTTGTTATCATGGAGTTCCTTTGTTTTTGCCTATGCTTTTTAACTTTAATGATACCTATTTTTGTCTTAGATGTCAAGGAGATTAAGAGTAAATACAAGGAGACAATCATGATGAAGATCAAATAAATAATCAGGTAATTCTACTAATAAGACTCATCGTAGGAGTAAGGCTTCGTAGGGGCGGGGTTTCCCCCGCCCGCGTATTACCCAATTTATAACTTAATCTTCAAGATGATTGTCTCTCATATTTGATGATACTAAACAGTGATATGTTTGTTAATTTTCAAGACTACGGAAACTGCACGCCTAATTTTCGGCACAATTTTCTGATTTTGTTAATTGCCCCGCCGACTTTCCTACCATCCCGTGTAACGCCAAAGAGGTGTTGACTTACAACACGGCGAGAAATGCCGAGGATTTCTCCTATCTCATCTTGTGTTTTGCCTTCATAGAAGTAAAGTTGAACACAATCGTATTGTCGGTCAGTGAGTTCTTCGGCAATTATCAAACGGATCTGTTTTAAGACTTGCTGCTTTTTTGCACTGCGCGCCTCAGTATATCCGTTAGATGGGGGTTCATACCAGAGGTGGTCTTCAGTAGTCAGTTGGTCAAAATATTCTGGTGAAACCGGAATTTCCCAAAAGTCCGGGTTAAACTTGGACATAGATAACGACTCCTCAAAGAGAGACGTGAGTACCTATGCCATTCAAACTTAATGTATTGAGAATGGACAGAGGCACCATCGCCTTGGACGCAATACGTTCAAATTGTGTGTGGTGTGAACATAATATAACATTAGTCGGTACCTCCTTATATATGAGTTAAGGTTGGAGTTTTGCTTAGATACCATGGTGGTATCAGCGAATTAATTGGTAAATATTCAACATAATAATTATACACAGAAACCGTATGTTTTGCAATAAAAAAATATGCTATGGTGAAATATGTAAATATGTTTACACATCTTCTGTAGGAGGGAACTCCGCTTCCCGACTATCAAACCGTTCAGTCGGGAATCGGAGTTCCCTCCTACAGAAAAGAATGTCAAATTAATTCTATGTTCTACCATAATTACGCTTGCAAAAATGTATGGTGAAATAACTCACTGCTTTTCTGTGTCCGAGGTCGGCTCTAATTCTGCTTGACATTCAGAACAGTAACCGATAATCTCATTTCTATAGCGAACTGGTTTGAATCTATGTGCCTCACAAACTGCTTTCTGCAAGGATTCTATCTCTGGTTCAATAAACTCAACAATCTGTCCACAACGCAGACAGATGAGGTGGGCATGTTCCTGAAGTGAATGAATCCTTTCATAACGGGTGTTCTTATGTGCATCAATAAATTCAGTAAGCAAACCACTTTTAACAAGAAGTGGGAGGGTGCGATAGATTGTTGGGCGCGAAACTTTGTAACCATTTTGACGCATCTGAACCAGAAGATCCTCAATTTGAAAATGACCAGGATACGCAAACACCTGATTCAAGACATCCATCCGACTTTGGGTTAAACGGAGGCCCGAGCTTCTGAGGAAATCCTCAAACTGTGCTGATACTTCTTCAACGTTACTGTTTTCTTCTGTGTGATTCATTTTCAACCCGTTCAGGATATTTTCTTCTCGTTCAATCTATAAAGGACAAGGTTTGTCCAGGTTCAACAAGTCCGTGCTTTGCAGCTAATTTGTAAAACCTTTCAAGACCCACAATAGCCGATTCATCCAAGTCGTAATGGATGTGTTTTTGAATATATTCTGTGCAGAGCGTTACGGGTAAACCGAGTTTCTTTGCTTCAACCTGTGCGATTTCAGGTATTCTTGTGATTCCACGTTCTTTTGCTTTCAAGAGTAAATTCGCTGTATCCCCAATGTCTACTTCTCTTCTTGCCACCCAACATGCGTAAACAAAAGGCAGACCTGTTAATTCCTGCCATGCAGTTCCGAGGTCAATACTGTATTCTGTTGTGCCGAGATTCTTTAGTGCTGCATCTCCAATTAATAACACCGATTCTGTTTCTGCAGTTACAGGATTAATTGAAGGTTCACACCAGACGAAGTTTGGGTCTATATAGTATTTCTCTGCCAGCAGGATTTTCAGCAGTGCAATAGATGAACGTGAACTTGTATCTAAAGCGATATGCTTGATTTCGTGAATAGGGACACGACTGAACAACTGTATACTTAGGACACTCCCCTGGGATGTAATTGCGATTTCAGGCAGAATACGATAACCTGCTCCTGTTGCGTTAGCACGAAAATACTCAACTATGGGGATTAAACCGATATCTAATTCATCGTTACGCAGTTGGGTAGCAAGTTCGCTCGGTACGTGAACACTAAGTATGATGTTTTCTGTTAGCAGTTCACCGTTTAACAGAGGATATATGAGTGGTTTTGTGTTCAAAAATGAAACGGCACCGACTCTTATGCGGCTTTTCTGCACCACCGATTACCCTCACGAATGATTTCATTGTATAATGTATCGCGTTCTACAGGAACATAACCTGCTTCATCTATAAGTCTTGTTAGGGTATCAACTGAAACGGCTTCAGGTGTATCTGCACCTGCCATGTGCGTGATTTTCTCTTCTGTTACCGTTCCATCAATGTCATCAGCACCAAATCGGAGTGCAACCTGTGCAGTTTTTAAGCCAGTCATAATCCAATAGACCTTGATATGTGGTAGGTTATCCAGCATTATTCTTGAAACAGCGATGCTGCGTAAATCAGTTAAACCTGAGGTTGAAGGGAGATAAGCCATGCGTGTGTTTGCCGGATGGAACGCGAGCGGGATGAATGTGACAAACCCACCTGATTTATCCTGTTGCTCGCGCAATCTAATGAGATGATCAACCCTATCCTCATTGGTTTCAAGGTGTCCATAGAGCATTGTTGCGTTTGTCGGTATACCCAATTTATGTGCAATGTGATGTATTTCAAGCCAACCTTCAGCACTCAGTTTTCCGGGACAGATTTTCTCACGTGTCTCTTCAGCAAAGATCTCGGCACCACCCCCTGGTAAAGAATCTAATCCTGCTTCTCTGAATTGTGTCAATACCTCTTCTACAGACATTTTGAATATACGTGAAAAGTGATGTATTTCAACTGCAGTAAAGAACTTGAGGTGTACATCTGGCATGCGTTCTTTGAGACCCCGTATAATCTGAAGATAATAGTCAAAGGGGAGTTTAGAATGCAAACCGCCAACACTATGAATTTCGGTGCATCCGTGCTCAATAGAATACATTGCCTTATCTAAAAATTCGTCAACGGTCATTTCCCATGCACCTTCTGTCTGCATATTCTTTCGGGCAAAAGCACAAAAATGACAACGTGCATGCAGGATACATACGTTTGAATAATCTATATGTTGATTGATGTTGTAGTATGCTAAGTTCCCGTTTAAGCGTTCACGAATGTGGTTTGCTATATGTCCAACACCTGTTATATCTGGACTTTCGTAAAGTGTAACACCCTCTTCAAAAGAGATTCGCTCTTCTGCCTTTACTTTTTCAAAGATCGTGTGTAATTGCGGGTCAGTAAATATGTTAAAGTTCTCCATAATTGTCAACACCTTGTGTGTATTTTTATATTTAAAAAACTACTTGACAGTTACGTATTAATAAAGGTATTATAGCATAACATTCAACAAGAATGCAATAGATTCTTCTGAAAGGAACGAAATAAACTCATGTCAAAACTTGGTCTTATTCATTACAATTACGCTGGCAACTCACTTGAGGATTTTCTTAAGTTTACAAGCGATACTGGTTTCGGTTATGTAGAATTAGCCGTGGGTACTGTCTGGAACGCAGATACTGACGATCCTGAAAAAAATGCGGAGAAGGTGCGCGAACTGGTTGAATCTTACGGATTACAAGTGTCCGCACTCGGTGCTGGGAACGACTTTGTTGTGTTAGAAGAAGAAGCAATACGGCAACAAGTTGAACGGATGGAACGTATTGCTGGACTGGCAAAACGAGTTGGCACATCTATTCTTCGCACGGAGGGAGGCGCAATGAAAGATGCTGTTCCGCAAGACCGATGGGTTGAAGCGATGGCTGAATGTCTGACGCGTTGTCTGGAATTCGCTGAAAGAGATGATGTTTACTTAGCTGTTGACAACCACGGACTTGTTACCAACGATGGAGACTTACAGGTTGAGTTATTTGAAAAGGTCGGGTCAAAGCATGTCGGTGCAAATATGGATACTATGAACTATCGGTGGGCAGGACATGATTTGGAAACAGTCGGCAGATATTATGAAATCATTGCACCTTTTACACTACACACACATCTAAAGGATGGAACAGGTTCCCGCGGCAATTACCGTGGCGAAGCACTCGGTGAGGGTGAAATTGATCTCGCAAAAGCCATCAGATGCTTGCGCGATGCCGGATATGATGGCGTTTGGTGTTGTGAGTACGAAGGACGAGAAAACGATGGCACCGGTCAACGGAAAAGTTACGCTTGGATGCAGGAAAACCTGTAATAGTACTTGATGTGTAGAAATGAATAGATCTTCGCGTATTATCACCTTAACAACCGACTTTGGTACGAGCGATGTGTATGTCGGTGTAATGAAAGGTGTCATCTTAAGTATCAATCCGGATGTTGAGATTATTGATATAACGCATTCTGTCTCACCTCAGGACATCTATGAGGCAGCTTTCACAATTCGAGCAGCATATCGCTATTTCCCAGAAAACACAATTCATGTTGTCGTTGTTGACCCAGGTGTTGGTAGTGACCGGCAACCAATAGTATGTCAGACAGGCAACGCCTATTTTGTCTGTGCTAACAATGGTGTATTGAGTCGTGTGTTGCAGGATATTGAAACAGATGACACTAACGCACCTGAATCGGTAGTCATAGAGAACCCATCTTACATATTACCCCAAGTGAGTAATACATTCCACGGTAGAGATATCTTCTCTCCTGTCGCTGCACATCTATCGCTTGGTGTTGCGTTGACCCAGTTCGGATCGTCGATTCAAGACCTTGTCCGGTTTCCTGTTCCAACAATAGAGACTATTGATAATTCCTTGACAGGACAGATCATCAAAATAGACAGTTTCGGAAACTTAATAACAAACATTTCTGAAGACATGCTTACCTCTTTCTTGTTATCATCTGGTTTTAATGCGGATTCCGTTGATTTTGAAATTAAGGCAGGCGATACTTCCCTTACAAAATTAAACAGTTTTTACGCGGAATCCGAGCCCGGTAAACCGCTTGCTATTATTGGGAGTTTTGGTTTGTTAGAAATCGCCATCAATTTGGGGAATGCCGAAACCGGTTTAGGTTTGAAAAGGGATGATAGAATCGTTGTCCGTAGGTTTGATTGACATCTCTATTTCTACAAGTTATAATTGAGGGTATCCATAAATAGCTCAATGTCATAATATGTGCTTAAAAGTAGTAGGTACACGTCGTGTGCTGTCCACAAGGTCAAAAACGCACGATGAATTGTGCTTGGTGAATGCGCGTGTGGCATTCACATTAAACGGGATTGCTATAAATCAAACGGTACATAAAGGAGAACAGATTTGAAACAGATCGCTTTAACAGGAATAAAACCGACAGGTCAACCGCATATCGGCAACTACCTCGGTATGATTAAACCTGCGTTGGAACTTGCAGAAGATTATCAAGCACTTTACTTTATTGCTGATTATCATGCCTTAACGACCGTAAAGGACAAGAAAGAACTAACCGATTTGACATATCAGGCGGCGGCGACCTGGTTAGCACTCGGTTTGGACCCCGATAGAGAGATATTGTATCGTCAATCTGATATTCCTGAAGTGTTTGAGTTGTCTTGGGTATTAGCGTGTTTTACATCAAAGGGATTACTCAATCGCGCACACGCTTATAAAACGCTTATTGATGAGAATATTGCTGAAGGACGAGAGGAAGATAAAGGTATCAATGCTGGACTCTATACCTATCCAGTCCTGATGGCGGCAGATATACTGTTATTCGGCACACACATTGTCCCTGTAGGTTTCGACCAAAAACAACATCTTGAGATTACACGAGATGTCGCACTCGCTTTTAATAATAACTATCGTGAGGTTTTGGTTGTACCAGAAGCAGTCATTCGGAAAGAGGTCATGACCATCACGGGTCTTGATGGTAGGAAAATGAGTAAGAGTTACAACAACGTTGTCCCGTTTTTTGCCCCACCAAACGAAGTGCGTAAAAAGGTTATGCGTATCGTGACGGATTCTAAACGTCCAGAAGAACCGAAGGATCCGGATGCATGTAATATCTACGCTATCTACAAACATTTTGCTGATGCTGATGCGATTGCGGAGAAACGTCAACTCTATCTTGATGGTGGTCTTGCCTATGGTGACATGAAGAATGAACTCTATGTATTGTTAGAGGCAACTTTCTCGGCACAACGGGAACGTTATAATGCCCTGATGGATAATCGCGCTGACTTGGAAAAAGTACTTCAGGAAGGTGCAGAAAAGGCGCGTTATATCGCAAAGCGCGTTTTAGGCAAAGTTCGCAAAGCAGCAGGTGTTACGGGGTCTCTATAAAGCGAACAATTTAGTTATCCTGAAATCAATATAAGAGCATGGTGTGGAGGATATTGACCAGAAGCTGCTAATTCCTGTCGTTCAATCAAACGATCAACATGGTTGAAGTCCAGAATACGAACTGTTACTTCTCCGATATTGGTGATTGGCGTTATTCTTACACCATCAAACATAAAATGATCTCTCCAGAAATCGATTCTTGGATTGAAAAACGGATAAATTGTTTTGTTTGCAACACAATAGAGCCTATGTCACTACCTTTATTGCGATTACAGAATGAGCATGCGTAAGCAAGATTATTTTCCTGAGTATCTCCACCGTGCTTTTCACTAATAATATGGTCAACTTGACAACCGAAGTATGTATTCTCTTCGTGTATAAGACAATATTCACACACTCCTTTAGCTCGTTTCTTGACTAACTGTCTTAGAGCAACAGAAACGTAAGTCCTACTCATTTTTCAAATAATGTATTGCCCGGGATTTAGCAAGCCGCATTAAGTGCTCAAGTTGAAGACAGTGATTTAGTTCCGCTGTTTCTTCAGAAGTAAGTCCGATTGTCTTCTCACGATGAATAAGATCAGCGATACGTTCTTTCGCCTTTTCAGATGGGGAAAAATCAACCAGATTTTGTGGTGTCGTCCCCGCCGCGATGAAATCAATTATTTCACTATAAACAGGTGAGATATGCATTGTATTTCCTTCCTTATTCTATTAAGACGGTGTCTGTCAACTGTCCTATTATTTTACCAAACAAAGTACAACAACTATCAATGTGGTAGTGATAGCCTTATCTGTAATTAAACGATAATCTTCTATATTTTGGTTCTTAGTAGTTTCTGGTATTCCGCATGTGCCGTCTGTGCATCATATTCACCATCTAACACACGCCGTAGGCATTGCACGAAACTAATCGGGTCATCCTCACCGAAAATTGTGCGTCCGAATAGGATTGCACGTCCCCCGTTCTGAACAACATTCTGTGCAAGAGCAAAGGTACTTCGCGCGTTTTGACGCGGACCTCCCAGCGCACCGATCACAAGTGTTGTATCAAATTGACATAACTCAGTCCAAACTTCTGCAGTCGTATACGCGGTTTTAATAAAACGTGGTCGTTGGTGTCTTCGTAGATAACTCATCGTTCGCACAATTGAATCAGCAACATACATACCACGTTTCTCTTCATCCATTCCCGGTAATTTAACATTCGGTAAAAACACTTCTAATAGATGATCAAATCCTTCTATCTCACCGACAACGTGGGCAAATTGTATGTATGATTGCAACATTTTTTCGTCAACAAGTGGATCATTATTTAGGGTTATTGAATATAAACCTAAGCTGACACGACAATCCAATGCTGGTCCGATAAGATTCTCACAATACCGCTGCATGTCTTCGGGAAAAACGGTCTGAAATGGCATTGAGGGACGTGATGTATAAACACCAAAACGTGGATTCCAGATAGCTGTTTCAGAGTTCATTCTAACAATTGGTGTGATAGGTGTACCCTCGAAAAGATTCTCATCAAGTGCCAATATTTCAGCATCTGCAGGGGTCATGAGAAGTCCATCAAGTTGTCCATCAGCCGTTAGATCGCGCTGCAGCTGCAAAAACTCTGCGTGAGTTCTATAGTGTGGTTTTGGATGTTGGACTTGACCGAGTCCTTTAATGCCTGCTGAAGCAAGTGGGTCAGCAGCAAAAACGAGAATAGGACTCTCCGCAAGAAGGTCAGTGTTTTCAAGCTTTTCAAATATCCGATTTCCCATAAAAAATAAATTCCTCTGTTTTGGTGCGTTATAATTCTGTATGTGTAATCTATTCGTATCTTATATTATATCACAAAGTGTTGGTTGGGTCAATATCCATAATGCATTCAATTGTCTTTGATTTTATTTCAGGTAGCACATCATCGTTCACACGCCGTAGGAGTTGAGATAATGTTTCCACCTGTCTACAACGGAACAGGAAGTGCCATCGGAACTTTCCATCAATTTTTGATAGAGGCGCAGGAGCAGGTCCCAGTATTTTTATATCCGGAAACTGTTCAGTTTGTAAGACATCAAGATGATTGCTCATGACGTTTGCAGCATCAATGACTTCATTTTCATTCTTGCCGCGAAGCAGCAAAGTTCCCATGTGAGAAAATGGAGGATACTGTAGCGGACTTCTGGCTTCCACCTCCTTTTCATAGAAGTCAATGTAATCGTGTTTCTTTACAGCCGAAATGCAATAATGGTCAGGCATATAGGTCTGAATGATGACTTCACCCGCAGTATCTGCGCGTCCCGAACGTCCTGCAACTTGTGTCAGCAAACTGAACGTGTTTTCACTCGCTCGGAAGTCCGGTAGATTAAGTGCCGTATCCGCAACGACAACCCCAACAAGCGTCACGTTTGGAAAGTCTAACCCTTTTGCGATCATCTGTGTTCCGATAAGGATGTCAATGTCCTGTTTTTCGAATGCAGTTAGAATCTGTTCATGCGCGTTTTTCTTTGCAGTAGAATCCGCATCAAATCTTTTGACATTTGCGTCTGGAAACAGTTTCTGTATTTCCCTTTCCACAGTTTCAGTTCCGAATCCTTTCCGTCCGAAATAATCTATTGCTGGACTATCACATTCGGGACAAGATGGGTGGGTTTCGCGTCTATGACCACAATGATGACACACCAACTTCTTGGATTCAAAATGAAAAGTGAGTGAGATTGAGCAGTTTTCACATCTCTCTGCATAACCACAACTGCGACAGAAAACATAGCTGGAATGTCCCCGCCGGTTAAGAAAGAGTATCACCTGTTCCTGAATTAAAAGTCGTTCCGCAATAGCGAATTTCAGGCATTCAGAGAGGATAGACCTGTTTCCGTTTTTGAGTTCATCCCGCATATCCACAATACGAACATCCGGCATCTTCCTACCCAGCACGCGCGTTGGCAGACTTAGAAGTTTGTACCTGTCCTGTTTTGCCTGATAATAACTTTCAAGTGAGGGAGTAGCACTGCCAAGAATGAGTGGACATTTTGCAATTTCTGCGCGTTTCTTTGCTACTTCCCTTGCATGATAACGGGGGGACGTATCGGATTTATATGAGTCAGAATGCTCTTCATCGATTATCAGTAAACCGAGGTTTTTTACCGGAGCAAAGACTGCGGAGCGTGGACCTATAACGATGTCAGCATCCCCGTTGTGTATACGATACCACTGATCGAAACGTTCACCGACACTGAGACGACTATGAAGAACAGCAACCCGTTCCCCGAAACGTCCAATAAACCTTGAGGCAGTTTGAGGTGTAAGCGATATTTCCGGCACAAGCACGATGACCGATTTTCCTGTTTCAAGTATCTGTGCCATAACCCGCATATAAATCTCAGTTTTACCGCTTCCTGTGACTCCATGAAGTAGATGGGGCTGTATGGAATTATCTTCTATTTCAAGTGCGTTGCTAATTTCAGTGAATGCTTCTAACTGTGCTGGATTTAATTCGTGCGGATGTGTCGGTACAACAGATTGCGAACTGAGCGGATTCCGCACTACTGTAGCACGTGTGATTTTGACAAATCCGCACCGCTCAAGCGTGCGAAGGAGAGATAAGTTTGTTTTCGTGCGTTTCGTAAGGTCAGATGTCGCAACAGGAACACCCTCATTAAGCAGGATTTGTAGGATTTCAGCATGTTTAATATCTGCTGCGTGAGGTGTGATTTTCCCTTTATCATCTGTTGAACTTCTATACCCATCTTCCCCCGATGTGAGCTTTTCAATCTCTGCTTCAATATCTTCGGTCAGTAAAGCCAATGCGGCAACACTAGTCGTCTTGGCATTCGCTTTGGGTTTATGTGTAACAGTCAGTTCAATAACCTCTTTATCTCGTAGTGTTCTAATTGTCGTTTGTAGACGTTGAAGGCTCAAGTCAGTTTCTTGTGCCAGTTGATTTATGGAAAGTGATCCTCCTGCTTCCAATGCAGTGACAATCCTTTTCTGGTTTTTTCCTATAGGCGGTTTATAATCAGGACAGAGTTGAACCAATTGTAGTTTCTTATTCCGGACAGCTGCGGGAACAGCACAGAAAAGTGCGTTTCCCCATGACGATAGATAGTAATCTGCCATCCACTTTGTTAGCGTAAGCAGCTCGTCTGAATATGTCGGTTTCTCATCAAGACAATCAGAAATCGGTTTTATTATATCAGCAGATAGGTCGGTCTCTTCTATCCTTTCTACAACGACTCCTTCCTGCTTACTACCGTGAAAAGAGGCTAAGACGCGTACTCCCGGTTTCACAACATTCAATAAGTTTTCTGGGATTGTATAAGTAAACAACCGGTTGACCGCAATAGGGAAGGCAACGTTTGCATAAGTCATGCTGCTGTTTTCCGATTAGACAAATGTTTTTCTAACGCTACACAGTGTGTTTGTCAGTTTTGCTCTAAATACGTCATAACCTCTTGCATATCTTCCCAAACATCTCTTTTTGCGTTTGGGTTACGAAGTAGATATGCTGGGTGATAGGTCGGCATTACAACGGGGACATGAGCATCTTGTTTAGCATAAGCATATTCATAGAATTTTCCACGAAGTGCCGTAATCCCTGTTTTCGTGTCAAGCAACATCTTGGCAGAAAAATTACCGAGTGTGACAATTACTTTCGGTTGGATTAATTCAATCTGTCGTAGTAGATAGGGGCTGCATGTTTCTACTTCATCTGGGGCAGGATTTCTGTTACCTGGTGGACGACATTTAAGTACATTTGCAATATACACGTCGGCGCGCGTCAATTGCATTGCTTCTATTATTCTTGTGAGCAATTGTCCCGCTCTTCCGACAAATGGTTCTCCTTGTCTATCCTCATCTGCTCCTGGTGCTTCACCGACAAACATCAGATCAGCATCTGGATTACCAACTCCGAAGACTACGGTATTTCTTCCTTGATGCAAACCACATTTGATACAACTTTGTGCATCTGCATCCAATGCAGTTAAATCCAAGTCAGCATATTGAGATTTCTGTTCAGTTTCGGTTATTTCTGCTTCAAACAGACCGAGTTGAAGTTGTTCTTCCACGTATTCCCTCACTGTTGCTGTAAGCTGCAAGTATTCCTCTTTGATGGTATCTTTTGTCATGGAGATTCCTATTCTGTTTTATCAATTGCGTAGACTATGGAACAGTCTTAATCCATCATACCAAGTGATATATATGAACAATGCGATGATAAGGATAACACTTACTTGCTGTATTACTGCCTGTGCTTTGAGTGGTATGGGACGGCCGCGAATTTTCTCCAAAGCAAAGAATAGTAGATGGCCCCCATCAGCAATTGGGATCGGTAATAGATTTACGATCGCAAGATTGATACTGATGAAACCGATGAAAAAGAGCAGACTGTTTAAACCAACGTTTTCAAACATCGTATATGTCATAGTGGCAATACCTGCTGCACCAGCAAGTTGATTAGGTTTTACTTCCCCAGCAAACAACTTCTTTAAGATGCGTACGATTGCTGTACAAGTAAGCCAACTGGTTTTCAGTCCGTTGTTAAAAGCACCTATAAGACTATAGTATTGTGTTGGTATTTCTTCCTCTGTTAAGAACATACCGCTCAGAAAACTGGCCCATGTTATCCCGTAAAATGATCCATCTGTATCTGATTTTGATTTATCATCGGGAGATAAGGTATATGTGTTTACAGTTCCATCTCGTACGAATCCAAGCATTACTGGTTCGTCTGTTCCTGCTACTATTTGCGCGTAAAGTGATTTACTGTCAACTGTCTGTCCATTAAATGTAGTGAGGAAATCTCCCGTTCTTATACCAGCCTTATATGCGGTGCTTTTTTCTACAACTTTTGCTTTCATGTCCCATTCCACAGGAAGATTAAACGTAAGTATCTCATCACTGCGTCGGACTTCAAGTGTAATTTCATCCTTATTCTGATTGATATCCTCATAGATAGTGCGGTATTTTTCGAAAGTCCAATTGGGACTGTCACTCCATATTTCTAGTCCAAAATAGGGTGTATTGTATATTCTCTGTCCGTTAATGGCCTCAATCTGGTCACCGATTTTTAATCCTGCCTTTTCTGCTAAACTTCTTGGGACAATTTGTTTTACAATTGTCACTTCTTTAAAACTTACATGGAGTATTCCGCCCTGTCCTTCAATTGTGGGTTCGGTATCAGGTATTACAGTGAAAGTTTTCAGGTTACCCTCTCGTTCCACAACAAGTTCCAATTCTTTTTCAGGGTTAAGAACTACCAACTCTTTGAATTTGTATTGGTTTGAAATTGTTTCTCCGTTTAGAGAAATAATCGTGTCGTCGGACATCACACCTGCGGCAAGGGCAGGACTGTGGTCAGCCATCATCCCGATTTTAACACCCTTCTGTTCTAAACCGATAGCTTGTCCTGTCAGACCGTTGATTAACCCTATAGTCCCCGCGTTGATACCGACACTGAAGACGATCCAATACGCTAATACACCGAACAGTAGATTCACAGCGGGTCCAGCAATAACAACGAAGGCGCGTTTACCCAAAGATGCACTGGCAAATTCACCCTCTGCACCGGTCTGTTCATTTGGATTTTCACCTTCCATTTGTACATATCCACCAAAGGGTAACCAAGAGAGCCTGTATTCTGTCCCTTTATACATATACCCTACGATTCTTGGTCCGAATCCGATTGAGAAAGTGTTAACCTTAATACCTGCTTTTTTTGCTGCGAGGAAGTGGCCCAGCTCATGTATGAATATGAGAAAGCCAAGGGGAATTATGGCGATGATAATCGCTTTGATTGCAGGAAAAATACCAAGAACTAATTCAAGAATAGCCATTGTTGTCTCCTAAGATTATGATTGCATGATCAATTTGTATACAGTTTATCCTTTAGCATTGATGATTGAACGGGTAGTTGACTTTGTCCATCTGTCTACCTCAAGGACATCCTCAAGTGTCGGATCGTCTATCACGACATGTTTGTGCATCACTTGATCCAATATTGCAGGGATGTCCATAAACCCGATCCTTTCATTGAGAAAAGCCTCTACTACGACTTCATCTGCACTGCTAAGGACAACCGGCAATGTCCCCCCGACTTCCCCTGCTGTGTATGCAAGTGAAATACATGGGAATTTATCTCTATCTACAGGTTCAAAATGCAAAGTGCGTAATTCGCAGAGGTTTAACCGTGGGACAGGGGTCGGTAACCTGTTTGGATAGGACAACGCATATTGAATCATTATCCGCATATCCGTTGGTCCCAACTGTGCAAGCGTTGAACTATCCACCCATTCAACCATTGAATGTATAATGCTCTCTCTGTGAATAACAATATCAATCTTTTCAAGTTCAATGTCAAACAACCACTTCGCCTCAATAACCTCCAACCCTTTATTCATCATAGTGGCGGAATCAATTGTTATTTTTGCTCCCATATCCCAATTGGGATGTTTAAGTGCCTGCTGTGCTGTTACCTTATGTAGGTTCTCTTTTGGTGTATCTCGAAACGGCCCACCGGATGCTGTTAATATCAAGCGATGGATGTCATCTTGTCGTTCTCTTGCCCCCTCTAAGCATTGAAAAATTGCACTCATTTCACCATCAATAGGTATCAGATTAATACCATTTTTTTTAACAGCGTTCATTACAATTGGTCCGCACATCACCATCACCTCTTTATTGACGAAGGCGATGTCTTTACCGGCGTTGATTGCTGATAGTGTCGGCAATAATCCCGCGCTTCCACCCATTCCGTCTAATACTTGGTCCGCTTCAGGAATAGTTGCAACAGCTTGAATTCCTTCCGAACCAGATAGGATTTCAGTACTTTTATAATCTTGTAGTCGTTTTCTCAGTTGCTCTGCTGCAATAGGATTATTGAGTGCAGCTAATCTTGGACAAAATTTACGGATCTGATGTTCAAGCGTATCAACGTCGCTGTTTGCAGCCAGCGCGACTACATTAAACTCCGCACGATGTTTTTCTACGACCTTAAGTGCATTCTTCCCAATTGAACCAGTACTACCTAATATGGAGATGTGCTTCATGTGTGTTTGTTGTAGTTGGACAATTCGTTGTTAGAAAGCAATTTGTCACGGATCTTATTACAGATATTTCGTGACCACAAGAAAACAATAATAGAGTACAGGTGCACTGAATATGAGACTATCACATCTATCCAGTAGACCTCCATGTCCTGGGATAGTGTCCCCTGAGTCTTTGACACCGGCGGTACGTTTCATAAGAGATATGCTCAGATCGCCAATCTGTCCCACGATACTCAATAGAAACCCAATAATTGCTGCGGGCATAACAGAAAATGTCCCTTGTAGGAATACTAAACTAATGACAATACTAGTCAAAGTTCCAACGACCAATCCAGCAATAGTGCCTTCAATAGTCTTTCGTGGACTAAGTGGTGTACTCAGTTTGTGTTTTCCTACAGCACGTCCGATTAGGTAAGCACCTGTATCACCAATCCAGATAGTACCAATAAGTAAGAAAATCAGTTCCCTGCCTACTTCGTCAGTATTTCTGAGTAAGATACAGTAATACCCAAACAACCACCCGATTGTAAGTATTCCTGTGAGTTTTAGTGCAACAGTCAGTAGTTCGTCTGTTACCTCTCCCCGAAATATACTTGTACAGAAGGCATAGATAGGTATAAAAACAAAGAAACTCAACAGAACTGTTTCGGCGTAAGCGTTTTCTCCATGTGAAGGTGTTGGAAGGAAATACGCGAACAAGCAGAATGCTACTGTTAATATTGATGGACTTATCGGATTTAGTTTTTGACTCAAGTGTTGTGTCAATCGGCAGTATTCAACTTGCATCATTATGACAGCGACAGAGATAAGAAGCAAAAAAAACAAGCTGCCAAAATAGATGATCAACAGGACTAATGGAGCCAGAACAACAGCACTCAGAGCTCGCCGCCAAAACATGATTATTTCTCTAAAAGTTCAGCTTCTTTGGTATCGGCTAAATCATTGATTTTGTTGACATAAGTATCCGTTAGGTTCTGTACAGGATCAGCATCAATACGTCCAGATTTTTTATCGCCGCCTCTACCTTTGCTTCTTCTACCGCCTGAGCTGGCATCGCCACCTTCAAGTTTCTTAATAGCATCATTAGCGTCTCTGCGTATGTTTCTTATTGCCACTCGTCCTTCTTCGGCTAATTTCTTAACGAGTTTTGTAAGTTCAACTCTCCGTTCGGTTGTCAACTCTGGTACTTGGATGCGAATAATACTTCCATCATTACTTGTTGCGAGTCCTAAATCAGATTGAGCAATTGCTTTTTCGATTTCTGTAATCAATGTCTTATCCCAAGGTTGGATGACGAGTTGATGTGGTTCGGGAGTTGTGATCGTGCCAACTTGATTCAAAGGTGTTTTGCTGCCGTAATAGTTTACTGTCACTTGGTCTAACAACGCAGTTGTCGCGCGCCCTGTCTGTACATGTGAAAGTTTATTTGCTGTTGATTCGACCGATTTCTTCATTCGTGATTCAGCATCTTTCAGTACTTCTTGCATCTGAATTCCCTTTCTTTGTTTCTGTTTTCGCTGATTCCGATGTAAGGTGTCGTGTCCAGATTAGACTTTACTGCCCGAGGACATAAAGCACAAATCGCTTAACTACGATATTCTCACCAAGCTGTGCAATTGCATCCTTGACGAGATCTTCAATCGTTTTATCGGCATCGCGAATGTAAGGTTGTTTTAGCAGACATGCTTCCGAATAGAATTTAGAAAGCCGTCCTTGAACAATTTTATCAACAATATGGTCAGGTTTCCCTTCCTGTAGAGCTTGGGTCTTCAATATTGTTTTTTCTGCATCAAGTTCTTCTGTGGGGACTTCATCCTCGTTGACGTATCTCGGTTTTGCAGCAGCAACTTGCATAGCAATCTCTGTTGCTAATTTTTGGAATTGTTCTGTTCTTGCGACGAAGTCAGTTTCGCAGTTTAATTCCACCATTGTGCCGACTCGATTCCCAGGATGTATATATGAGATAATAAGTCCCTCTTCAGTTGCACGGCCGCCTTTTACTTCAGAAGCTTTTAAACCTTGCTCACGAAGTTTCTTAATCGCAGCATCAACATCTCCTTCCGTTTCAGTCAATGCCTGTTTGCAATCCATAATCCCTGCCCCCGTGCGCGAACGCAGTTCACTGACCATCTTTGCTGTAATTGCCATTTTTCCTCCAATTTAGGTACTTTACATTGCTAACATGTAGTAATCTTTGTGAGTTTTGAAGTTAAAACCCTACATTATGCTTCCGCAGGATATAAAACGGGTTATTGATTTACTGTGAGGAGCGTCGTGGACGTCCAGGCCTTTTCTTGGGACGTTGTTGACGTGTCTGACGTTGTTCTCCATCACCGATCGTCTCTGGTTCAGCAGAAAGTTGCTCAACATCCAGAATCTGTGCAGTCTGTTGTTCATGACGTTCCACTTCAGCAACCTTATCTAATTGACTCTCTGCAGACTTTCCGTCTTCTGCTTCAACTTCTGCACCTTCAACTGCATCACCACGTCCTTCAATAACAGCTTCAGCGAGAACAGAACATATAAGGCGAATTGACCGGATAGCGTCATCGTTCCCTGGGATGGGTAAATCAATTGGGTCGGGATCACAATTCGTATCTACTATCGCGATGATTGGAATACCGAGTTTGTTTGCTTCGGCAATAGCCGTGTGTTCTTTGCGAGTGTCTGTAACTATAACAACAGCGGGGAGAATTGACATTTCTTTGATACCTGTCAGGTTATTTGCCAACTTCCCTTTCTCTCGCATCAAACGTATAATCTCTTTCTTTGGTCGTTTTTCCAGTTCACCGCTCTCTTCTTCAGTTTCAAGTTCCTCTAATTTACTGATGCTCTGTCTAATCGTTTGAAAGTTAGTTAGCATGCCACCTAACCATCGGTGATTGACATAGAACATACTACAACGCATCGCTTCTTCCAACACTGCTTCCTGTGACTGTCGTTTCGTTCCGACAAAAAGCACTGAACCGCCTTGTGCAGCAACGGTTTGTACGAACTCTACTGCAGTTTCCAACATTCTCAGGGTCTTCTGTAAATCAATAATGTATATACCGTTTCGCTCCGCAAAGATGTATTCTGCCATCTTTGGGTTCCAGCGTCGGGTTTGGTGTCCAAAATGAACTCCACATTCAAGGAGCTCTTTCATTGTAACTGGCAAAAATTACCTCCTGGGTTTGTATGAGACTTAATGCTCATTATTGGGTTTGGGCATCCACCTCCTTCACATCTGCAACAGACTCACATTTTGAGAGAACCCGCCGTGCAGATCTGGAGGTGTGTTTCTTTACATTAAAATCATAATAATTATAACACGTTTCTTAGCAGTATGCAATCTTTTTTGGTATTGAAAAGTCATGTTGACCAAACTTGCATTTCAGTTTATAATATATGTGTTGCAGCTTGATTTGGGTTATAGACCGATGGTTAAACTCCATCAGGAGTGGAGTTGGAATAGAGTTCTTACTAAGGAGAAACGTATGGTTTACCAGCGATGTAGGTTTTCATTTTTACTCGTTCTTTTAATGTTCTACTGGATTGGAAACAGTGGAGCAGTCAATCTAACCGCAACTGGCACTGTATTTCTGGATTCAAATCGTAATCAGGTGAAGGATGCCGATGAGAAAGGGTTGGCTGGTGTTCGTGTCTCTAATGGTCAAGATGTTGTGCAGACCGATGCTGATGGAAAATACTCACTTACAGTCAGTGATGACACGATTGTTTTTGTTATTAAACCTCGTGGGTTTATGACACCTGTTGACAAGAACCAACTTCCAAAATTCTATTACATTCACAAACCGCAAGGTTCACCAAACGGATTAAAGTATAAAGGGGTCACACCTACCGGTCCGTTGCCTGAGACTATTGATTTTCCACTTATTGAGCAGGACGAATCTGATACTTTCAAGGTACTCGTCTTCGGGGATACACAACCCAGTAATATGCGGGAGATTGCGTGGTTAGCACACGATGTGATTGAAGAGGTTATTGGAACTGATGCAGTCTTCGGACTTAGTCTTGGTGATTTGGTTGGTGACAATTTGAACTTATTCCAGCCTCTTAACGAAGTGATTGCTACTGTCGGTGTGCCGTGGTATAACGTCTATGGCAATCATGATATGAACCGTCTCGCTTCTGATGACCGCTACGCAGATGAAACTTATGAACGGGTTTACGGCCCCACATGCTATTCCTTTGATTGGGGACCTGTTCATTTCATTAATATTGACAACGTGATTTTTCAACCTGAAAAAGAAGACAATCCCCCGTACATCTGTGAGTTGGGAGACAGGCAGTTGACTTTTATTCGGAACGATCTCGCTTTTGTTCCGAAAGATCAACTCGTTGTTATATCCATGCACATCCCATTGACTGAGATGCGCGATGTGAAAAAATTGATGGACCTAATTGATGATCGACCTAACACATTAACGCTATCTGCACATACACACCTACAAAGGGATGACTTCCTTGGCACAGATCACGGTTGGCATGGAGATGATCTACATCATCACCATAACCATGCAACCACTTCTGGAAGTTGGTGGCAAGGAACGCTTGATGAGATCGGTATTCCACACACAACGATGCGGGATGGTGCCCCAAACGGATATGGAATCTTCACATTTAGTGGGAATCAATATTCAATTCGGTTTAAAGCTGCCCGTCGTCCTGCAGATTATCAGATGAATATTTGGGCACCTTGGGAAGTTCCACAAACAGAAACTGCCAAAACTGATGTTCTCGTTAATATCTTTGGCGGAACAAAACGGTCAAAGGTCGAAATGCGTCTTGGGACAGATGGAAAATGGCAAAGCATGACTTATATGCCGCAGAAAGACCCGTACTTTCAAGCTCTTAAGAAGCGAGACGAAACTTACCATATTGAGCAGAAAATACATGCTGCAATACGCGATTCAATGCAGTTGCTGTTGAAGGAAGATACCAAACTACCCGATAGAGGGAAACGACTACTTTACGGTGTCCCGAAATCAACACATATCTGGCAAGCTAAACTTCCAGAGGACACTCGTAAAGGAACGCATGTTATATATGTCCGGACAACTGATATGTATGGTCAAACTTTCACGGGACGCAGAATCATTAGGGTCCGCTGACTGATAGTATAGTAAAGCTAATAATTGATAGGACATTTTACCCCATACAACGATGACGAAGACCACCCAGTAGGGGCGAGGTCACCTCGCCCGTTGTGGCGTGTTTCATTAATTCTATAGTTCACTATAATTACATTAAAACTTCGCGGCGGCTTGGTGAGTCAATGAACAACGCATCACCACCATCAATAGTTAATTCCAAACCTGTAACCCACGCAGCCTCATCTGAACAGAGCCATAACGCGGCATAGGCTACGTCAATGGGATTACCCAATCTTTCTAACTGTGGTGAAACGGGTGCAATCTCTCCATCTGGTAGCGGATCCCAAATTATCCCTGGACATAATGCATGGACGCGGATGTTCTTTTCATACAGTTCTTTTGCGAGGTTTTTTGCAGTAGCGACCATACCTGCTTTTGCTGCAGCATAAGCAGCATTTGCATCTTGCCGTACTCGTGCCCCTGCTGAAATGGTTATGATGCAGCCACCCCCACGATTTTGTAAAATCGGAACAAGTTTCTGAACAGGATTGAAGAGTGTTCTCAGGTTGTTTTCTAATGCACCGTTCCAGAATTCAGGATCCATTGCAGTAATATCATGCTCAGTTGAGAAGAACCCTCCTGCAGCGTGTATGAAGCAATCAATTCCACCAAATTCGGTGATTGTAGCATCTATCAAGGAATCTACTTGTGCTGTATCAGTCAAATCTGCCTGATGTGTTAGTACATCTCCACCGTCTGCGCGTATACGTTGTGCTGTTTCATGCATCTTTTCGTTTGTCCGTGCTGCGAGAGCTACTTTCGCACCTTCTTGAGCAAAAAGCAGTGCGGATGCGCGACTCATATTTGAGCCAGCACCACCTATCAATACAACTTTATCTCTTAATCGCATCTATGAATCCCTCATGATTTACTATTTAGAACTATTACAATCCAAGTTGCTATCTATGTAGCGCAAACTTTATGAAGATTAAATAATCAGGTAATTCTACTAATAAGACTCATCGTAGGAGTAAGGCTTCGTAGGGGCGGGGTCTCCCCGCCCGCGTATTACCCAATTAATAACTTAATCTTCATTTAGTTTGTGTCATATATTACTTTACTTTATGAAATATATCAACTCTTTTCTAAATTCTCAATTCCTTTATGATTTTAAATCTGGCTTCAAACAAGCTGCTTTGCACATCAAAAACCCGAACTCTCACCACAATATTCTATTGCATCCTGCATAAGTTTCAATGCCTTATGTATTTGCGTTAATTCCTCAAACCCGTAAGATATACGGAGTTGCCGTCTTCCTATCTCAACCATATCACCATTCGGATGCACGCAGTGTTCACCGGGAATGTAAATTACTTTTGGATGGGGATTGTCAACAGGTCCATCTATATCTTCTTGTCCGGTTGTTCGGGTGAGAAATTTGAAAAAATCAGATTTCGAATCCGTTTCAGTATTCGCAAGTGTTAGATAATAATAGAATCCTGCACTTCCACCGCTGCACTCCTGTACACTTTTACCTATCAGTTCTTCTATCCACGTTTTGACCTGTTGTGCTTTCTGTCTATATCCATCATTTACCTTCTTAATCTGTGTTCCAATACTGTTATCCAGCAGATAGCTCGCAATTTCCTGATTGATGAGTGGGGCACTGAACCCTATATCGCTCGTACGTTGAATAATGCTGTTGAGGAATGCACCTTGAGGACCGATGAGGTATCCGATACGTAAGCCTGGTGCAAGTATTTTTGACAGAGTACCGATCTCATATACAATACCAAGTTCATCGTAGTTGAATGCGGATTCCATCGGTTCAACACTGCTATCATGAATAAGTTCACTGTATGCATTGTCAAAGAATATGGGTATTTTGCGACCCAAGCCGTACGAGAGTTGGGTAACAATATCAACAAGTTCTCGCTTTCTGTGATTGGAAAGTATGGTGCAACTTGGATTATTTATAGTCACAACATGGAAAAAACGGATTTTCTCTTTTCCACTACCTAACGTCTTTAATCTTGTCTTCAATAAATCTGTTTGGATACCTTGATTATCTTCGGGTATTGCGTCAATAGAGAAGCCTTTCCTATGCAGATCATTACAGTAGATGTAATACATTGGATCGGCAGTGTAAACAATTCCGGTAGGAAGTAAATGTGTGATACTCTCCAACAGACTGGTTGCTCCGTTGGCACCGATAACAACTTCCCGTGTATTGAAGATGTCTTCCGTGATATTGCCGATTCTGTTTTCTAAGTGGTATCTTTTGATAGATTCGATCAGATTTTGAGAACCTTGTGCACCTCCATAATTAAGGGCTGCGCGATACTTCTGCGGGTTCGTGATGACGACTTCACAGGCATTCTGTATTTGTTGGTGCGGGATCGTGTTTTCATTGACGTAACCCACTCCAAGGTTGATATCCAACGCATCCCGAAAACCGATAGCGAAATCTGTCATCATCTGGTTGACTGCTGAGGGAACACTTGAAGCGTTACCGTAGTCAGAAAGCAGGACATCTCTAATTTCATCTGTTGTCATAGGCTATTTTAACAGCAAGTCCGAGAGAGCCGAATCAATAGTTTTAAACTGAAATTCATAACCGCTTGCTACTGTTTTTTCAGGAAGGACTTTCTGACTCAACAGAACAAAATCTGCAAACTCACCCATCATTAACTTCAGTCCGAAGTAGGGTGCTGGGAGAATAGTTGGCTTACCAAGAACTGAACCGAGTGCTTTTGTGAACTCAATGTTCCTGACAGGGACAGGTGCTGTAGCATTCAATGCCCCGGTGATACTATCGTTTTCCATTGCGTGCAATATAATCCCAACCACATCGTCTACGTGAATCCACGACATCCACTGTTGTCCACTGCCGAGTTTTCCCCCGATCCCTATTTTGAATGGTGTTAGAACTTGTTGCAGCATGCCACCACCTAAACCAAGGACAAGTCCGATTCGCACAGTTACAACCCGTATTCCAAGTTCACTTGCCTTGTATGCTTCCGTTTCCCATTCTTTACAAACCTCAGCGAGGTAATCTGTACCCGGAGGTGTTTCCTCAGTAAAACTATTATCTCCGCTGTCTCCATATAAACCTATTGCTGATGCACATATCAATACATCGGGTTTGGATTCAGCATTAGCACAGGATTCAACAAGATTTCGGGTAGACAAGACACGACTGTCCCGTATTCTTCGTTTCTTCTCACTATTCCACCTACCTGCTATCGTTTCTCCTGCAAGATGAATTACGGCTTCTGCTTCCGATATAGCTGCGGTGGGGAGTTGTTCTGATTCTGGATTCCAACCGTATATTTCTCCTACGACTTCTAATTTAGTTTTTGCTTTTTCAGGATTACGAGACACTACATTTACATCATAATCTTTATTGTGGAGGGTATCACAAACTTTTCTTCCAATGAAACCAGTTCCACCTGTGACAAGTATTTTTTTCATTTTTTCCTCCGTTTTCTTCATAGCGTTTTATCAATAATAGATCTTTAACTCGCGTCGCCATTTTTTATAGTTTGGTATACCTTATTTTGAAAGTTCAGCGATAGTGCTTTCCAGTTGTCGATAATCATCTATGACAGCATCACTTAGCGTGTCGTTGCTTTCTGACCTATTAATGCCCGCGAACCGTATTGCTTTCATCCCCGCATTTTTTGCACCTACAATGTCCGTTCTAACGATGTCTCCGATGTGCACTGCTTCTGCAGGCTTTACATTTAATTTCTTCAAAGTAGAATCAAATTGTATAACTTCCGGTTTTGTATGTGCTGTTTCATCAGAGAAAGTAAAGACAGAAAAGTACTGCAGAATATCGTCACGTTCCATGAGTTGTCGTGCGTAACGTCCTGGTGTCAATGCGGAATCTGAAATAATCCCCATAGAATATTCTCTGCTAAAGTTTGCTAACACAGGTTTTATATGTTGAATGAGAATAGGTGGAGATGCCAAGAAAGCACTCCCAAGACACTCAATAATAGCTGCGATTTCTGTTTCATCAAGCGTAATTTCAAGCGTTTCAGCAAAGGTCATCATACATGTTTCTACAGAAACACCTTTATGTTGGTACCATCGAGACATCGCAACATTATATGCGTCATCCATGCCTGCTTCTACCTGACTTATTTCACAAGAATATCCTTGACTGTTCAGATAATTATGACATTTCTTCACACGTATTACCTGTCGTTTTTTCCAATTTTCAAGTGAATCTGCATAAAGCGTTTGCCAAAAATCAAATGTAATTGCTTTGAGCATTAATTCTCCTATTGTTAGGTTTTTTACTATCTAATCCATCCTGCATTGTATCTTGGATACTATAAGGTGACAATAACTTTATGCACCCTATGCAGTGTTAATCGACTTCAAACATTGTATAAGCTCTGTCTGGTCAACCATATCAAACTGATGTGATCCGATATACATATACCGGACAATGCCGAGTTTGTCAATGATGAAGGTTGCTGGTCGTGCAATGTTGTATGCTTCAAAACTGAGCCAGTGATATACGCCATAACTCTTGATAACGTTACGATCTTTATCAACCAATAGGGGGAAGGTAATACCGTTACGTTCAGCAAAACCGCGTAATTCACGTGGCCACTGTCCTGCAATAGCCAACGGTGTTGCGTTTAGCGTTGCATAATCGTCAACGTGTTCTTGTACAGCAGCCAACTGGCGGCGGCTATTGGGTCACCATGTCCCTCTGAAGAAGCTCAGAACTACGTGCTGTTCTTCCCGGAAGGATTCAAGTGACACGAGCTGCCGACGATGTGATGGTAGTGAGAATAATGGTGCAGTATCACCAATGTTTAGGATTTTGTTTTGTCGTGGCATGACGGTATTTTCGCATAAATGGAGGGTTGTGTCAAGTGTGAAAGATGAAGAAGTGTCTTCCGATTAAGATATTGCTCATGATATGTAGATGGCACCCAGAACTCATATTTTTCAAGGAACTTGCGTCCTTCTTCTGACCAATACTTTTTCTTTTTGTAACCCCATCTTCAATAAACTGGTTATACTGTTGATATGTGACGAGGTGTTTGTCAAGGTGAAATGGAGCGATAGTCACTGTTTCCCCAGTACCAAAAGGGTCTACGGTGCCGCCTTCTATCTTTATCATTTCAGGTTGTGTCATCTGTTGCTCCTTTCTCAATCCAACAACCCCGCGCTTTCTGCTAATAACTTTGCTGCTTCGTAACTGCTAATACCTTCCATCTTTGCCACAAAAGGAATCATGGTTTTTGATCTACGACCTGTACAATTTCTACAATGCCAGAAATCACGGCGCCCAGTGGCTCCATTGACTATGGTTGTAAGCGTGTGATCATTACAGAAAGGACAGACATACTTTCCATGCTTAAATTCGATATTGTAACTCTTGAGTATACCTTTTAAATCGTAGACACTCCACACGAGATTGTAGAGTTCTGAGTAAGTTGGTTTTTTACTGATGGTTTCTACATTTAGCTCTGTTACTGTATCCTTATCATTTATGGATTCGGTAAAAAAATCCTTATGATGAGTTGCCAACCATTCATAAAAGGCAGCTTCTTCTTCAGGAGAGAATCCTTCTTTTGATAATATAGAACTTCTGTTATTGTCGCGTTGTGTTTCTTCAAGCGTCTGTATTTTCTGAGAATCGAAATCTACATCAGACGTTTCTATTCGTTTTACCTGTTGTTTTTCCGACTTCTGTTTAAGGTGTGGAACTTTATAGATTTTTTGCACTTCGGGTTCACCACGAGGTTGTAAAACATACCACAATCCCCCGCACAAAGCACCACATGCAAGTAAACTGATAAGTAAAAAAGAAAAACGTTTCATAATTGTCTCCTACTCAGAATCCATACCACGAATTCTCTTACGTCTACCACTATCATTTGTGTCTCCGTTGTTTGAATTCCGAAGAATAAAAAAGTCAGAAAACATAAAGAATACACTATAAATCAGCCCACAATTATACAATTATAAACTCCGTGCAAGACGAAGGATGTTCGGGCACAAAATCTATAAAACCACAAAATTTTAAAAAGTAATTATGTAATTGAGCGTAAAAGTCTGGGGTTTGAATCCCGAAGAATAAAATCGGGGGAGGGAGGGTCTGAATCCTGAAGAGTAAAAATCAAAAATTTCAAACAGATTACGTAATTCCAAATTCTCCTAAGTATACCATTTTTCATAATTATACAATAAAAAATTAGCAATGTCAAGCCTTTTTTCATAAAAGAATCGCAAAAATCTTCAGAATGCGTAAAAGCACATTCATCTTGATTGTGCAACGCATCACGTCATCCCGCGCGAGAATGTATCTGCTCAGAATTTGGCGTTATCAATCTGTAGCACATTCATCCTTGATTGTGCAACACATCACACCATCCCACGCGATAAAATATCTGCTAAGAATAGTGTCTTTTCAATGTTGTGCAGATAGACGCAAATAAGGATGGTTGCTGTCCAAAGAAGCACAATCAAGATGAATGTGCTACAGCATTTAGTGGATTCAGGCTATGAGATTCGTTCATGGCAAAATCTTTACGCACGCGGTAGTTCTAAATCTCTTGACATATCAGGTATTTTGTGATACAACTATGATATGAAAACTATACGAAGAAATAGCATTTACATCATCAGTATCATAAGTTTCTATCTTGTATGCCAAGGTTGTGCCCTAAACCCAAATACGGGTGGTTCAACGTCCGGTATTATAGAAAAGACTGGAGAACTCACAGAAAATGAGGTGTGGGATGGTCGGATCTATATCACTGGAACCGTAATCGTGCCAGAAGGGATTAATCTGACAATTCGTGCTGGCACAATCGTAGGATTTGAACCAAATGACGAACCGAGTAGTATCATTGTTCAAGGTGAACTCTATGCCGAAGGGGCACCAAACAGAATGATAGTTTTCGGGTCATTGGGTAAACAGCAACAATTAACTAAAAAAGAGACTGATACCACTCCGACACAACAGAACATAAAAGAGATCTTTGGACAGAAACCCACTGCACCAATTGGTACTTCCACACCATCAATGAATGCACTACCGCCAAAGGCGGGAGATTGGGATAGTATCATCATTGAAGCACAAAGTCCAAATAGTCGTTTCACCTATTGCCGTATTCAGCACGCTACTAACGGGATCGTAACTAAGACTGATAATGTCCAGATAGAAAACTGTCTTTTCAGCGAGAACAAGATCGGTGTGCTATGTGAAGATGCGAATCCAACTATCTCAGCAAACGAGTTTAATAGGAACGAAAGTGGTGCACAGTTTCGAGGGGCTGCAGCACCAGAGGTAGAGTATAATGAGTTTACTGCTAATCGCTACGGTCTTGTTTGTGAAGACGATTCACGCCCAAGGATAAGTAAGAATAATATCAGGTCTAACTATGAGAATGCAATTACGTGTTATTCTACGTCCTCTCCTGAGGTAGTATCTAACAATATCACGCAGAATATGGGGTGGGCAGTATACGATGGTGGGAGGCTTAGAGACAACTATATAAGTGGAAACAAACAGGTAGGTCCCAACGTTACAGAGCAGAGCATAAGCACACAGAGCGAGCAATTCTATAGTGTAGATGAGGTGTTTGAGCCGAGAACAACGCCGGTAGCCGAAGCGGGAGTCCCGCAGGATAACTTTTAGTCTCATGAGTCGTATCAAAGCTTATCTTGAACTCATCCGTTATCCTCTTTTTGCTATTCCTATTGTTGCGACGCTGCCGGGCGCACTTATAGCCAGTGATGGACGATTGACGTGGCGTGTCATAGCAGCACTTATCGTTGCACTGTTCGGTTACTTCGCGGGGATGATAAAAAATGATTACTTCCATCGTGAAACAGATGCGTATACAAATCCTAATCGTCCGTTACCATCGCATCGGTTAACCCCTCGTCAAGCATTAGTGCCTGCGAGTGTAATTTATGCTACTTGTGTTATCTGTGGTTTTTTGCTCAGTATCAAAGCGGGTCTGTTGGTGATGGCATTAGTTGCCATTTCGCACCTTTACAACGCATTTTTCAAGGCGAAAGGTATCTTAGGAAGTCTGACGTTACCGTTAGGTATTGGACTCTTAAACATCTTTGGTGCCTTGGTAGTAAGCAACAACATCCCGCGCTTGGTATGGTATGCTTTTGGGGCAACTACGTTATACGATTTGGGTACACATATCACAACTACGTTCAAGGACATCTCACGCGACGAGAAGCACGGTATCATGACGACACCGATACAATTGGGCATTCGACCGGCACTTATATTGTCCGCTTTCGCAACGGTTCTTGCATTTGCAGTGGCACTGCTACCGTATTGGTTAGAACCACTTGAGCAGAAGACGTATGCCGTTTGGGTTATTTTTGGATTGCTTGCAGTCGTAATTACACGAGTGCCACTCTATTTACAACCGACGGAGAAGAACGGATATTTTGCGTTGAAGGGTTCAATGATCGGTTCTATTCTCTTTTTTCCGTGTTTGATGGGTGCCAAGTTGTCTGTCGTCGTCTGTGGTGCTGTGATCTTACCGTTGCTTTTTGTTACAATGTTATTGCTGAGAACATCAAGCCAAGAGGTATGAAGGATAGATTACTTTTACATTTTATAGTGAAATGGAAAAAATATGCACACTTTTGGTACGGGAGACCTAAACCGACAGACTGGGATTGTGCTGTAGCACAAACTTTTAGTTTGTGCAGGGGTGTCCACAAACTAAAAGTTTGCGCTACAATTGTGTGCAGGAAATTATAGATTTCACTGTAATTTTGATTTGTGAGGATATTTTATGAAGAACATCGTTTTACTGATTACGGATACTTTTCGTTATGACAATCTTGGTGAAAGGGCAGATAAACCAATTCGGACACCGATGTTAGACAAATTTGCGTCTGAACGTGCGACTGCCATTGATAAGTTTTATATGAGCAGTTTTCCGACAATACCGCATCGAACCGATGTGGCAACTGGCACGCTGGGATGGCCCCACTATGGATGGCAAGCGATTGACTTAAGCGGACCTAATCATATCGGTAGACTCTTAGCTGGACAGGGATACGCGACTCAACTTATCTGTGACTGTCCGCATCTGTTCAATGCTCGTTTCCAACAAGGATTTCATGCTGCATTCCAGCATCGTGGTCAAGAAGGAGACAAACCATTACTTCACCTGAACGATGAGATTAAGACCATCATGCCAGATGATAAGACCCGTCCAAATCCTTCTTTCCGTGGCAATACGCTACCGAATACACACCGTTGGACAAACAGATACTATCAATATGAAGCGGAAACGTTTTCAGGGAGAACGTCGGAGTCTGCGATACGTTTCTTGGAGGAGAACTATCGTTCGGGTCCATTCCTTCTATGGGTGGACTTCTTTGATCCGCACGAACCGTGGGATCCACCTGAATATATTGTCAAACGGTATGATCCAACCTATTCAGGACCTCCCATGATACATCCGAACTATGGTCGCTCATCTATCTATACGGAGGCCGAGTTACATAACCTTTGGGCACACTATGCGGGTGAATCGGAGTTGGTGGATAGACATATTGGTCGTATCCTTGAAAAGGTTGAGGATCTTGAACTTTGGGATGATACGGTTGTTGTGGTGATGTCTGATCACGGTATGTCTATTGGAGAACACGAAAGAACAGGGAAATCAAACATCGACTCAGAAGATCCGAGATATTGGCCAACTTATCCTGAAATAAACCATGAGATGTTTTTAATTGCGGGGGGCGATGTTCCACAAGGTAAGGGGCTTGATTTAATTGCACAACCGATGGATATTTTACCGACATTGTGTGATTTGGCGGGAGTTTCTCTTGATCCACCCAAACCTTTTGAGGGACGTTCATTTGCTGACGCACTCCTGAGTGGCGATACACAGCATAGAGAATATGCGGTAACCGGTACCCACATCGGTGCGCGAAATGGAACAATGCCGCGGCGAGCAACAACACCGTTCCTTGTTACTGAGCGATGGGGATACGCACCTGTCGGTGCTGATGGTTCACCCGAACTGTTTGATCTCACAACCGACCGATTGGCAACACAAAATCTTGCTCATGACAATGAAGATCTTGTATCTGAATTGCATCAACTTTTTATCGCACATCTATTAGAGCATAATGCACCTGAAGGATTTCTCGCTTTGTGGAAAGAGTCACCTACAGGTGATGGTAAAGGAAAGTGGGCGATTGATTATCCTGAAGATGATAAGTAATGGAATTGGAAAAAATGGCACTTTCATATAGCATGGCAGATAGCTTGTATGATGCACTTAGCAGTATTGTTGGTGATTCAGGTATGCTTCCTGATGATCAGGTTACTGGATATACGGTTGATGGTATTCTCCCTAAAGTGGTGATAGTGCCTGGAGACATATCAGCAATGCAAGATGTCCTTCGGATTGCATCTGAAAGGGATGTGTCTGTAATTCCAGCGGGTTCAGGTTCAAAGTTGAGTATTGGAAATGTTGTTCCTGAAATAGGCATTGTCGTGTCAACAAGACGCCTGAATAAGGTGATTGAGTACGAACCTGCTGACCTGACAGTGACAGTGGAATCAGGTATGAGATTGTCGGATCTACAGAAGGAATTAGCAGTTCATCGACAGTATCTACCACTGAATCCACCTTATGCTGACAAGTGTACTATAGGCGGGATTGTAGCAACAAATTCCAGCGGTCCACTTCGGTTACGGCATGGAACGGCAAGAAACTTGGTTCTGGGTTTGCATGTGATGCTTGCAAATGGCACCGTCGTCAAGAGTGGTGGTAAAGTTGTGAAGAACGTTGCTGGATACGACCTGAATAAACTCTATATCGGCTCTTTTGGCACACTTGGCATCATTACTGAGGTGTCACTGAAATTGAGCCCTATACCATCACACGAAACAATACTCTCTGCACAGTATGACACAATAGAGAGGGCAATTCATGACGGCTTAAGTATTGTAAGTTCTCAGGTCTTACCTTCTTATGTGGTTCTCATGACTGAATGCTCTGTTAACGGGTTATCAAAGCAGGCCCCAACACTCATGGTGGGTTTTGGAGGGGAAGCAGAGACGGTCTCTTGGCAACTCAGTTCTACACGATCACAAATGGAACAAAATGAGGCAAAAAGTGTGCATGTAATTGAAGGGGAATCTCAACATCAGTTTCGTCATGAAATTCAGGAATATTCAGCAGCAGATAAAAACTGTAATCAGATTATAATCAGGGTGAACTTAAAACGCACGGATATGTCTAAATTTACTGAGGCAGCTCATGAATTAACATCAGACATGATGTTCCATTTGGGTAATGGTGTGGCATATCTGAGGTTACCTGTAAAGAACGGAGATGATTTTGAAATGACTGCAGGTTTAATATCTAAACTGCGTCAGCAGGTCATGGGGATGAAAGGTAATCTTACAATAGAATCTGCAACACCCGAATTAAAACAACACTTAGATATATGGGGTCCTATAGGTAATACACTCGACTTGATGAAACATATTAAATCAAAGTTTGATAGTAAGCGTATCCTGAACGCAGGACGTTTTGTTACGTAATTGTTTATCCCGGGCTGGTAGGTGCGATATCCTTATCGCACCGGATCTTACGCGGACACCGTCAATGAAGCGGGTTGGGATAAACCCGGTGCGATTAGGAAATCGCACCTACCGCCCCGGGGAAATCATCCGTGTGCCGTCAAAAACATAATTGATGAAGGATGGAACAGTTGACGCCTGAACATCATGCAACTGGCATTGAAAGAAAAGGGGGATAACATGGAAAACACAAATAGGAGGATTATTTGGTTTAATACTGAACTGAGCGAACCAATTATGAATACTGAATTGAAACCGTATGTCCGACTCTTAGAGTTTAACGGTTATGATGTAACATTCAGTAGTAGCAGTGATGATGCTATTGTTCTGCTCAAAAATAAAAGATTTGATGCGGTTTTGGTTAATTATTTTGATTTATCAACCAGAGATTATGAAACTGTGGCGCGTATCCGAAGAGAGGACCCGCATATTCCAATCGTTTTACTTACGGACACAGATGACGATGAGATACAGGAAGCGGTCAGTCTATATAATGTAAGCGATGTGATGATTATGCCAACAAATCCCAGACAGGTGGTTTCATCAATTGGGTTTTTGCTGGATAGGCAACAGATGCGTGATAAGTATACACCGCAGGCTTATGTGAAGAATTTTAATAAACAACTGAATTCGGAGGGAGTTAATGATGAAAAAGATTGGCAGATATGGATAGATACATACCTTAGATTTGTTGAATGGGATTTCAGGTTAGATACTTTATCTGTTGTTGATGAACTTAAAACTATCCATGAAGCTGAAAAACGTGAGGCAAATGCTGCGTTTGCGGACTATATACAGAATACCTATAGTTCATGGTTAGAGAGTCAAGATTCACCCCCATTATCTGTGGATGTATTTCACAAGTTTGTGATCCCTGAGATTCAGATTGGTAAGTCAGTACTGTTTGTCGTGATGGATTGTATGCGGCTGGACCATTGGCTCAAGATTGAACAGCTGCTTTATCCTGATTTTCACATGACGAAACACTATTATTTCTCAATTCTGCCGACAACGACCCGTTATGCTCGTAATGCGATTTTTAGCGGCTTGTTTCCACTTGAACTTGCCGAGAGATATCCCCATCTATATGCTGAACCAGAAGAGGGAACCACAAGTGTTAACAGATATGAGAAGGATCTCATGCGGTTACAGCTTGAGCGGAATGGTCTCACTCTCAAACCATTTCCATACTATTTCAAGATTTTTGATGAGCATGGAGAAATCCAGTACCTGGATTGGCTGAAAGATGTGAATCAAATTAGTTTCACTGCAATAGTTGTAGACTTTTTGGATATGCTGACACATCAACGTAGTGAGATGTCACTCTTTAAGCAACTCATACCGAATGAGGAAGCGTTTAGGATGGTCATTGAAACATGGTTCAAGAATTCGAGACTATATACCATTTTTAAACTCGCAGCTGAACGTGGACTTACCATCATCGTAACTTCAGATCACGGTTCTGTGCTCTGTAAGAATAGTGTAAAAGTATCAAGTCCGCATGATCTGTCGAGCGGTCTTCGTGTAAAAGAAGGAATGGAGATAAGTTGTTCCTCAGAAGCAGGTCTCCTTATTGACAATCCAGCAGCTTACGGTTTACCCAATAATGGAACAGAAACGAACTACGTCCTTGCTAAAGAGGATTATTATTTCCTCTATGAAAATCAGTATAACACGTACAAAAATGTTTTTGATGGAAGTTTTCAACACGGTGGTATCTCCTTTGAGGAGATGATTCTGCCATGCGTTATACTTGAGCCGAAATAAAGTACTCTTAAAAGTAGCAGGCACACTCATGAAGATTTAGATTTAAATCGGGTAATTTGGGGAAGGGGAAACCTGTAACATGCGGTCTGGGAAACCAGCCCCTACGATGATTTCGATGCATTGGATTACCCAAATATTTATTTAATCTTCATCCGTGTGCCGTTCAGAACAACCTTCTCTCATGGAGAAACATAAATGTTGATATACAACAAGGTTAGATACCTCCTTATATTGTCGTTATCCCTTTGCATATTAGTCATACCTATAGGTTTACATGCCCAGTTTGATGACTTTGACTTAACTGAAGATCTTAATATCGAAAAGGTCAGTGCTAAGGGGTATATAAATCTTGATAAAGTTCAACCTGGCAGTCAATTCCAGATTGCAATTATCGTTGACATTGCTAAGGGATGGCATATTAATGCGTATCCTGCAGGAGAATCACTCTCTCCAACTGAGATCATATTGCCTCAAGTACCCAATATCAGTTTCGGTGAGGTGGCGTATCCCACGGGGGATATGCTTGAGATTGCATCAGTTGGTCAAGTTTCAGTCTACCACGATACAGTTGCAATCGGTATTCCAGCAACTTTGTCACAGGATGCACCGATTGAACAGATTACATTGGATTTCGTGCTAAACTATCAAGCATGTAGTGATGAACAGTGTTTATTGCCTGAAACAGTTGATGTATCCGTACCGATTAATGTCGTGAGTATTGAAGAAACAGTGCAAAGGATTAACGATGATATATTCTCAGATATTGCTTTTACAATGACGACAGATGTCACTAACGAGAGTCAAGGTGGCATTGCCGGTGCACTTTCAGGCGGTAATTTGTGGTTAGCGTTTCTATTGGTCTTTGTTGGTGGAATTGTAACAAGTTTGACACCGTGTGTTTATCCATTAATTCCTATAACAGTATCGATTTTTGGCGCGGGTGAATCTGCGGGTATCTTCAAATCTTTTCTATTGTCCCTTGTGTATGTGTTTGGGATTGTTGTTACCTATTCCATATTAGGTGTTGCAGTGGCATCAACGGGTGCGGTATTCGGTCAGGTGATGTCAAATCCCTACGTGATAGGTTTTATTAGTGTGATTCTCGTCGCGCTGGGTCTATCCATGTTTGGCGTGTTTGAGATTCAAGTCCCATCTTCCGTTCAGAACAGGTTAAATACAGTGGGGGGTACTGGGTTCTTTGGTGCGTTTGGCATGGGAACAGTTGCAGGGGTGATTGCAGCCCCGTGTACGGGACCCGCATTGGCAGCTGTGTTGGCATATATTGCTACGACTCAGAGCCTTTTTCTCGGTTTCTGGTTGATGTTTACGTATGCTTTTGGTATGGGATTACTGTTTATCTGCATCGGCACGTTTTCCAGAACCCTCTCTGCTCTGCCGCGTTCAGGGGGCTGGATGTATGTTTTGGAGAATATCTTTGGCATAGCAATTATAACGGTAGCACTATTTTTCCTTAAGGATCTTAATTTCTTTGCGCCTATCAAGGATCTGCTTCAGAATTCGCTTCCGTATTTTGCTATTGCGGGTGTGTTAATCCTAATTGGCATCTGGTTGGGTAAGATAAAGGAACGATTTAGAGGTATCTCTTCAAAGATGCAAGTGCGTAAAGCATGCGGTTTGCTGCTTGCTATAGTCGGTGCATTCATGATTATTGGTGGTCTTTCGCAACCTGTCGCTGGTGTTCATGTTAATTGGGTCTATGATGAAGCAACGGCATTAGAAACTGCAGCACAAGAGAATAGGTTAGTCATGCTTGATTTTTATGCGACTTGGTGCGGGGCATGTAATGAATTGGACCATAAAACCTTTTCAGATGAAAGGGTCGTAGATAGGTTAGAAGACTATGTTACTGTCAAACTTGACTTCAGTGCAAAATCTGACAAAACACTGACAGAAAAATACGGTATACGCGGCTTACCCGTTGTCATTTTTATGGATGGACAGGGGAATATCTATGAACGTATTGAAAAGTTCGTTAAACCGGAAAAGATGCTTGAGATCATTGATAGTGTCGAACGGAATGCAAATTCTGACAAGGATGGAACACTGTAGGTGAACACCATGAAGACTGAGAATAGAAGGTTTTCTATATCAAAAAGATGGTTTCTGTATGCCGAGATCATTGCAATAATAGGATTTTTGGTGTTGGCGTTTATTCACACGCGTCGTGGTGGTGCTATTCCAGATAGTCCTCCTGTAACAGAAGCATCAAAACTGATTGAGCAAGCTGATTTAGACTATGAAAACCAGAACCTGGGTAGAGCGGTTTATCTCTATTGGCAAGCATTGCACGCGTTAAAGTCTGATAAGTCAGAAGAGAATAAGAGCGAACGGTTACATGTTAACCTGCGTATAGCGGATATCTACTCACAGAGCAATTGGTTAAAGGATGCAAAATCGCGTTTGCAGCATGCATCATATATCCAACCTGATCATGAAGATGTGCTTCTTTGGGGTGGTAAGTTCTATCGTGATGAAGGGGAATTAGGAGACGCAACCGAACAGTTCTTAAAAGTGTTAGAGCAGAATCCAAATCATCCTGAAGCACTCTATCTGTTGGGAGTTCTCTATCAAGGCAATAAGCAGTATGAGGAGGCATCAAAACACTATTTAAGAGCGATAGAAAACGATCCAGAATTTATCAAGATTCCAACAGAAAAAGCACCTATCGGTATACTTGCACGTCTACAGTTATCACGCACCTACAATAAGATGTTTCAGAATTATCGCATGCTTGATAGAGAGCTTACCAGTGAAGACATGACTGAGATTTCTCGTCTTGAAAATCAATCAATTCTTCTCTTAGAGGAAGCACTTCAGCATGATCAGAACAATCCTGAGATTATTGATGGTTTAACTGGTTTACTTTATAGACGTGCCGAGGCATTGAAGCGCGAGGCTGCGACACGACCCTATGCTGACGCTATTGAAGTGTATGAACGCATCGTTGAATTAGACCCTAACGAAGTTAAAGCATGGCAGGATATGGCTGAGATATACGAGAGTTTTCTATTTGATAAACAGAAAGCGCTTGATATGTATCAAAAGGTTTATGAACTCGAACCGCATGCAACTTTTCTTGCAATTATCCGCTCACTTGAAGAAGATATAGCAGCAGAGAATGCTGAGATGGAGTGATGGGTTCTGCCTAGTGCATGCACTGCAAAAAGACGAGAAGCCGATGAGAGGATTTGAACCTCCGACCTACTGATTACGAATCAGTTGCTCTTCCCCTGAGCTACACCGGCCTGAAATGCGTGCAGAATGAAATGCCGAGAGGCAGAATCGAACTGCCGACACATAGATTTTCAGTCTACTGCTCTACCGACTGAGCTATCTCGGCATCAGGTAAATTATAATACCATATAACAGAAACGGTTGTCAAATAAATTTCAGGATTATTTAGTTTTTGATATTTCTGTAGTAGTATTCCATAATAGTTATCGTAGGGGCGGGGTTTCCCCGCCCGATTGAAAACATTGATCGTCCCTGTTAGTTCACAAGATACCGAATACTGATTAGGGGAAGAACGTCTAACGGGCGGGGAAACCCCGCCCCTACGATATAACTCTTGGTAATAAGCACCAACTGAAGAATCTTAGAACTAAATACCCTAAATAAATTTGGTTGAAGTGAAACATGAGAACGTAGAATTCGTTACTTTCAGTTTTGTTGGTATCTTTGTGTTTGAAATTTTATCAGACTGAATTTTTCTACAAAGATTTTACACACCCAGACACACTATCAATACGCATAAGCACATGCCTGCGCATAAGTGTAGACACTTTTCGTCACATGACGAAGTCCCTAATTGCAGGTCGCGGTAAGAAAGATCGGAGCTCGGCACACTTCAGGACTGCGAGAGTTTCTTTAGTTCTTTCAACACACGTTTGCGAAGGATATTCGGATGACTACTGCCATCAAGGATTAACTCAGTTTAGTGTTGACGACCATACATCTCTGATGAGTGGCCACATATCCTGGATCATTTTGGTGGATTTGATTGTCTCACGGACTTCAGTCTCGGTTATCAGTTCATCTCGACCGTTTGGAGTGAGAAGTTCTTGCAAGATTGGCATATGTTCAGATTTCAAAAGCTCGATTTTTATGAGATCGAGGATCTGATTTTGCCAATTTCGAACAGCATCATTCGCAAGCTGTTTTTCCTTGGTTCCACGGTAGAGAAGTTCATAGATATCGTCGTAGATTATCTTTCCCTGGTCATCTTTAAGATCTTGGTGTGGTTTCTTGAGGTACTTCACGGCGCGTTGTTTGAGTGCGTTTAAATCCTTGCTACGCGCTTCACTATGGCGTTTTCCGGTACGCAAGTTAAATTCGGGTGTGGTTTCCGCTAAGATACAACCGATCAAAAGGAACACCAATTGCGGAGCAATTTGCCAAGTACTAAGGAATTTTTCTGGGCTAACTTTGCCATAGTCTTGAATTAGAAACTGCACCATAGTGCCGAGAGCCTGACGCATCACATTCTTGAACTCATCACGGATTAGACCTGATAAATGCCCTCTACCTTCGCTGTTTTGGCGGTCTAGTTGGATTTGATCGAATCCGTCTAATCCATCAGCATCATCTATTGGTGGTGTTATCCCTCGGCTCTCATAACGAATGGACTTTGATATCCAATTTAGATACCCCTTTCCAGTGTAGGATCCATCATTCGGCCTAGCCATTGTATATGCAGTGGCAAATTTCTCTGTGTCCATAAAGAAGTTGGAAACAACTTCTTCGTCGTACTTTTGTTCAGTAAGGGTATCTTTGTAGGTCTCATGAAGTGCGCGGGCTGTTAATTTCCAGAACGGGTCGCGTGCGATATCAAGGAAGTCGGGATGGCTGGCAATATGTGATCCATCAGTGGATTGAATGCGCTTTAGAAGGAGCATCCTTTGATTTTGAGTCAAGCGTTGCCAGACCATAATTTTCAGGTTTTCGCGTTCAGTGTTTGTCAAAACACTGGTAAAGACCTCTCTTGAGAATCTGTTGTGCATATCATCCGTAAGTGGTGTGTCGGCGAGTTGCGGAATCAGAATGGGCAAGGTTTCAAATTTGGCATTTTTATATTGATTTGGGGCTTTATAGAGGCGTCGGTGTGTAAGGCAATTGTATACATAGTCGCCGATGTGCTGTATTTTTTCGCCGGTGTGGCAAAAACAGAGATCGTGGGCGATTGAATCGACATCCCTACGATGCCTGACCCAGTATAAAAGTTCTATTTTCAACTGTATGTAAGTTGACATTGATTCGCAGTAGCCATAGGTGGGGGTTGGATAGATTCTTGAGAAGATTTCTTTTTTTTTATTGGCATTGAAGAGTTGATCAACAATGTGTTGAACATTAACGTCGTTGTTTTGCGGGTTGCCCTCAAGTAATGCTGTTAATGCTGTTGCATGCGTAAATTGCAACGCGTCGGCTAGTAACTCCCAAAAGTGCCGCCGGGCGTTTAAGAATTCTTGAGTTGTGGCGATCATTAGTGCTTGATCGGCTTGATCGGTGAGTACACGTGCGCGAAGGATGTCTTTTTCGGATTGGTTCATCCGTTGCCACACCATCGTTTTCAGGTTTGCGCGTTCAGTTTGCGTTAAAACACTGTTGTTAAAGACTTCTCTTGAAAATCTGTTCTTTAAAGTGTGAATAGATATCCCGTCGAGTATGGGTACTAGGAATGCAAGAATTTCGAACCTAGCATCGTTGGTGCTGTATTTCTCGGGTGCACGATTTTCTCTGAGTGCTTTGAGTGTGAAATCTCCGATTGGCTCGGCGACGGATAAACGTCGCTGTCCGTACCTGTAGAAGGAGGACACGATTTTGTTTATATCTTGTTCTAGATTTTTGCTGTTTCTTAACCAGTCTGGATGTAGCCAAAATGATAACTCGGTCTTCAGCTGGTTTTGTGTAATTGTGCGCATAATCTGCTTCCTTGTTTTATAGAAATAGGTGCGCCTCTAATTGTCGGCATCTTTGAGTTCAATCCACCTCATAAAATTATCTATAGCGAAATCAAAAGATCCAGCGTGGGCGTATGCGAGTCCAGTTTCCTTAAGAACTTCGGCAGGTGTCAAGTTTTTGGAGTATACCTGTTCAACGGCATCAGAGATCGGTTGATTGTTAACTTTTTTGGATGTAATTGGCTGTTTAGTCTGGATCGAGGATTGCATTGATTGCACCATCCAGAGTGCGGGAAGGTATGATCGGAGGGTATTGGAATAAGGAATTATACTGCGTCCCTTGTAATCTGTACCAGTACTACCGCAGCCCTCGATAAATTCTTCCATAAGTAGTTGCGGCGGAGTCTCATTGCTAGAGACGGTGTAAAATTCGTTGGCTTCTCTTGCGAAATATTGGTATGTTTGTAGTGCATCATCGGAGGTGGATATCCAACATTCATAGCCAGTCACGCGCAGCATCTCATTACTATTAATTAATAGATGATGGTTTGAATAATTAATAGATGATGGTTTGAAGTGCTTGCCAAATTTCCTATTAATCCAGAATTGAAGGCGAAAGAGGCTGATACTGAGTCCCCGTAGAGATCGGAGTGATGGCAGAACAAGCTTTTTGGAATTTGGTCAATCTCTTCAATCTCTGTTGCTTCACCCGCCAAGAAACAGATGAGGTCGGCGTATGCGACAACTGTTCCATACATGTATTCGTGCATAGATAGATGTGCTCCCGAGTTCACGCTTGCTACGATGTGTGAGAGCGGGGCGAGATCGGGAAGACGATCTCTGATGGCTCTAACCCCTGCTGTATAGCGATGTAACGTTTCGACACAGATTGTCGTGTTGTATCTTTTGGCGTATGCAAGCAATTCGATGGCTTCTGCTAAGGAGTCGATTGACGCCGTTCCCACGAGTATGGGTGGGCATGGAGATAGCTCCTTCATTAATTTGATGAGTATCTCTTTTCGTTTTTTTCCACGGGGTGCCATGAGAATGATGCAGTCAAAGTTGTGTGTATCACCCTTCGTTGTGATGATATCATCTATATGTTGGGCTTCCACACCAAATCTGTCAGCCATGTTATCTATCCGTATTCGCCCCGTATCCTGCGTGTCTGTTAAATATCCGATGCTAACACGGAGGGGTCTCCGGGATCTTAGCAGTTCTTGGTACAAGACATGAAACGCGTAGAGTCCGGCATCTAGTACGAGAATATTTTTAGTTCTGAGTGCGAGTCCACCTGTCATTGTTATATCTCCTTTAGCATTTTGCTTATTGTCTAGTAGATTTTTTAAGGACTGTCTTGAGGGAAGTCTGCATGAATGCCTGTAGATCAGCTTCGCTCTGATTCAATATACCTGCCACTTCACGTATCCCTTCGTCGCGTTTATAGAAGAACGTGAAAAGTAGAAGGCACTTGTATTCATTGAATGTTAGCGTTTCAAGGCATTTCCCCCAGAGACTTGATCCTATGGGGATCTGGGATTCCTCATTGAGTTGAATGATGAAATTCCGGCAGGTATCAGCAGTCAGTTGACGAAATCCTTCCCATTCGCCCTCTCCTTCCCATGGCTTGTTGGGATTGAATTTATTAGATGATTCCCGGATCCTGTTTGCGATTTCCCGTCGTATAATGCTTGCAATCTTAGATGCGTAGACTCGGTTGCCGAACATAAAGGATGCGTATGCTTCGATAGGATTTTTAAAAGTCACATCATAGTGTTTAAGGAAATCGTCTTCGGAGATGTCTACGTATTCTTCGGTTTCGGTGTTGTCCTGAGTTTGAGAAGTATCGTCTTGGCTGATTTGTCCATTTGCTGCTGTGTCAGTATGTAGGATGTCTTCTAACTCCTCTACGTTGATGCTTAACTCCTCCACGCTGATGCCTATGTGTCGGGCAATATCGCGGTCTGTAATACCTTTCTCAGAAAAACGAGAAAGGAGAAGTGCCTGTCTCTGACGAAAATTAAGCTGGGAGAGCAGATAGACTACCATTTGTTGGGTGTCTGCTGGCCGCCCTGCGAGTGGCTGCGGAAAGAGATGCTTTTTTGCGAGGGGATTATCTCTTTTAGGTTTCCCAATATATTCCCAAGCGACTTGTTTCACGAGGGGCGTGAGCGAATCAGGGGCGTTTGCGTTTTCTTGTATTCGGATGAGTGGATTTAGGTGTGCCAGTAGTGAGGTAAAATAATCGCGACACGCTGTGGGGACAATAGTTTTTAGGTTTCGGATTTCTGTTGGATGACTGCGTGTTGAAATAGAGTTTTCTGGCGTAACAAGTTTTGTAATGACGTTTACTGTTAGGTGGCTTAGCTCCTGTTCGAGTTTCAGAAACGGACTGTCCTGATCTGATTCGGGAGATAGCTTGTTGCTTGGGTCTTGTTTCGGTTCCTGAAAGGGATCGTAACTTTCCGCACTGGCAAGGATTACCATAATTTCACTGATTTTTGTGTTAAGTGGCAAATCGCAAATAGATTTACGAACGTAATCATTTAGCTCTGATTTTAGTTGTGATGTGTCATTTTCTTTTATGTTGTTCTGTGTCCGAAATTCGTTGGTGAGGATACGATTGATGTACGTGTTGGTTTCCTGTGTAAGGATTCGGTCTATAGGGGAGTGTTGACCTTCAATACACAGCCGCACGGTCTCTGTTATTTTGATGCTCGTAACGCGGTCTCCTACTATCTCAGTAGCGATTCGCAGAACTTCATCTTTATAGGCTTCAAAATCCGAATTGAGTGAATGGATATTCATTTACCTTTCTCCATTTCAGTAAAAATATATAGGAGGACCTCTCATGGAGTGTCATGTTATCAAATCTACAATTTGTTTTCAAGACCTTCTTGGATCTTACTTCCATAGGTGCAGAGCATCTAACTTTCATCCTCAACATATAGATTTACCCGAACCCCATATACATCAGCGGGAATGGAGTAAGGTCTTGTATCGCAAACTTGTGAGATTTAGTTTGCCTGGTACCCTTTATAGTTGCAAAACAAACTCAAGATGACGGGTGTATAAAGTTTTTGGCATGACGTCATGATGAACATCATACTGCACAATAAAGTATCTGCTCATCATTTGGCGTTATCAATCTGTAGCACATTCATCCTTGATTGTGCAACGAAGCACGTCAACCCACGCAATAAAGCATCTACTCAGCATTGGGCTTATCACTGTTGTGCAGAGAGGTGCATTGAAAGATGGTTCTTGCCCAAAGAAGCATAATTTCACGCAAAAAAAGTTGACTTACCCAGCGGAAAGTGCTCCTTAATAAATAAAAACGAGACTGCCTACTGGCGGTAAACCAAGGAGGAAAAAATGGAGTTTGTTGTTGGGGGAGCGGTCGTTTTGGGATTCGCTCTCGTCTTCTATGCCACGTTCAGGCTAAGAGTGAAATACGCTGAGGAAACAGGCAATTTGCCGCCGGCCTCCGGTTTCTAACACGAATGCTAATACCGCGGACACGTCGGACGTGTCCGCTTTTTCGGCGATCAAAACGGTGCCGTTTGCCGAATCGAAGCAATATTTGAATCTTGGATCATAGTCAATTTTATGAGAATTAAAGGAGAACAAAATGCTTATAAACAGAAACAGTCAGAGCCCCGTATGCATCACCCTTGTTTTTGCAATCGTCCTTGCGATCCTGTTAGCTGGATGTGGTGGTGGGGAGCCCCCACGGGATGAAGATGAAGCACGCCGTAACTATCGCGAGAACGTGAAACACTTCGGGCACCCCTCCTCCTTTTATCATTTAATTTCTATAATTGCGATTGCTGTCTGCACAGTCGCAAGGAAATATTATAGAAAGAAAAAGAAATTGCCAAAGCAACAGTTTGGACAATCTATTAAAATCCGCTTGACTGAAGGAGGTGAGCGTTGTGGTTATTGAAGGCTTGATTATTGCTGGGATCCTATCGCTAATTAAGCGCGGGTGCGAACGCTTAATCGACGACGACGACACGCAGCAGCGACAGCGATCAACAGCGAAGGCGAAGAAACTTTCAGCTGCCGACGAGGCACAGATGCGGCGAGAATTACATCAGCACAAAATCGATAGGGTCGGTTTTTAATAATTTTACACGTGCCTGTTACACGCGTAGCAGGCACACTTTCCAAAAAGGAGTATTTACAATGAACATTACTGTTGAAACCGGAGATTTTCGTCAATTTGAAACGGATGCAATTCTCATTCCGACGCTTGAGGATGACATTTATAACGAGTTACTACTTGCTGCGGATGCTGCTTTGGAGGGACAAATTCAGTCGTTCCTGAATCTCGGCGACTTTAAATGCAAACCGAAAACGACAGGTGTCCTTTACACAGATGGCGGCATAACGGCTCCTCGTGTTATCTTGGTAGGACTTGGGATGTACGCGGAACTCAATGCTGAAAAGGTGCGGCAAGTCTCGGGACACACCGCCCAGATGGCACGCGACATGGGACTCAAATCTATCGCAGTTCCGCTACCACCTGAAACACAAGATGATTGGACACAAGCCGCCGTTGAAGCCAGCTTACTTTCTCTCTATGAATTCAAACAGCACAAAACCCAAAAGGAAGACGATGATGGTGAAAGTAAATCGCTTGACTCTCTGACGATTCTTGTCGGTAGTGATATAGAGAAAAACAGCATTGAACGACTTGTTAGACGTGGTGAAACGATAGCGAACGGCACCATCCTTGCTCGGAATCTTAGCAACCAACCCAGTAATCATCTTACCCCGACGCTGCTTGCTGAGAAAGCAGAAAAGGTGGCAGAATCTACGGGACTTACCTGCACGATTTTTGATAAGGCAACACTTGAGGAGAAAGGATTTCGCACCCTTTTAGCAGTTTCACAAGGGAGTGCTGAGGAACCCCGGTTTATTATCTTAGAATACACACCTGACGGTGACGCAAAGGATACTGTCGCAATTGTTGGAAAGGGCATAACTTTCGACACGGGTGGGATTTCACTTAAACCAGGCAAGAGCATGGACGAGATGAGACACGACATGTCAGGTGCTGCATCTGTATTAGGTGCGATGCACGTCATCGGCAACCTGAAGCCTGATGTACGGGTAATAGGTATTGTCGCTGCCTCAGAGAATATGCCGGGGTCGGCCGCTATTAAACCCGGAGATGTCGTTACCTCTTTTGGCGGAAAAACGATTTCAATTATGAACACTGATGCGGAAGGTAGATTAATTCTGGCTGATGCGCTCGAGTGGACTGCACAGTATGAACCGAATGGTGTGGTTGATTTAGCAACATTGACAGGTGCAGTTATTATCTCCCTTGGACATTTCGCCGCCGGTGCAATGGGTACGGATGAAGAACTTATGGCGAAAGTGAAATCGGCAGCCGAGAAAACACATGAACGTGTCTGGGAACTACCACTCTGGGACGATTACGATGAAGGTGTAAAGAGCGAAGTGGCCGATATTCAGAATATTGGGGATGGTACTGCCGGAACGCTTGCAGGTGCAGCATTTCTGAAGAAGTTCGCAGAAGGTTATCCTTGGGTGCATCTCGACATTGCAGGTACTGCATGGGGGGTGAAGGGGTCTACCTATATCCCTGAAGGAGCAACCGGGTACGGTGTGCGATTGTTAGTGCAACTGATTGAAGACTGGAAATAATAGCAATTGCGGAGTTTATAGGTGAGACTTCGCTTCGTCAAGAAAGAAAACGCTCGGTGCTATGTGCTGGGCGTTTTTTTCTATGAATTGGATGTTTGTAGGAGCGATCTCCGAATCGCGACCAAACCCTTTATAGTCGGGAATCGGAGTTCAAATCAACGGTATGAATGCCATTTAGGCATTCCCCTCCTACAACTCAGAATGTAGAATTAATTGTATAATCTACGATAAATAAATAATCAGGTAATTCTACTGATAAGACTTATCGTAGGAGTAAGGTTTCGTAGGGGCGGGGTTTCCCCGCCCGTGTATTACCCAACTAATAACTAATCTTCATAAGGCATTCATAACGTTGATTTATGGGTAGAGCGAAGCGACACCCGACCTACAAAAGATGACTTGACAAAGCAATACTTTCAATTTTGTTGGTGTTACCGACTCCTCACACTAATTTGTTCAAATGCATCTTTGGATAGATATTTCGCTAACGCGTTTCGTATATCCCTTTCCGTGAGTTGCTGAGGTGTAATCAAAACACATTTGTTTTTCGATCCCTTGCTCCAATATGTTTCAAAATCCTTGTAGCTGAATCTGCGTTTGGAGAGATTAACAGGATTTTGTAGGGATATTTGGTTTGAATTGTCATTGTAATCGGACACCGGTATAATCTCGGCTGTTTGTGTTTGAAGTTTTATCATTACAATTGGGGTCCATCCCTTCGCCAAAAATGCTTTTAAGATATCTGAGGAACAGTTGGTGATGACTGCACTATGCATCACGGTCTTTTGCGTTGTTACATAAAAATCATCAATCCCGCCTATGCTATTGACGCGCGGCGGTTGCTTGAAAGCATTTCTAACATAAGGCATCTGGGCCAAATTAAGGGAAACTGCTTTCGGTAATTTCACTTCATTTCGCATTTCCGTTTTCTTGCCAGTGGTGGCCTCCGTTTCAGGGATGTAATATTGTCCTTTTGTTGCTGGACCACAATTAATTGTCAGAAACACGAAAATAAGTATAAATGAATATGCAGAACCTTTTAGTAGTGTTTTAAGAACATTTCTGAAATAGAACTTACGTCGTTTCATGATTTCTCTCCAAATTAGTGCAAACAAAGCACTCATGTTACTTCCACTATATTAAGTGAATTATAAGGCGCGATCTATGGGTCGATCCTACGGAATATACCAATTGTGGGATTTAATCTCAATGCAACCTCAGTTTGATTAATCATTTCGGATGTGTTCACTCACGCCATTTTCGTGTCCGGGATGCATGAATTGTAGCACAACCAATTTTATTATAATGGCAGTTTGTGGCACATCTTCGCAAACT